>JAHYJK010000026.1 GCA_019429225.1 Anaerolineaceae bacterium
AATGGTGGAATTTTGCTGATTGATGATTTTGGACGTCAATTGGTTCGCCCAAGGGACTTATTAAATCGATGGATTGTGCCTCTGGAAAATCGGATCGACTATATGAGTTTACACACAGGTAGAAAAATTGAAGTTCCCTTTGATGTTCTGGTCATTTTTTCAACGAACTTACCCCCGAGAGATTTAGTCGATGAGGCATTCTTAAGACGTTTGCGTCATAAAATCGAAATTGGTGATCCGTCCTATGAGGACTATCGGGAATTATTCCGCAGAGTGTCATCTCAAAAGGGTGTTACTTACACCGATGAAGGATTGGCTTATTTATTGCAGGAGCATTACATTAAACGCAGCCGGAATCTTCGTGCTTCTCATCCACGGGATATTTGTGATCAAATTATTGATATTTCCCGGTATCTAAATATTGAACCGATTCTGAATAAGGAATTGATTGATAGAGCGGCTGCATCGTATTTCGTAGATTTATAACAAAGGTTTTACTGTGGAAAATAAAAAACCTATTATTATCGCTCATCGAGGCGCTTCTGCTTACGCACCAGAAAATACCATGGCAGCTTTTAAGAAAGCAGTTGAGTTATCTGCTGATGGCATCGAGTTTGATGTCAAATGCTCTAAAGACGGAGAAATGGTGATTATTCACGACCAATCATTGGAAAGAACAACCAATGGACATGGAAGAGTGATCGAAACAAATCTGAAAGATTTGCGAAATTTGGATGCGGGAAGCTCTTTTTCTTCTAAATTCACAGGTGAAAAAATTCCCCTATTAAGTGAAGTATTAGAAGAATTTTCAAAAAGGTTACTGATTAATATTGAATTAACAAATTATTCTTCCATTCGTGATGGTCTGGCTAAAAAAGCTGCATATTTGGTTAAACAAATGGGTATAGAAAATCGTGTTTTGTTTTCGTCTTTTCATCCTTACAATCTTTTTATAACGAGAAGAATTTTGCCAAATGTATCAGTTGCCTTATTAGCATTACCTGGAAAAAAAGGTTGGATTTTTCGTTCAAATCTGATGAGATGGATAAGCCCAGATTTGATTCACCCATATTATAGTGATGTCGATAAAGGATTTATCGAAAAGCAACATCGAAAAAATCGAAAAGTAAATGTTTGGACAGTAAACACTGAAAAGCAAATACTGAAATTGCTGAAGGATAATGTAGATGGTTTAATTACTGATGATCCTTCTCTGGCAAAAAGAATTATTAACGAATGATGATTAGTTCTGAGTCAATTCAAGCTGCTGCAACCAGAATTAAAGGAAAAATTAACGCGACACCTTTATCCTTTGATCCAGTTTTGAATGTGTATATCAAATGGGAAAACCAACAAAAAACAGGTGCCTTTAAAATTCGAGGCGCATTAAATAAGATTTTAGCGCTAGCTCCCTGGGAACAAGAAAGAGGGCTGGTTGCAGTTTCTGCTGGAAATCATGGACTGGGTGTTGCTTATGCGGCTAAATTAGTTGGTGCAAAAGCAACTGTCTTTATTCCTGAAAAAACTGCTAAGAACAAAGAAGACGCAATACTAAATTATGGTGCTACTGTTCATAAAATTGCTGGAGATTATCGTCAGGCTGAAATTGAAGCACAAAATTATGCCGTCAAACGAGGAGCAACCTGGGTTTCTCCGTATAATGATGCACAGGTAATTGCTGGCCAGGCTACGCTCGGATTAGAATTGATTGATCAAATAAAACCATTCGATGCTGAAGCCTGTTTCGTACCTGTAAGTGGTGGAGCACTGATTTCAGGAATAGGTTTAGCATTTAAGTTGAATGGCATAAAAACAAGGATTATTGGTCTTCAAAGCAAAAATTCTGCATATTTTTACTCCCTTTATCATTATGGAACGATGAAAAATATAGTTGAGAGTAAAAGTGTTGCAGATGGGTTAACTGGTGGTGTAGAAAAAAACTCTTTAACAATACCTTTAGTGAGAAGTATGCTGGATGATTTTATTCTTGTTGATGAAGATGAAATCGAACAAGCGGTTGCTTATGTCTGGTATCATTATCAAGTGATCATTGAGGGCTCCGCTGCGGTTCCATTTGCTGCGGTCCTCAATAATAAACTACCAGTGAAAAAACCAGTTCTAATAATAACTGGCTGTAATATTCAAGTAGATTATCATAAACAGATATGTGAACGCTGGAAGGATTCGTTTTAATAAATGGTAAGGATTTTTAGATTCTGTATACTCCTCGTAACGGTATCCATGTTGTTTCCATTAGGAATTGGATATTCTGCTGTTGAGGAACAAATTAATGATGTAGAAATAAAAGTTCAAAATCTATTTCAAAAAATGACGCCTGAAGAAAAGATAGGGCAATTATTTCTGGTTGCTTTTCAGGGGCGTGAAGTTACTAAAAAAAGTGAAATTTATGATTTGATTGTGAATCGACATGTCGGCGGTGTGGTTCTTAATTTAGCAAACGATAATTTTACGTCAATTAACACAGTTGAAAATACATATCAATTGACCCAAACCTTACAACAAATTGAATGGGAAGGGCCAATAGAACCTGAGTCTGATGAGTCAAATACCAATACTAATCAACCTGATAACTATATACCGTTATTCATCGCAATTTCTCAGGAAGGCGATTCTTATCCTAACAATTCGATTATCAATGGTGTGACAACATTACCCAGTCAACTGGCTATTGGCGCTACCTGGGATCTAAACCTGGCAGAAGAAGTTGGAAATGTATTGGGTGAAGAATTATCGACCCTGGGATTCAACATGTTGTTAGGACCTTCGCTTGATGTACTGGATGTGCCGTATGTTGAAGGTGGTGATGATCTCGGCGCTAGAACTTTTGGCGGTGATCCATTCTGGGTTGGAGAATTAGGTAAGGCATATATAAAGGGCGTTCACGCTGGCAGCAATAACCAGATAGCCGTGATATCCAAACACTTTCCCGGAAGAGGTTCATCAGATAGATTACCGGAAAATGAAGTAGCAACTGTTCGGAAATCGCTTGAACAATTGAAACAAATAGAATTGGCTCCATTTTTCTCAGTAACGGGTAATTCACCCGATGAAGAGACAACAACGGATGGCTTATTAATGTCCCACATCCGATATCAAGGTTTCCAAGGAAATATTCGATCAACTACCCGACCAGTCAGCTTTGACCAATCCGCTCAGGAGCAACTCATGTCTTTGCCAGCGTTTGAATCATGGCGAAATTCAGGAGGAGTCATTGTCAGTGATAACCTGGGTTCGAATGCTGTAAGGAAATTTTTTAATCCAAGTGGTGAAGGTTTTGACCCCAGACAAATTTCACGGAATGCTCTCATTTCAGGGAATGACCTTTTATTGTTGGATCTATATGTTGATACGCATGATTTGGATCCATATTCAACCACAATACGGGTATTAGAATTCTTTACTCAAAAATATCTGGAAGACCCTGCATTTTCTCAACGGGTAGATTCATCTGTAAAAAGACTTTTGAAACTTAAGTATGAGCTTTATGGTGATTTTGAAATCGAAAACATAATCCCGGATGTGGAGAATCTAGAAAAAGTTGGGAATAATCAGCAAATAAATTTTGATATCGCGAGCAATTCGGTTGTATTAATGAGCCCGGATCTGGTTGAATTAGGAGTGATACTTCCAGAACCACCTCAAAGGGATGAGCGAATTCTATTCATTACGGATACTATTTCTGCCAGGCAATGTATAGAATGCCCATCCCAATCAATATTTGGGGTTTCTACTTTTCAGGAAGCTGTATTACGCTTATACGGTCCAGAAGCAGGAGAACAGGTCACACCATCACGCATGTCTTCCTATACATTTGCTGACTTAAATAACTACTTGATGGACCCTCAATCCCTATCTGTTTTAGATTCTGAATTACGAAATGCAGATTGGATTGTTTTTTCTTTTATTAAACCAAAATTTGAAAATCAGGATTCAATGGCATTACAAAGGTTCCTCGCAGATCGACCTGATTTGATAAACAATAAAAAAGTGATCGCTTTTGGGTTTAATGCACCTTATTATCTGGATGCTACTGATATCAGTAAATTAACAGCTTATTATGTATTGTTCAGTAAAACAGCCGAGTTTATCGATACTGCTGCCAGGTTATTGTTCAAGGAAATTTCAGCTGAAGGCGTTTTACCAGTAAGTGTACCGGGAATTGGCTATGATTTAATTTCCAGAACAGCTCCTAATCCCAATCAAATTATTTCATTGTTCATGAAAACACCGGAAATAATCTCACCAGGGTCAGGAGATCCTTCACCAGATTTTTCCAGAATCCCTAAGGTGAATTTGGGAGAAACGATTAGATTAGAAACAGGTGTAATTGTTGATTACAATAACAACCCAGTACCAGATGGAACCATTGTTAGGTTTTTGTTCAACTACATTGAAAAAGGCACCAATATACAACAAGTTGAGGCTATTACCCAAAAAGGAATTGCCATGGTTTCCTACCGTGTGCAAAATACAGGATTAATGGAAATAAGAGCTGTAAGTGATCCTGCTTATAATTCTGAACTCATTCAAATCGAAGTTCCAGTACCAGAGGGGGCTGAAGCGACAATTGTTGTTTTATCTACGCCAGAAATGACGGAGACACCTTCACCGGCCCTAACAGCAACTGTAACTCCAACTGAACCAGTTGTAATCATTGAAAATAACCCACCTCTTCTACCAAGGTTCAGTGATTGGATTGCAACGGTATTAATTGTGACATCGATGTCGGTAGGCGTGTTTTTCTTCTCAAAGAGAAGAATTCCAATTCGGTGGAGCACTCGATGGGCAATATTGGCATTTATTGGGGGATTACTTGCATATATATTGATCAGTTTTCAAACGATTATGAGAGTCGAGTGGACTTTATCTCTCAAACCAATCGATCTGATGGCTGTCTCATTTCTAGGTGGAATTGTTGGATGTTTTATCGGATGGATTTGGTATGTAAGAGGGAGAGTGGAATTAAGAAAGTCCTGATTATTTTCCCACTGTCAATAGAAAACTGAGAATAAAAATTAAAATTGCTGAAAGTACCAAAGTCTGTTCAGGATTCATTCTGATAATTTCCTGAACGGTTATTTTTTTGTTGATTGGGCGGAGGGGAATTGCCCGATCTCCAAATAATGCCTGACGAAAATGGCTCACATCATTTGGTCTCTCATCAGGATGTAAATTCATTGCCCACAACAGACATTTTTCAGTACGCAAACTGATATCTGGATTGATGGACCGAGGTGATTTTAGAGAGTCTGGATTTAGGAAACGCTGTCGCGCATCGGTTGGAGGTGTGTTTGTAAGGAGATGGTACATCGTAGATCCCATGGAAAATATGTCACTTCGTACATCTGTGTGTCCCTGATCACCTCCGTATTGTTCAAGCGGAGTATATAAAGCAGTTCCCTGTCCCTGTACGATTGTTATTGTTACCTCTCCAGGTGCGGCAATTTTTACCAATCCAAAATCAACAAGTTTTAATAGGCCCCTTGGTGTTAATTTTAAGTTGCTGGGCTTGATATCTCTGTGAAGAATAGGAGAATCTTGTTCGTGCAGAAAAATTAATGCATCTGATAATTGAGAAATCCAGCTCAGCACATCAATTTCTGAAAGAAATTGATGTTTTTGTTTGGCTTTCAACATGATGGTTCGCAAATCTTCTCCAGGAACATAATCCATCACCAGGTAATCTCTTGCACCCGTGGAAAAGAAATCAGACACTTTTGGCAAGTTCGGATGATCCAACCTGGCCAGAACTGTAGCTTCTCGTAAAAATTGATCACGAGCTTCTTTGATCAAATCTTCCGGAAGGTTTGAATTGTGTTCAACTTCTTTAAGGGCGCATTGTCGGCCCGATAATCGCAAATCATCTGCGAGATAAATTGATCCAGAACCACCTTGTCCAATGATTTTTTGGATGCGATAACGACCACGCAATACATCCCCCGTTTTCAACGGGAGCGGCATTTTCTTCTCTCCTATTATTTTGTTACTTGCTAATTTTTACAATTCGGCGTTTATTTGATATATTATACCTTATTCGTTATACCAATTAAGCTGTGTAATTGGAAATTTTACTGAATAAATAATAAGTTTAAGGGATTTTAAAAGAAATTTCTGAGAGATCGAGGATTTGATGGAAGAGGTATTTTCTGAATTTCCAATTTTAATTGCACAGAATGGACCTTTGTTAGGGCAACGCTGGGGGATAAAAACAGTAATTCACGTTGGAAGAGATCCGGACTGTGAAATAGTGGTTCCAGATCGACAAGTTTCCAGAGTTCATGCGCGATTTACTTTTGACAATAATGGAGTATTACTTGAGGATTTAGGAAGTAAAAACGGAACCTTCTTGAATGGTACATTACTTGAAATTCCAACTATTCTGGAAGAAGGGGATATTGTTCAAATTGCCCTGGTTCAGAGTTTCTTCTTTTTAAGTTCTGATGCAACAATGCCTTTAGATCGAGAATTATTACCTGTCCCTCAGACTGTAAAAAAGACCAAAAAAATCTATCTGGACTTTCGATCTCGGCGGGTTTGGTTAGGAGATGAAGAAATTCTGCCGCCATTAAGTGTGCCCCAGTTTAGACTATTACAGGCATTAAATGAACAGCATGGAAAAGTAGTTTCCAGAAGTGATTTGATTTCGATAATTTGGGGAGATGAAAAAGCAGTGGGTGTTTCTGAACAGGCACTGGATGCATTGGTGCGCCGACTTAGAGATCGAATTGCTTTGTTTGATCCAACCCACGAATATCTGGTAACAGTCCGGGGACATGGGATACGCCTGGATAATGAACCAAAATAACTCTTAAATTGAGTTGGTGGTCAATCAGAATTTGATATTTTCTTCAGGTCATCAATAATTTTTGCCGAAGCTAGATGAAATTCCGAAGGATTTTCATTGTCTTCGTGACCTGAAATTACAATAATTGCGTTACAGACATTGGGGCCAGAATTCCGCCAGCGATGCAAAAGTTGCGAAGCAAAAATCAAACTATCGCCTGTTTCTAAAAAATATTTTTCGCCAGCTACTTCATATTCCAGCTTTCCTCTTAAACAATAAACAAATTCATGACCAGAATGGAGCATTCCATGCGGACCACTGGATCCTCCAGTCTCTAAAGTAAGCATAAATGCTTCAATCCTCCCAATGAAAGATTCACCACCGAGTCCTTCCCAAAGACCTTTCATAAATGGAACTCTATTGCGTTCTGAACCTTTACAAAAAACAATATTATGTTTTTCAGGATTATTTCTAAAAAAAGCCGTGATTGGAATTTCCATCGCGGTTGCTAATTTATTCAATGTGCTCACAGAAGGTGAAGTCAGGTTCCTCTCAATCATACTTAATGCATTTGCAGATAATTCACTTCTACGGGCTAATTCTCGCATTGAGATATGTCTGGCTTCACGAAGTTCCTTCAATCTTGATCCTACATCCAAGGAGAGTGCGTCTTTTTCAACTGTCATCTGAAAAACCTGGCCTTTCAAAAACTTTTTTTGTCACTTTAAATTGATTATAGCTAAAATAAAACAAAAATCATTGTTACGTTAAATCTTTTAAGAAGATGGAGAATTTTCTAATTATATTACTCATTTCAAATTGAGAATATCGAGAACGATTAAAATTAGGTTGTATAATCAAAAGATAATGTAATTATTCCAATGAGAGGAATTTTATTTTGTGTTTGATTTATTCATATATCCTTTTGGTTTCAAAGAGAATGAAGAATATTCATATTTAACAGGATATTTTGTGGGGAATGTTCATCGAAAAGCCACAAGAACACGAGTAGAAGACATTATTGTAATACGCTTCACTCCGTTTAGAAAATTGACTGAAGAAGAAGAAAATCAAATAAATCAAATGGTGGCAAAGACAGGTAGCCAATATTACAAAACGAAAGGCCCGATTACTACAGCTGCAAAAATAGCAGGTGAATTTTTTAATAATCTTCTGAATCAAATAAATATAAAAAACACTTCACATTCTCCCATTTTGGGATCCTTTCATTTACTGGTTCTCAATAAGGATGATTTGTATTTGGTTCATGCTGGAGGTTCAACGTCTTATCATTTATCCAGAAACAGAATAGAAAAATTTGAGGATAGAACACATGGAATAGAGGGAATAGGTGTCGGTAAGAGTATTAAACTTCGATTTTTCCACTCTAAAATTAATGAAAGCGATCGAATCATTCTCACAACCAAACCTTCAAAAAATTGGACAAAAGAAGCACTATTCGATAACCAGAGACTTTCTATCAGCTATTTAAGAAGATCGCTTCGACAATTAAGCCAGGATGATTTTGAAGCAGTTATTATTCAATTCCGAAATGGAAATGGAAGTGTTCATCAATTAAAACTTGATTCCGCGGAATTTTCTACTTCAAATAATGAAGACATTAATCTTTCTGTCCAGGATATTCCACCTGTTTCTACTTCTTCAACATCAAGTTCTGAAAAATACGAAGACATCAACAAAGATCCTGTACCCCTAAACGAAATTGAAATGGAGATTTCTGGTGATGAACCTCTCGATGATTTGTCTGTAGAGTTACCGAATTTTGTAACGGGAGAAAATTCGGAAATAACAATAACAGATACTGATCAAATCACTGAACAATTCCAGTTGGATATATTTGAGGATGTAACCATCAATCAACCAAAAAAGGATGAAGAAATTCCTAGTGTACAATCCCTTGATGGTATTTTTCTAAGTGGCGATACCTGGGAGTCCGGAAACAATGATAAAGAAAAAGTACAAACTAAGAAAGTGTCAAAAATAGAATCAAAAGCTTTTGCCATTTTTCTTATAAGTGTTCGGAAATTTTTTCATAACCTGAACGAAAATTATAAAACTTTTACGAATAACCTCAAAAAGAGTCTTCAAAAAGTTATCAAACCTTCATCCAGGTCAAGCGTTGAAAAAGATCCCAATTCCTTGTCTTCATCATCCATGTTGATGATTGCGATTTTGGTAGCTTTGTTTGTGTCTGCGATTGGAATCACGGTTTACATTCAAAGCGGGTTAGGTTCACAACAAACTGAATTAATTGCTAATGCAAATTTATTAATCAGCGATGCTTTAGATGACCCAGATGTCAATAATCAGATTTTGATGTATCAGGAAGCTTTACGATTAGTAACTGAATCAGAGAGCTATGGGAAATCAGAATCAATTACTGAAATTAAAAGATTTATTCAAACCCAACTGGATGAACTTCAAGGAGTGACCAGGATTGACATTCAACCAACTATTTTTGGTGGTCTGGATAAACGAATTCAAATCAGCCGTATGGGAAGTAACGCGAATGGCGATGTGTATGCTCTTGATTCCGGAACTGGTAGAGTTATCAGGATGATTGCTACACGACCAGATTATGTTATTGATAATTCATTCGTGTGTGGACCAGGTAAATATGGGAATGTCATTGTGGATCCTTTGATTGATATTGAACCTGTCAATTATGCGAATAAGATCAATACGTCCTTAATGGGAATTGATAAGCGGGGGAATTTATTGATGTGTGTTCCTGGTAATGATCCAATTGCTATTGAATTGAAAAGATCGGACTTGAATTGGGGAGAGATCAAGGCACTCGCGTTTAATGGATATAGCCTATATATTTTAGACTCAGGAGATAAAAACAGGGACATTTTCCGATATCCATCGAATGACTATGCCTTCGATCAGGTTCCCAAAAGTATTTTTTCAAGTAATGTTCCTGAGAATTTAGCTGGTTCACTGGACATATCAGTCAACCAGGAGGAGTTATTTCTCATTCACGCAAATGGACAATTGACAAGATGTAACTTAAATCAATTAACCTGTGAGAATAACATTGGGTATGGTTTGATTTTGGGAGGGAAAACCAGGGAAAGTTATAGTGTTTTACCAGGATCAAAGATTTCACAGGTTTATGTTACTTTGCCCCCAGATCCATCCATATATTTTATGGATGAAAATAATCAGGCTATTTATCATTTCAGTATGGCACTCAACCTACAACAACAAATTAGCCCAAACTTATCCAGTCAGGCGAAAAATCTTGATGAGTCAAGCAAATTAACTGCGTTTACGGTCAATCCAAATGGGATTATTCATTTTGCATATGGAAATCTAATTTATTTTGGATATTTACCTTAATTGGAGAATGAAGTGTGACGATTTTTTCCAGTATTCATAAACCGACATTATTATTAGATGAAATTAAAGCCAGGAAAAATCTCGCACTGATGAGTGAGAAAATTCTCTCACAGGGCATACAATTTCGGCCTCATCTTAAAACGCATCAATCTGCTGAAATTGGTAAATGGTTTAGGGAAATCGGAATTAAAAAAATTACAGTGTCATCCATCGAGATGGCGATTTATTTCGCAGACAACGGCTGGGATGATATTTTTATCGCCTTTCCAGTAAATATATTACAAATCGAAGAGATTATTGAACTATCTAAAAGAATTCATTTGTCCTTATTGTTTGAGGATATAAAGACAGTTAGTTTCATTGACAAACACATTTCCTGCCAAATCTCTGGCTGGATAAAGATTGATACTGGGGCAAACCGGTGTGGATTGAAGAGCAATCAATTCGATAAAATATCAGAATTAGCAAAAGAATTAGAGAAAAGTATAAATATTTCGCTTAGAGGATTGATCACGCATGCCGGGCATAGTTATCGATTTAAGTCTGTTGAAGAAATTCGCTCAGTTTATGATCAGTCGGTGGAAATGTTATTGGGTGTTCAAAATCAATTAAAGCAACTTGGATATTCCAACATAGAAATATCTGTAGGAGATACACCATCATCCAGAATGGTAAATGATTTCGGAAATGTGGACGAACTTCGACCTGGAAATTTTCTTTTTTATGATGTACAGCAGTTTCAGGCAGGTGTTTGCTTGTTAGAGGAGATCGCAGTAACACTGGTTTGCCCCGTGGTAGCAGTTCATCCGGAACAGAACGAGGTGGTCATATACGGTGGCGCTATTCATCTGTCAAAAGATTCTCATGCATGGGGTGAGGTTCAAAATGCTTATGGTCTGGTAGCTCTTCCCGCGAAAAATGGCTGGGGTTGGGACGATAAAAAGATTGTTGGTTATTTACGCTCACTTTCTCAAGAGCATGGAGTAGTAGTAATGTCAGACGGAATACCAGAAGGCATCAAACCAGGTAGTTTGCTTTGTGTTTTTCCAGCCCATTCATGTTTGACGGTCCAGGCGATGGGTAAATATGTCAACCTGGATGGAGAAACGATCCACACAATGCTGTCTTAACCCATTATGATAACCAATGGGACAGGGGTGAAAACCAAAATAAACAAAATCAACATCAGGATGGACAATTTCTTTCTGGTAGGGTCCAATTGGGTGACTGAATCTTTCATTTGAGAAGGTATCTGATTGAGGAAAACCAATAAAAATGCCCAGAACCACCAACCAGACCATGCAAAGCCTAACAAGCCCATGATAACCAGGAAGACTGGTGTTAATTTTCTAGCTTTTTTACCAAAAACCGCGGTCAGAACATGTCCACCATCCAATTGCCCAATTGGTATAAGGTTTAATGAGGTTACCAAAATCCCTGCCCAACCTGCCCAGGCAACTGGATGAATCATAACGTCATAACCACCAAACGGGAAAGGTTGACCGGTAAAGAAATAGCGCAGCCAATAAATAATTGGATTTAATCCGGCATAAGATTGAGGGTTTGGAAGCCATTCTCCAAACACCAGGTATTTTAATCCCAAATAAAGTAATGAATTGCCTTCCATTTGAAGTCCACTATCTATAGGTATTTGAGTAGGGAGCATCTCGACCTGTGATAATGACAATCCTAAAATGATAATCGGGATGGCAACAATAATTCCACTGATGGGTCCAGCAATTGCAATATCGAATAATTGTTTCTTATTTTTAGGTATGCTTTTCATATTGATAAAAGCACCCATTGTTCCAAAAGGACTGATGATTGGTAATGGTATGAAATAAGGCAAGGTTACATTAACACCATGTTTTCTTCCAGCAATGTAATGGCCCATCTCATGTGCGCCAAGAATTGCCAGGATTGCTATGGCAAAAGGCCAGCCATTTTTTGCAATGAGCAAGATTGCCTGTAAGTCAAATTTTTCTGGTAGGGTCGGTGTGGAGAAAATTCCACCCGTCACAAGAACACTGATGATGGTGATGATAAAGAGTATTAAATTAGTCCTGGGATTTGCTTTTTTTGCAGCAGGAATTTCATCGAGGAGATAAACAATGTGTTTATTTTTTTCTTCTGTTAATAAAACAGAAAATTTGTAATTTTTAGCTCGCTTTTCAATGCTGTCGAATACAGACTCGCTTTGTTCTGGATTCTTTAAATTGCCAATATAGCGGATCAGCCACTTATCTTCTTTTCTGCCGGTGGTGATACTCTCGACTACCATGTAGCTTCTGACAAAGTCGTGTAGAGGTTGTAAATCATTTTCCAGAAATGAGTGTGTGTCCATAATTGATCCTTTATTTATTCTAATAACTTTATAAAAGTAATACCACTTAATGTAAAAAAGACAAGCCATGAGCCATGTCTTTTTGTAACAGGCGGGAATGGATGGGAGTCGAACCCACCGCGGCCTGCATAACAACCCGCCACCGATTTTGAAGACCGGGAAGCCCACCGGGACCTAACCACTCCCACCGTTAAGGATACTCGAACAAGTTTATTTGGTCAATTATTTATCATTTTGAACGTATCCTTTCAATAATTAGTGGCAGGTTGTTTATGGCGTGCGGATGCACGCCATAAACAACCGCTTACCACGATCAATTGAGTTGACACTTTTGGACGTTATTTAAAAGAAAATTTGGTAATTGATTGCAAATACTTGATTCAATATTTTCCTAAACGAAGCTCAGTTTTTGGAATTATGAAAATCCAATATAATTATTGATAAGGTGAATTATGAAAAAAATCGGATTGAAATCTCAATATTTTATTGATCGGTCTAATCGAAAAGCTTTTTTTCGAGGTGTAAATTTAGCTGGGAGTAGTAAAGTACCTGTAAAACCTGACGGAGCCACGTATAAAAAGGATGGTTTTTTTGACCATTTAAACGTGTCATTTGTCGGAAGACCATTCCCACTGACTGAGGCAGACGAACATTTCGAAAGACTGAAAAAATGGGGATTTAATTTTCTGAGGTTGCTGACAACATGGGAAGCCATTGAACATTTTGGGCCAGGGATTTATGATGAAGAATATCTGGATTATTTTGAGGAGATTGTCAAGAAAGCCAGAGATTATGATTTTACAATTTTTATTGACCCCCATCAGGATGTGTGGAGTAGATTCACTGGTGGAGATGGTGCTCCTGGATGGACCCTTGAATTAGCTGGATTTGATATAAAGAATATACATCCAAGTGGGTCGGCGATCGTTCATAATGTTTATGGGGATCCGTTTCCCCGAATGATCTGGGCCACAAATTACCAGAAACTTGCAGCTGCTACAATGTTTACATTATTTTTTGGGGGAAGGGATTTCGCTCCGAATTTCCATATTGCTGGTGTGCAAATTCAGGATTATCTTCAAGAGCATTATATTAATTCTATTCTAAAAATTGTAGAAAAACTAAAAAAATATGACCATGTGATTGGATATGATAGTCTCAATGAACCGTCGAATGGCTGGATTGGACTTCCGGATCTGCGAGAAAATCATGGACAACTGAAATTGGGCGAAATGCCAACCCCCTGGCAATCAATTCTTTTAGGGGATGGACGACAACAGGAAGTTGAAATTTGGAAAGTTCAAATGCTAGGATTACGACTGACTGATTGGAAAATGATCAATCAAAAAGAACTACGGGCATGGCAGGTAGGAACCGAATGTCTCTGGAAACAACATGGTGTATGGACTACTGATGATAAGAACAATCCGGTGTTGATCAATCCTTATTATTTTTCAGAGGTAAATGGAGAAAAAGTAGATTTTTCCAACCATTATCTGAAACCTTTTATCAATCGATTTTCTACAGCTGTCCGAAAAATCGACGAAGACGCTTGCATTTTTATTGAAGGAGTTCCTGAACTTAAGTTGCCTTATTGGACCGATCAGGATGCTCAAATGATCGTCAATGCTACACATTGGTATGATGGTGTCACTTTATTAACCAAGAATTTCAATCCCAACTACACCATGGATACCGATAAAATGAAGCTTGTTTTTGGGAAAAAGAATGTCAAAAAGGTTTTTTCTCAGCAATTGAAAAACATAAAAAAAGATTCTGATGAAAAATTTAGTGGCGTCCCAACTGTACTAGGTGAATTTGGAATTCCCTTTGATTTAAACAAAAAAAGATCGTATAAAAGCGGAGATTTTTCATCTCAGGCAGAAGCTCTGGATCTGTATTATCAAATCATTGAAGAACTTTTTCTGGACTCGACCATCTGGAATTACACATCTGATAATTCGAACGAACGTGGTGATTTGTGGAATGATGAAGATTTGTCCATTTTCAGCCGTGATCAACAGGTAGATCCAGATAATATTTATTCCGGTGGCCGAGCATTAAGTGCAATCGTGCGACCATATTTAAGGATGATTTCAGGTGATCCCAAGAGACAATCGTTTGATTTTCGACGAAAAGAGTATACATTATTGTTTGAAGACCAGAAAGACGGGGAATTGGTTGTATTTGTACCAGATTTCCAGTATCCTCGTGGATTTCGGGTTGACTTTGAATCAGGGAAATGGGATTTGAAGGCAGAGGACCAGGAAATTCGAGTGGAATATCATGGTGCTTCAAACAACCAAATGCTAAGAATCCTACCTAAATAGAAAGGGAATTCAATGAAAATTTCTATCATGATAGAGGGGCAAAATGGGCTAAATTGGACTAACTGGAAAAAAATAGTTGATACAGTTGAAAAATTTGGCTTCTATGGATTATATCGATCTGACCATTTTACCAATGCCAATCCTCCCGATAAAGATTCTTTAGAATTGTGGACATCATTGACTTATCTGGCAACTACCACGAAAAGGATCAGGTTTGGTTCACTCGTCTCGCCTATTTCATTCAGGAATCCTGTTTTTACTGCCAGAATGGCAGCTGCCGTGGATGATTTATCCGCAGGAAGATTGAAATTAGGATTAGGTGCGGGATGGCAGGCGCGTGAACATCAAAATTATGGATTTGAATTATTGAGCTTCAAAGAAAGGTTTTTACGATTCGAAGAGGGATTATCAATCATTTCCGAATTGTTTCGCTCGAATGATCCTATAACGATAAATGGCAAATTTTATCAATTAAAAGATGCGATATTGTTGCCACGACCCAATCGAAAAGATGGTCCAGAAATCTTGATCGGCGGAAATGGAGAAAAATATACTTTTCCCCTGGTTGTTAAATTTGCAAATGAATGGAATGCCATCTTTCTTACACCTCAGAAATTTGAGGAAAAGACCAATTTATTGGATCAACTACTCAGTGAAAAAGGGAAAGAACCCGCTGAAATTCGCCGATCACTCATGACGAATTTAACTTATGGACAAAATCAAGAACAATTACAAAAGAAATTAAACGGCCGAGATCCAAAAGAAATGGCTCAACGTGGCATTATCGTTGGATTATCTGAAGAGGTCACAGAGAAATTACATGAATACCAACAAACCGGTCTGGATGAAATTATGCTGCAATGGATTGATCTTGAAGATATGGATGGCCTGATCCATTTTTCAGAGACTGTCTTGCCGAAATTCCACCTTGCTTAGTTAGTTAAAACGCCCAGGGAAACCAAAGGATCATTGTAGGAATCAGTACTAGAACTAATTTCCCTAATACCCAACCCAAAAGGACGCCTGCCAGCACATCGGACAGATAATGTAAACCTGTTTGTATTCTTGAAATAGCCACCAAAGGTGCCCAGATGGAAAGTAGAATGGCAAACCAGATAGGAGCAATACTCCAGGCCATAGAGGTGAGGAAAAACACTCTGGTAGCATGCCCGGATGGAAAAGAATGAGGATCCGTGCTTCTATAAATTTCACCCCATTCACCAACAGGTCGTTTTCTTCGAATAGAAAATTTTATGATTAATACAATAATTGCTAGAATAAAGGTACTTAATCCCATGGAAGCAGCAATGCTACGCCATTCGTTTTTTGCAAATAACCAGATGACTAATAAGACACTCAGACAATACCAGGAATCTCCAGAATGAGCGGTTATGGTTGATAATCGCCAGATCATTTTGGAAGATGGTTTTAAGCGGATTTTGTTGGTAAGATGATTATCCCACTCAATAATTTTTCTTGTCACCAGCTGCATGAGCCATCCTTTTTCCTTGAAGTAGCTCGCAGTATACCGCGAAGAAAGAAAATTTGCAATTTTTGTATTGCTTTTGAATTTATACTGGAAACTAATTTTTACTGCAGTGTTTAGAGGATTTATCTATTATTGAATTTTTGATAAAAATCGATATAATATTTCATATAGTTTAAAAAATATCTCGAAAAATTAAATAATAGATTCGGTGGTCGGTTTTTGATGATAGACCGGCGTCGGTTCAAAGAAACCGTCGAAAAGTGCCGCCAGATGAAAGGACCCACCGAATAAATGACAATCTGGAAAGATTACCAATTAGCGTATAGTTTAGTAGAGGCAGTAGAAGCATATGACCAGGCAGAAAAACCTGTTTGTTTTGTTTCTGGCGGAACCGATTTGTTGCTTGAAATCCAACAAGGCAGCCATCCAGCTATGAAAACATTAATCGATCTCAATCACATTAATGAGATGCGAGAACTGAAGGTGATGGGTGAGCAAATATTCATTGGTGCTGCTGTGCCTGTCAGTCAAATTACAAATTCAGCACTGATCAAAGAACATGCAATGGCGGTTGCTGAGGCGACTGGATTGATCGGTGGACCACAAGTAAGGAATTCAGCGACACTCGGAGGCAATGTTGCACATGCGTTACCGGCAGCCGATGGAATGATATCACTGGTAGCGATGGATGCAATTGCCATTACTTACTCACATTCCGGGTATTCCAAAAAGAAAATCCTTGATTTATTCAAAGGACCAGGTGTATCTGCTTTGGGAAATGATGAAATCCTGGTGGGGTTTGAATTTCAGATTAAAAAACCTGGCGAAGGATCAGCTTTTGACAGAGTGATGCGCCCACAAGGGGTCGCTTTACCGATATTAAATCATGCAGTCTGGTTAAGAAAAAAAGACGACGTGGTGGAGGATGTTCGGATATCTTTTGGCCCATCAGGTCCGGTTCCAACCCGCGCATTGCTGGTAGAGGAAGTATTTCGGGGTAATAAATTATCTGATGAAACAATTTCCAGGGCAAAAGCTACTATTCTGAAAACCGTAAAATTTAGAACCAGCAAAATGAGAGCAACTTCCGAATATCGTTACCATCTGGCACAGGCTTTACTGGAAAAGGTTGTGAAAATTGCATGGAATAGGGCTGGAGAAACCGAATGAAAGAAATGAACATCAAAATAACGGTCAATGAAAAAGAATATCTACTCCCGATTATTGAAGGAGAAATGTTATCAGACTTACTGCGGGAACGTTTGAGATTAACCGGAACAAAGATTGGTTGTAATGAATCTGAATGTGGAGCTTGCACGGTAGTTATAGACGGAGAGCCAGTTTTATCCTGTTCATATCCAGCGGTTAAAGCACATGACAAGAAAGTTACCACGATTGAAGGTCTGGCTAAAAATGTTGGTGAAAATGGGAACTCTTATACGGTATTACACCCACTTCAGGATGCATTTATCGAATATGGAGCTGTGCAATGCGGTTTTTGTATTCCCGGTCAAATCATGACAAGTTATGCATTACTTGAAAAGACCCCCAATCCAGAAGTAAAAGATATTAAGTATGCTTTAAAAGATACGTTATGCCGCTGTGCAGGGTACCCCAGTATCATTGGGGCGATCCAGGCGGCATCTGCATCCATCGAATCAGGAAAACCGGTGATCTCGCCCGTTATTCAGACTTCCAGTGTAGGAAAAAGAATGGTTGGTCAGGTCAGCCGTCGCCCTGATGCAATTGCGAAAGTTACCGGGAAAGCAATTTATAGTGATGATATCCAGTTTGAAGGAATGTTGCACGCCAGAGTAAAACGGGCAATGATTTCTGCGGGTATTTTGACTGAGTTGGATGTTTCCGAAGCACTCGCTTTACCAGGTGTGCAGGCGGTTTTAACTGCAAAGGATGTCCCAAACGCAAAAACTCATGGTTTATTTATCAAGGATTGGCCGGTGTTGGTTGGTATAGGTGATCCCATCCGATATGTTGGAGATGCGTTAGCCATTGTAGCAGCTGACACCAGGGAAATCGCCTCTGAAGCAATGGAACTGATCAAGTTTAAATACGAGCCTTTAACTGTTGTTTCCTCAGCTGTCCAGGCACATCTTCCTGAAACCAGAAAAATTCATGAATCAGGAAATTTATTGAAACACATCAAAGTCCAGAAAGGAACGGTATCTGAAGGTTTCGATGACGCTGATGTGATCCTTGAACATACTTATCATACGAATCCTAATGACCATGCTTTTATTGAACCTGAATGCAGTATTGCCCGGTTGACAGATGAAGGCAAGTTAGAAATTTATGTAGGTTCACAAATTCCTTATTCAGATCGTGAACAGGTTGCTGCTGTTCTGGGACTACCTGAGAATCAAGTGAGGATTATTGGTCAACTCATCGGTGGGGGATTTGGTGGTAAAGAAGACATTGCCGGTCAAATCCATGCTGCAATTTTAACAATGAAAACCAAAAAACCTGTTAAATTGTTATTTGATCGTCAGGAGAGTTTGATCGTTCATCCGAAACGTCATGCAACCCAGATCAATATCAAAGTAGGTGCAAAGAATGACGGGCAGCTCGTGGCAGTCCAAACAGAATTACATGGTGATACCGGTGCATACGCATCCTTAGGAGAGAAAGTGATGACACGTGCGACCACACACTCCTCAGGCCCTTATGAAGTTCCAAATGTGAACATTGATTGTTATGCCATGTACACCAACAATCCACCAGCTGGAGCGTTCCGTGGATTTGGCGTGATGCAATCTGCCTTCGCAGTTGAATCGATGATGGATACACTGGCAGAAGCCTTACAACTTGATCCGATTGAATTACGCAGGAAAAATGCATTACGCGTTGGCAGTATGACAAACACAGGGCAACTTTTGAGAGATAGTGTTGGTTTGCTGGAGTGCATTGAAAAAGTAGAGAATGCCTTACATGAAAAAGCTGGACCAAATCCATTTGTTCCTGTTCAAGATCCAGATGATCCGACGATTGTCAGAGCCTGGGGCTTCGCAGTTGCCTATAAAAATACTGGACTTGGTGGTGGTGCTCCGGATAAGGCCGGGGCCGAAATTGAATTGTTGCCCGATGGTCGATTTGAAGTGCGTTCTGCTTCAGCAGAATTAGGTCAGGGTTTACCAACTGTTTTACAGTTAATCGCATCAGAAGAATTAGGACAGGGCACGGAACAAGTACAGGTTTTGTTATCTGATACTGATTTAACCCCCGATGGTGGCCCAACAACAGCCTCCCGACAAACGTATGTAACAGGTAATGCGGTTAAATATGCTTCTAAAGCTATGCGTGATTTACTGACATCTGAGCTTACGGAGCGATATGATGTTTCGCCAGAAAAAATAGAATTCAAAGAGGGTCTGGCTCAAATTGATCGTCAGGAAGTTCAACTTTCATCGATTTCTGAGAACCTTCGGAAAGATGGAATCATTCCTAAAGTTTCGTATACCTATTGGGCTCCGGAAACAAAACCTTTAGGGCAGGGTGGAGATATGCATGTTGCTTTCTCCTTTGCAGCTCAAGCTGCGCTGGTGGAGGTAAACACCATTACAGGTGAAGTGAAAGTACCGGAGGTTATCGTTGCAAATGATGTGGGATTTGCGATTAATCCATTAGGACTGAAAGGCCAGGTGGAAGGCGGTATTATCATGGGTATCGGCCATGCATTGGTTGAAGATTTTATCCTGGAGGAGGGAAGGGTCATTACCGATCGTTTGGCGAAATATCGTGTGCCTTCAATTTATTACACACCAGAAATCACATCCTTTATCGTCGAACATCCAACCGCAGATGGACCTTATGGCGCAAAAGGAATTGGTGAGATTTGCTTAATTCCAACCATTCCAGCCATTACCAATGCGATTTATAACGCAATTGGGGTTCGGGTGGATAAACTACCCGTCGATCAGGAAAAATTAGTCACTGAAATTCAGAACCAGAAACAATAATTGTAAAAAATTCGTAACTATATTAGATAAACAGAAGATTTATTCTCTTCTGTTTTTTTATATTTTCGAATAAAGTAATTTTAATAGGCGATTTATTCTTAAAAATTAGAAAACTTGTGATAGATTTCACATGACAAATTGATCTTTTTATTGTATAAACAGAAAGACTTATCAAACCCCAGGCTAGATTAGGAGGAAAACTCTATGTTGCATTTCATCATCCTTGTGGGGATTCTATTTTGTGCTTATCAAGCTGTTCGTGATAAAAGATTATTGGTTTCTGCAATATGGCTGGCTGGTACCAGTGCTCTGGTAGCTATCATGATGTATTTAATTGGTGCATATCAAATTGCTGTTATTGAGTTAAGTGTTGGTGCTGGGCTTGTGACAGTGCTCTTTGTTTTTGCCATTAATATTGCTGGTGATGAGCCGATTCCTAATTTATCTTTTATTCCAAAATGGTTGGCAAGAATTTTTACAGTTGTGGCAATTGTGTTAATTGGATGGCAATTACTGCCTTTATTAGATTTTCCGATTATTTTAAATCAGGATGCAGGATTTCAACAATTGGTTTGGGAGAACCGAAAAGCTGATTTATATCTTCAGGTCGTGATGATATTTGCTGGCGTCATCAGTATGTTGCGACTCTTGACTGACGAGTATCAAATCAGAAATCTGCGCAAGGAGATTCAAGAATGAATATCAGTACCTCGATGATTGTTTTAACCGCAGTAATGGGGTTATTTGGTATCGGATTGTATTGTTTGCTCATTACCCGTAATTTAATCAGGGTGCTGGTAGGTTTGCAAATAATGGTCAAAGGCGCCATGCTGGTGTTGGTGTTTGTAGGGCAGAGTCAGGGTCAGCCCAGTCTAGGTCAAAGCATGGCTTTAACAGTGATCGTCGCCGATACAATTGTGGCCGTGGTTGGCCTAGCATTAGCAGTCCAGGTGAAACGCAGCATCGGGACCCTGGATATTGCAGACATATCAAAGTTGAAGAGGTGAAACCATGTTGCAAATTGAACCTCTGGTCATAATAACAATTCTAGTGCCCTGGATTGGGGCATTGGTCGTTTGGTTGATTGGCGATCGCCATGAAAAAATTCAACACGTTTGTGCAGTAGTTTTTTCTACAACTGCGGCAATTTCTTCCATAGCAATGTTGTGGGTTTATAGAAGCGGTACAGTTCTCTCTTTCTCTATGGGCAGTTCTTATGGAAATTTCTCTTTTGTTACTGATGGATTAGGACTGTTCCTGGCTACAGTGGCTACTGTAATTGGTGCTCTGACCATAATATTTTCTGTTGACTATATGCGAGGTTCGGCTCAATTAGGAAGGTATTATTCGTTTGTTCTTTTTTTTATTGGTGCTATGGTGGGTCTGGTGTTGACCAGCAATCTATTGTTGATGTTCATTTTTTGGGAAATAACAGCTCTGTGTTCTTACGCGTTGATCTCTTTTTATAATGACGATCCAAAAGCAGTTTCAGGTGGCATTAAAGCGTTGATTATTACGCAAGTTGGTGGATTGGGTTTATTGCTGGCAGCAGCGTTAATGTATGCTTACACAGGCAGCTTTGACATTAACATCTTCATTTCAAATCCCTCGCTCTTTCCCAGCAATATCCTGGGAGTCATGGCATTTGGAATGCTGATAGCTGCAGCTGCAAAATCTGCACAATTTCCATTCCAAACCTGGTTACCCGATGCGATGGAAGCACCTTCACCGATCAGTGCTTTAATTCATGCAGCCACAATGGTGAATGCAGGTGTATACCTGTTGGCCAGGTTTTATCCTGCGTTTAAAGATGTTCCTGGATGGACACTATCCGTCATGATCGTTGGTATGCTATCTGCGCTCATGGCTGCACTGATGGCTCTGGTTGCGAATGATCTCAAACGTGTACTGGCTTATTCGACAGTCAGCCAATTAGGGTACATGGTCTACGCAGTTGGGGCAGGTGGCATTCTGGCTTCGCAATTTCACCTTTTCAGCCATAGCGTCTTCAAAGCGTTATTATTTCTCGCTGCTGGTGCTGTCATCCATTCTGTTGGTACCCGAGATATGCGGGAAATGGGTGGATTGGGTAAAGAATTACCATTCGCGAGAACAGTTTTTATCATTGGATCGCTTGCTCTGGCTGGTATACCGATTTTGAATGGTTTTTGGAGTAAGGAATTAATCCTGGAAGCGGGTCTGGAGCATGGGAATCCAATCTGGATTTATGTTGTAATGCTGATCGTAGCAGGCCTCACAGCGCTCTATACAATCCGCTGTGTGTGGATGGTCTTTTATGGTGAAAAGAAACAGGGACAACATATTCACCCGATTGGAAGGAATATGAAAATCGCCTTGACACCTTTGGCGATCGGAGCTCTTACAACCTGGATATTGATCGGACCATTTTCGAAGATGATGAGCTTGTCCCTTCCTGTTCATTTCATCCAGGAAATTGACTTAGGCCAATTATTCAATCATGTTGTATTTGCTCCTGCAACCTGGATAGCTTTGGCAGTTATTGCTCTTGGAATTATGACCTGGTTCGGCAAGCCAGCCTTATCTGGTATTCAAGAGATACTGAAACCAATTGCAGGAATTGCACAAGAGAGTTTTGGGTTTGAAAGAATTAATAAATTTATAGTAGATGCAACGCAAGGTATGGGTGAAAATTTACGAACTACTCAGACTGGAAAACTTAATTGGAATGTTTTCTATATTTTGGTTGCCCTGGTTGTTGTGTTTGCTGTATTGATGATAGGAGCATGACATGGATGTGAATACAGCATTTTCCTGGTTGCTAATTTTTCCGATGATTTCTTCTGCTGTTATTTATCTGGTTGGTAGAACTTTTTCTCGAAGTGTTAAGATTGAAAATAGAACCAATCCGGCTCGATGGTTAGCATTATTGGCACTTCTGGTAACTGGTGTGTTTTTGTATTTTGTTATCAAGAATGTCTTTTCTACCGGACAAACTCATTACCAGAATTTTGGAGAAGTCTGGTTCCGTTTTGATGGGATCAGTTTGCTGCTATCTCTTCTCGTTCTGGTATTGGGGATTCTGGTGACAATCTATTCTTTTACATATGTAGGAAAAGAACCCGGTGAAGAAAAATTCTACGCTCTGCTTGTCATCATGATTGGAGCCATTAATGGGTTAGGATGTGCGTTAGATCTGTTCAATTTATGGGTATGGTTTGAAGTCATGACGATCAGTTCAATTGTTCTGGTTGCCTTTTATAAAGATCAAGCGGCTTCATTAGAGGCTGGGGTTAAGTATCTCATTCAAAGTGCGACTGGATCTGTGATGGTTGTGCTTGGGATTGCTCTCATTTTTCTTGAAACTGGAACACTTAACATTGAAACACTAAGGATGTCCATCAGTTCTCCTACACCATTTTTGATCATTGGTGGTGCATTAATGGTAATAGGATTTGGGGTAAAGATTGCTATGGTTCCATTACACACCTGGTTACCCGATGCACATTCACAGGCACCCAGTGGAATCAGTGCCATGCTTTCCGGTGTTGTCATTGAAGTTGGTTTGATTGCTTTATTACGGGCTTTAGGTGGAATCGCATTAAGTGGTGGAAGATGGGGCTATCTCTTAATTGGATTTGGCGTATTAAATATGATTGTTGGAAACCTGCTGGCTTTACGACAGAAGGAAGTGAAACGGATGCTGGCTTACTCCAGTTTGAGCCACGTTGGATACATGCTCTTAGGCTTCGGGGTCCTCATTTCCTTAAATGGACTGATGGCTGGTGTTGGTGCCATATTTCATCTGATAACACATGGTTTGATGAAAAGCCTCGCATTTTTAGCTGCAGGTGTATTTTTATACAACTTCCATATCTCAAAAGGCAGTCACAAACCTTTGATTTTGGATGACCTGAATGGCGCATCCAGAAAATATCCATTTACAGCTTTTGCATTTTCGATTGCACTACTTTCGTTAGGTGGGCTGCCCCCCCTGGCTGGATTTATGTCAAAGTGGCAATTGTTGGCAGGTGTTGCACAAACTCAGAATACAATTATGATTGTTCTGGTTGTTTTTGCGGGTTTGATGAGTGTTCTTTCATTAGGATATTACGCACCTTTGGTTAACAGGATGTATCGCAAAGAACCAGCCGCGATTGTGATGGAGGGTGAACCGGTTTCTATCTGGATGTATATTCCAATGGTAATCCTTACGCTTGCAGTCGTCGTTTTAGGCTTTGTTCCCTCCATTTTGTATTGGTTAACGGGTCCGGCTGGATATAGTTTGTTTATTTTCTTTGGTCAATAAAGGAGTATTGATGGAAATTATACTAACACCTCCGCTTGCATTTTTGATATATATTCCGTTTGTGATTGTTTTATTGTTATTTGGAAGAAGCATGGCTTCTAAATCCAAAAAATCAACCGTTAAAGAAACCATTTATGCCAGTGGAGAAGAAGCATCAACGAATCCAGCTGCACCAGGATACCGACCATTTTTCCTGATTGCATTTTTCTTTGCGATTTTACATCTTGGTATGTTAATTGTTGGTTCGGGTACTTTCACATATTCTTCGGTACCTTTTTTACTCGGTTTAATGGTATCTCTGGTAGCTTTATTGTTAGGGTAGAAAGGAATGATGAATGAACACAGATTCGGAAAATTTTTATAATCAAATTGTAAATAAACTGAAGAATTGGGCAAGAATCAACTCTCCCTGGGCAATTCATTTTAATAGTGGATCGTGCAATGGATGTGATATCGAAATTTTAGCGACATTAACCCCACGTTATGATGTAGAACGATTAGGAATTAAATTGCAGGGAAGTCCACGCCATGCGGATGTGCTGATTGCGACAGGTCCAGTTACTTTACAGGCTTTGGATCGCTTAATTCGGGTATACGAACAAATGCCGGATCCTAAATTTGTCATTGCCGTAGGTTCCTGTGCGTTATCCGGAGGAGTTTTTGACGGTTGTTATAGTGTCATAGGTGATCTAAACAAGGTTATTCCAGTAAATGTTTATATCCCAGGTTGCCCTCCCAGACCTGAAGCGATCATTTTTGGCGTTGTACAATTATTAGAAAGTTTAAAAAAGGGTAAAAACCCACAACCAATTACAGTGCCAGATGAAATTCCAGAAATTGCAGTAGAGGAGGAAAGTAATGGAAACGAGTGAAATATTGGAATCTGGAAAAATTATCCTGGAAAAATGGATTGAAAGTTCAAGCACACCGGAGGAAAACCGATTGGATATCTGGGTTACTATTGAAAATTTCAAACCAGTGGTTCAAAGTATTGTAGAAAATCATTGGGGATATTTGATCACAATCACCGGATTGGATGTTCCTCCATTGTTTGATGAAGAAAAAAAAGAAATACAATCCGGACAATTAGAAGCTCTTTATCACTTTGCCAATGAGGCGGCAATTATAACCATCCGGGTAAAAGTACCTTACAGTAAACCTCAAATAGAATCCATCTGTGATTTGATTCCTTCAGCAACCATTTATGAACGGGAAGTAATTGAACTGTTTGGGTTTGATTTACTGAATACACCGAACACTGACAAATTAGTGTTACCAGATTCCTGGCCTGAGGGTGTGTACCCCATGCGTAAAACCTTTACAAATTTACAGGTTCTTGAAAACACAACAAAGGAGCAACCTGATGAGTGAACCAAAAAGAGAAAAATTCATTGTGCCCATTGGGCCACAACACCCGGCGTTAAAAGAACCGGGCAACTTTGAATTCACTGTTGATGGTGAGATTGTAACTGATGCAGCAGTTCGATTGGGATTTGTACATCGAGGAATAGAAAAAGCCTGTGAAGTTCGAAACTATACCCAGGATATGTACTTGCTTGAGAGAATCTGCGGTATTTGTTCCCATGTTCATGCCACAGCATTCGTGCTTGGTGTTGAAAAGTTGGCCGGGATTCAAGCACCTCCCCGGGCTGAGGCGATCAGAGTCTTAGCTGCAGAACTGGAACGGATTCATAGCCACTTTCTTTGGTTAGGTGTCGCTGCTCATGAAGCTGGTTTTGACACTTTATTCATGTACGCGTGGCGCGATAGAGAAGTTGTCATGGATATTTTAGAAACATTATCTGGTAGTCGTGTTCATTACTCGGTAAATGTCCTCGGTGGTGTGAAAATCGATGTAGATGAAAAATTGTCTGATCTGATCAAAAAAGACATGGATTTTTTGGAAGAACGGACCGAGTATTACATGAAAGTTGTCACAACAGATGATACATTTATCGGTAGGACTAGAGGCATTGGAACACTTTCTAAAGAAAGAGCAGAAGTATTAGGAGCTGTAGGTCCAACTGTTCGTGCTTCTGGCGTAAAAAGAGATGTCCGCGTAAATTCACCCTATTCAGGTTACAAAGAATTTCCTGTAAAAATGATAACTGATGAAACCGGTGATCTTGAGGCAAGATTTATTGTGAGGTTGAAAGAATTGTATGAATCATATCGGATCATCAAGGAGATTCTTGAGAAAATCCAACCCGGAGAACTCGTCACTCGAATAAAAAGAAAAATACCTGAAGGTGAAGTCATATCCAGGGTTGAAGCTCCCAGAGGGGAGTTGTTTTACTACATTAAAAGCAATGGAACGGAAATTCCAGAAAGGGTAAAAGTTCGCACACCTAGTTTATGTAATTGGGGAACTATCATGGATGTTGCTGTTGGCCATAAACTGGCTGATATGCCTATGTTGTTAGTAGGGATTGACCCTTGCTTTTCCTGTAATGATCGAATGGTAGAAGTTCGATCTAATTCACAAAAACCCCAAATTATGAATTGGGATGGTCTTAGAAATTACGGAATAGAGTATTACCGATGAACCTTTCTTTACACCCACTCATTCTTTTATTACTCTTTCCCGGTGGACTGTTCTTGATGAACATCGGATTATTGTATGAATGGGCTGATCGTAAATTGGTTGCCCGTTTTCAAAGCCGTGTAGGTCCGCGTTGGTTTCAACCACTGGCTGATACAGTTAAGTTATTAGCTAAAGAAGAAATCATTCCCAATGGGGTGCATAAAATTATGTTCCTGGCATTACCCATCATTGCATTAACTGGCGCTTTGACGGCTGCCTTATATGTACCTATGTTTGGTTTCCAGGCTGCGTTTAGTTTTGAAGGTGACTTGATTGTTATCGTATACATGCTCAGTATGATGACATTGAGTATAGGACTGGCAGGAGCAAATACCTTAAGTCGTTTCACGATCATTGGTGCTACCAGAGCATTAACCCAAATGTTTTCTTATGAGGCTCCATTTTTACTGGCTTTATTAGGTCCGGCGATCGCAGCAGGCACATGGAATGTTGGG
>JAHYJK010000311.1 GCA_019429225.1 Anaerolineaceae bacterium
TGGGTTCAGATTGACGATCCCGAGTTGCTCGCAACGAGAATTCCCGGGTCAATGATCGTATCAGAGGGATGGCAGATGTTTGAAGGGTCTGCGGATATCTCGAATCTGGAACTTATCCACTCCGAGACTGGAGAAGTTATCCGCGCGGATGGCGAAGATGGTGGTGTGAACGCATGAGAGCGGATACCGAACCGACCAACACAGCTTGTGGTCATTAAATGGGACTACCCGAAGGGCGTGCTGAGTTTCGGGTAATATTCTGGTTTCGAGTTTTCTCTGCTTCTAAACAGAATCCACGCCCGCCCTCACGCAGGCACTACTAACCGTTAGGCTGCTTATAGGAAAGACGTAAAGATTTCATGGAAATAGACAATTGGCGTGTGCTTTTGATAGGCGGCAATTCTGGCGCCGGTAAAACACATCTGGCAAAAAACCTTGTACGACGATTGGGCGTTCCTTTTCTCATGGTCGATGATATTCGCATTGCTTTACAACAAGCCACAACGCCACAACAACACCCGGATTTGCATGTGTTTCTTAAGTATCAGCCTGAGCAATGGAATCACGCTGAAGCAATCGTTCGGGACTGGTTGCGCGTTGGGCATGCGCTGGTCAAGCCGCTTCGGGATATTATTGCACATCACATACTTGTCGAGAGTTCAGGCAAAATCATCATCGAAGGAGATGGAATTCTCCCTGCTCTGCTAAATCAAAACACCTTTGATGAAATCCCCGATTTTGAAAACATCGATCTTTCACAAAAAGCTTGCGCAGTGTTTCTGATCGAAGATAACGAAGATGAAATAATGCGTAACCTGTGCAAACGGGGTCGTGGTTTTATCTCAGCCAGCGAAGAGCATCAATCATCTTTTGTTCGGGCAAGCTGGCAATTTGGTCAGTGGTTAGCTCAAGAAGCACAACGCAATCAAATCACTGTGCTCAAAGCTCGACCAAAAGAAACAATCGTCGAGAGATTGGGAGAAGTTATTTGACGATCAAGAGTGGCTGAATGCCGGCTTTATTGGACTGCTTTCGATGCAGGTCTGCAGGCACAAAAAGCCTCCCTCCGCTCTAGTTTTTGAAAGCAGCCTCACCAGAACCTGAGGTATGTGAAGTTGGGTTGTTAGGCGCTTGGTAATAAAGTCAAAAAACACAATGGAAAACGACAGTTTATCTTCAGTATTTCAAGAATTGACATCGGGGTGTATTGCCGATGAATTTAATACATTCAGCGGTAGTCATATTATTGAAGCCAAAAGAATACTCGCAGAAGGGTCAAATTCAGAAATATTGGCTTTCGCTCAGTTCTTGATGAATGATTATCCTTTCGAGAGCCTATTACTTAAGGATGAGCTAAAAAGAAAACTTTTTGCCTTTGCAATGGCTCAATGCTGGTTATCAACTAGAACGAATACCGAAATTTCAAGGACGTTTTCTTTTCTTAATTGCTTTGCTTCTCCATTATCTGTTATCATAACTTCAGATTATAAATTGCTTATTGATGAAACGGAAATTATTGAAAATATCACACATAAAAAAGTTGGAGACCTCATAAGCCCCAAACTTTCAAAAACACCTGTTAATTACAAAAAAAGGTTTTCAAATTGGGGGTTTTTGATTAAATTAAACAATGCACCGATTTACAAAGTTAAAACTCTTGTTTTAGTTGCAAATGCTATGTCAACTCAAAACCATCTGCTTGAGTTTTCAAGAATCTCAGATGATAAATGCGTTGAGTCTGGGATTGATTCTTTACACAAAGATGGTCTTATAGAAGTTAATGTGCCAAAAGCAAACCTTTTAGCTATCTTTCCCCTTGAACAACTTAAGAAGTTTGCTGTTGAAAATGGCATAGAAAAAATTCCATCACGCAAAGATGATATAGTCAATTTGATAAAGGACAAATGTGACCCCAAAGCCGTTGCTAAATTTGCAGAATGCTTGCTTAATGGTCCTCAATATGAATATTGTTTTGCAAATGAGAGATTTGTTTTGCCAACCATTCCCAATGCCAAAATATTTCAAGATTATGTTAGAAGTGAATTAAACAGGCTTGCACTTTATTTAGAATATATTGGTTGTATTGAGCATAAAAACCGCACTGTTATTTCCCCTATTCCGAAAAGAAATCAGCCAGGAGGTAGACCTGGAGATTCTTTTAAAAAATTTTCATCTAAAAATAATAATAAGAAGGCATTTTCTCCAGAAGAATTTTTAGATGGAGTAACCACCGCAGATTTACAGAAAATTAAAAAATATTGGGATGGATATTGCGACGCACTGCTAACCAAAGTTGTAAACGAAAATCTTAATTCATTCCCTATAGGGCAATTAGTATCCGAAATAATATCCTACTGGCACAAATCAGGAGTGTTAGGTAAATACAAGAAAGAAACACAGAGTTCGTCTTTTGAGAAACATTGGCTCTGGCTTATAAATTCTTATGCATCATATTTATTGGGTCAAGAAAAAATTTACAAACTCCCATCTACAGAGCGAGTTTGCAAAGGATGTGAAAGCCGATTTAAAGAATGGTCAATCTCGCTTTATTCGGCACTAAAAGTCAATAAAAAAATTGAATTTTGCGACTCGTGCTATAGTTTCATATTCAATCATCATTTCATGGCAAACACAACAAAAGCGTCCAAAATTTCTGAAAAAGATATGTTGAAATACCTCTTCGAGTTATCGAAAACGCTTGGGTTTATTCCAACAAGAAAATATATGGAAGGCATTGTGTTGCCTGGTGAACCTGTCGAGAAACAAATAGAGACAGGGAAAATTCTTTTGAAAATGCCAGCATATGAAATCTATGTCGAGAGATTTGGCAATTGGCTTAAATGCTTATCGTTGGCTGGCGTTCTTGATGATGGTCACTGGAAAACAAGCCGTGGTATTCGATGTCTGGCAAATGATGGGCATCTATGTTTATCTTTGGGCGAAAAGGCTATTGATGACTGGCTGAGCAACCACAATATCCCCCACGAGAAAGAATCCTTTTATCCATTTGATGAGAAACTCAACCCAAATAAACTCTCCAGAACCGACTGGAAAATAGGAAACATTTTCATTGAATATGCTGGCTTGATGGATGATTTGGAGTATGCGAGTAAAATGAAAAGAAAAAAGCAACTCGCAGATAAAAACGAAATACATTTGATTATTATTGAACCTGCCGATTTATTTAGTTTGGATGAAAAATTACAATCTATTGTTACAGAAAAGATTTCTTAGGTCAAACTGCGCAAAGCACAGTATACACTTGATGGATGGGGCTGGCGTGGTTAACCACAAAGCCGCTCGTTTACCGAGCGGCTTTCTTTTTGGGCTGTAGCACCCTTATCGCAAACTACCGAGGAGGGGTGCTACAGCCGTTGTTAAGTGACTACTGTCTATCATTGTACACCACCTCCTCTTTAGTGGGATGGTACGGTCTCAACAACAAGGTTCAATCCGTCTCATTGTTGATAAGGCTAGTATCACACAATCCCATTGGTTTGTCAATCAAGGTGTACAGGGTGTTGCGTAATGGCGCAGACCTGACAGCCCTTTTGATGACCGGTGCGATTAATTTACAACCCTAAGATTTCCAGCGATTGCTGTAAGAGCATTGTTGTTAAGGTATATACTTTGCCAAAGAAATG
>JAHYJK010000027.1 GCA_019429225.1 Anaerolineaceae bacterium
CGTGGGAGGGATTGGATTGAGTGGAACATTGAGTTTGAATGTTCTGGAGAGAACAGCTGAAATTGGAATTTTACGAGCCATAGGTGCTTATGATTCTGTAATTACCCGGTTGGTAACCTTTGAGAGTCTATTTATTGGGTTAACCAGTTATGTAATTGGTATTCTGGCGTCAATTCCAATATCTTTAGTGCTGACAAATATGGTTAACCTGGCAATCTTTAAATCTCAATCTGAATTTGTTATGACTGCAAAAGGGATCATATTGTGGTTCTTTCTCTTGATTTTATTATCCCTTGTCGCTAGTTATATTCCTGCCAGGAATGCTACACGTCTTACTATTCGGGAAGTATTAGCTTATGAATAACCTTATTCCGATCAATATTTTAGAAATTAAACAATTGCATTTCAAATATGAAAATTGGAGGAAAATATGAACAAAAAATTCTTCTTAATCCTGACATTGATAGGGTTATCTGCCCTGCTTGTAGCTTGTGATACCTTTACTGTCAGTCAGCCAACTCCAGTCGTTTATGAATCATTTCAGGATGATGCACCCGGTTTGATTATTGCTGAAGGAGAAATTGTACCTGAGAATGATCTTCAAATTATTTCACACACAAATGGACGTGTGCAGGAAATTCTAGTTGAAGAAGGTCAGATGGTAGCTGAAGGACAGTCAATCATAAAACTTGAGGTGCCTGAGCAATTATTGGCTGAGCTAAAATCCGCAGAGTTGGAGCAACTAAAATCACAAAAAGCTCTGGATGATTTAATTTTATACGGAAATCTTCAGAAACAAAAAGCTTATCAGAGAGTTCTGGACGCCCAATCAGCCAGAAGAGCTGCCCTGAAATCCTGGGATGAATTTGATGAGGACCAATATGAAGAAGACCTTGAAGCTATTAAGGAAGATATCATTGATGCCAGAAAAGAATTGGAAGATGCCAAAGAAGACCTGAAAGATTTTTTAGATCTCGAGGAAGATAATCCACAGAGAGTCAACCGCCAGGAAGATGTGGATGAAGCTCAAATTGCGTTGAATGAATTGGAACGTGAACAGGCTGCTCTCGAACAGACATATGATCAGCTTCAATTGAACCTTGCACTCACAAAAGCAGAAGAAGAAACAGCCTGGAATGAGTATCGAAAATTCAAACAAGAAGATGTTCCTGAAGACCAATTTAAATTATTGCAAGAACAGCTTGACACAGCGAATGCAAGAATTAATGCGATTGAGACATCGATTGCGGATTTTGAAATTACCACGCCGATTGAAGGCACATTGGTTCAATTAAATGTTCAGAAAGGCGAGTGGATTTACACCGGGCAAATGATTGCGATCGTAGCTGATTTTTCCACCTGGTTTGTTGAAAGCACTGATACGAATGAACTGGAAATTGTAGATATCCAGGTAGGCGATACTGTTACATTGGAATTTGATGCTTTTCCGGATGAGACAGTGCGCGGTAGAGTCATTGAAATTAATGAATTCCCTGTTATGAAATACAACGATGTAATTTATCCGATACGCATTGAGTTATTAGATAATGACCTGCCACTACGCTGGAAAATGTCTGTGATTATAACAATTGAGAGGTAGGTGATCCTGAAGTTTTTCTTTATTACCTACAACCCTGATGAATTAAATTGACAATGATGCTCCTGCATGTTATTCTCCCATTAGTAGAAATTACGGAGATATAAATGGAATTATCAGAGTCTGTACGGATGCATATTGGAAAAGTTCACTACAACGTTTCTAACCTGGAACGTGCTGCCTATTTTTACGAAGAGGGATTGGGTATGAAAGTGCTCGAGAAGTCTGAGCAATCTGTCACCCTCGGAACCATAGCCGACCAACCTCTCTTGGTGCTTCATCGGGTAAACAATCCAACACCTCGAAAAAGAACCACCGGGCTTTATCATGTCGCGATTCGGCTACCCAGCCGGGAAGACCTGGCTCGTTTAATTTACCATCTGGTGAATAATCAGGTGGAATTGGATGGCGTGGCTGATCATGGCGTCTCCGAAGCATTGTATTTAACCGGTCCTGAAGACATGGGGATTGAATTAACCTGCGACCGGGAGTATGAACAATGGCCTATGGATGAAGAAGGTCAATTGGATATGATCACAGAAGAACTGGATTTGGACGACCTGATTTTAACGATTCAAGGAAAAAATAAAAAATGGTCCGGGTTACCTGAAAACACAACCATTGGACATATTCATCTGCGGGTTGCCGAGCTGGAAAAAACAGCTGAGTTTTATACGCACCTTGGGTTTAAAATTACGCAGGCGTATGGTGAGCAAGCCCTCTTCTTTGCCAGTGGTGATTATCACCATCATATTGGAGCCAATACCTGGCAGAGTGCTGGAGCAGATCCTTTGGCTGCCGATACAGCAGGGTTAAATCATTTTGAGGTCGTTTTACCCGATCAAAAAATCCTGGAAAACCTGGCAAAAAACCTTGATGAAGCCGAAATTGCCCTGGAAACGGCAGAAGACGGCATCTCTCTGGTTGATCCGAGTGGTATTCAACTCAAATTGGTGGTTGCTTCCTGAAATAATTCAGAATGTACCAACTTAATCTGACGCATACCACAAGGCTTCTTCCACCACCCAGCCATAGATTTTGGACTCTTCAATTTCCACCAGCCACCAATTGTATTTGTCGACCACAGCAGGTCCATCCACAATTTTCAGCTTCATACCCGGTTGCAAATAGCGTTTAATTTCACCATTCAGGGATGGCATCTCTCTTAAGCGTAAATCATTACCGGAAATCTTTACAATTAATCGCCGACCTGGTTCGAACACAGGTGATCCTAAACCATAAGCCCAATCGTCCTGAAAATGGACTGAGTTTTCAACCACCCAGCCAGTAAATTCCGCCACCCGAACCTGCCACCATTTTTCCCCAGCCACCATTTCTGATTTATCTAAAATTCTAACTTTTTCGCCAGCTATAAATTGCTTGAGATTAAATGCATCAGGGCTTGGGGCATCTTTGAGCCAATATTGGCTTTCAGATGGTAGAACAACATAACGTGCGTTGGGTTTAAAAGTTGTAATGATATTCAGCCAGCCTACTAATTTAATCGGATGGTCACTTTGATAATACAAACGCGGCTCACCTCCCTGAATATTTACCAGGTAAATGGAGGAAAAAGGTTTCTTCTCAGATCCTTCCAGACGAGTAAAAGCAATCCGGTCGCCATCGGGTGACCAGGCTAATTCATCTACTTTGAGGGTTTGTTCTGGTGTTAATAATTCGGTTTTGGTACCAAATACGAAATCATGCAAACGAATGCCCTGACGCTGTTCGGCTACAGCCATCATTTTTGCATCGGGGGACCATGAGAAGATGGATTCATCACAGCTGGAGAAAATCAATTTCGGTTCACATTTTTCACCAGCCACACATTGCTCCAGATCAATACGATACATTTTGGTTGCATCCTCTTGCAATGGATCGTTCATGCAGAAAGCTACCTGTTCATCATCTGGTGATAATTGCGGTAGAACCTGCAGTGATGACTGCTCTTTCGCAGGTAAAATAGTTTGCCATATGCTGCCAATTGTAAAAATTTTCAACCCATCGTTCTCACAACCGGCCGCCAGCATATGACCAGATTTTGATATGGAACTAATTTCACAGCTTTCATCATCCTCAAATGCTGAAACCAAGAAATTTTCTCTGGTTTGCAAATTAACTAATTTCTCCCCTACCAGAGCGTAAACCGTGTTCGTTGAATGATCAAAGACCTCATTTCCAGTGGCGATGGTCGTCAATTTTATTTGAGATGAAAGGGCTTCCAGGGAATTTTTTTCCAGGTCATAAAAAACCAGGTAGAACCCAGCCGGCAACAAATTGATCCGTGAATCTATTCTTAAAAATGGCGTCGCTTCCGGAATAGGTTCAGGGGTAGTGGTTTCTTGACCAATATCTGGTGTTACTGGAGTTGTTTCATTTTCAATCAGTGTTGTTGTACCGATTGTATTCACAGAAGGATCAACTGTCATTTGTTCATCTGGTGTCGCGACAGGCTCACCCGTGCTACACCCGGCTAAAAGCACAAACATAAGAACAAAAAACACAAACCTGCCAGATTTCACTGTCACCATTCCCATACACCCAATCTCGAATCAACTATCTATTTAATCATGACACTTTTTCAGGAATATTCAATAGTGTTTAGAGCGCTTTATAATCTTTTCCAAAATTAGTCAAAGTAGATAATTCTTTTAGATTGATATACTTAATCGCCCTATATGCCTGAATGAATCTTCAGGTGAGCAGCCATTTCAGGTAGTTGATTGGTGGTTACATAATCGACTCCTGATTCTGCCAATTTCACAGCCAGGTCATGCCTGTCCATATCGAGTGTCCAGGCGTCCACAGTGTTCCCTTCGTGTTGCAGATACTTAATCCAATTGAAGCCAGCATTCAACGCTTCATCTAACAATTGTGCATTGATAAACCAGGTGATATCCGCTGGCACCTGCTGTAAGAGTGTCTCTGCCCGTGCTTCAAAGTATTCGCTTAATTTTCCCCAACGTTGTACCGCCAGAGGATGATCATCCAGATACCCAAAAGCACCTACCCGAAATGGCGGAATACCCTCTTCTCTTGGTTTCTTTTGAACCAAATCCAGGTATAGTAGCGGGTCAAAACCCAGTAATAAATCCGGAGCAATTTTGTGTAATGCACGAATAGCCCAATCCGCGACCGAGCTGACCATCACCATATGCTGAACTGGTTTTATCCAATTTACCAGATTATTCAAACTTGCAGGCGTTAATGGCGCATACGGTTTCAAATCCAGTTGTAAAAATCCATCCACCGGAAATTCCTGTAAAAGCGTGACAGCCTGACTGAGGGTTCCTATAGTATGAGCCGAATCTTTATAATTTACCTGTTGAATAAACGCTGCCGTCTGCTCAGCCACCTGTCCTGAAATGTCGCTGACGTTTTCCAACTTAGGATCGTGTAAAAGCGCAAAATCGCCATCTTTCATCGGGATGACGTCCACCTCAATCCGATTAATCCCGGCCTTCAAGCTCAATTCAAGTCCAGCCAACAATCCAGGTGGGATTCGATGATTGAGATTGGCTGCATGCAAGATCATTCGAGTCATGCAGTTTTTCTCCTTCTGTAAATAAGTATGATTCCGGCTGCCAGACATAAAAAGAGAATTCCCAACCCGATAAAGAATATTTGTATCAGACTTAATAATGAAAGGTAATGCAAAGCAAGATTCGGTAGCATCCAGGTTGCAAACAGTCCGTTCCACAGAATATGGCCAATCAGTGGCAAAGATGTAAACACCATGGTAAATAAGACCAGATCTAAAATTTTAATAAAATTTTGCTTTAAATCCATCGCAATCCAATTCTGGAAGGTGAGTAACAACAGGGTGATTGATAGTGAAATGATTGTAAAGATGCCAGTAATCACCACCAACTGGGTTGGACTGGCCACCGTGCTATACGAATAAAATTTTTGCCCAAGAGTTATGTAAGCGACATGGAATAATATAGAATACAAAATCGCACCCAGCACCAGATTCAACCAACCCTTGGGTTTCAATCGCCACAGGAGTAATCCCAACAACAAAAAAATCGAACCAGCTATTCCAAACCGTACCAACCGTTCCCTACTCAGTTTTGAATGTTGTACTTTCTCCAATGCATTCTGGTATTCTCTTGCAGTTCGATTTGGATCAGCATTGGTCGCTTCTTCGGGCAAAGGTTGACCAATTGCGGTAGCATAGACAGCCAATAATTGTGATTGTTGCCTGCCAGTTTCATTCTTTAGTTCATTCAGGGTACTCCTGGAAAAATTGATCATTTCAGTCAGCACGCGACCTTGCGTGGTTGCTGGCAAATTGATTCCTGATAGTGCCGCAAGAGTCGGTGCCACATCTACCATGAATATATCATCATACACACCAGGCATAATTCCCTTACCAATCATGATAAAAGGTTCAACCAGGGTGATTGGATCATGCCCACCATGTCCCCCCTGATCGATATGTCCATGATCAGAACTGATCACCAGCACATCTTTAGAAAAATCTAATTCTGCCACAATTTCAGCCAATAACGCATCCACCCGGTTGGCAGCCTGGTCCCACCTGGGATCTTGTGGACCACCTTCATGGTGGCCTGCATAGTCCACCTGATCCAGATGAATCATGATCAAATCATAGTTATCTGATTCCAGCCAGGGAATGGCTGCATCCACCACCTGCCGATCTGCTTTTTGATCCTCTCTCGGGGTGAAAAAGCCAATATCAAGTGCGTCAGAGGGAATCAATTTCTCAAACCAATAATATCCTGATGCCCCTGTCCGTAATCCATGCCGTTTCGCCGAGCTAAAAAAGTTATCCTGTGTGAGGGGGTAAAAATCTTCATATTCAAGGTTGAAAGCAGGTGCATCACTCAAATACGGCCAGGCACCCGTTAACAGGCTACCATAACCAGATGATGAAAAGGAAGGGGTCTGGGAGTGCATTTTGGCACTGGCCCCCTGGTTTCGCAGTTGGTTCAAAAATGGCATCACCTCGGATTTTTGAGATGTGTCATACCGCAACCCATCAATCAGAACATAAACGACGCGCTCCCCCATGGGTTCTCCAAATGAACGGCCAGGTACAGGAGGTTTTGCTGATAACGGAGAACGGTACGCATACAAATTATCCATTAATTCCAAAGCAAGAAAGATAGCCCCTGTACCTATCACCAAGGCTAAAACCAGGCGTACAATAAATTTCAAAGTGTTTTTCATATCAGCTCACAATCTTCAGTTAGTCAACCTAGAGGTTAAATCTAACATATCATAGTGCAAGAGACAACAAAAAGCCTACATTAATTAACAATAACTGAAGTTTTCTTTTTATAATAGAATAAGAACAATATCAGAAAAAATCAGAATAATATCGATTGAGATTGGTTATGGCGAAAAAAAATGTTCGTATCATACTAAACCCAAGTGCTGGATCAAAAAATCCCCCTTTGAGAATTTTTAATAATCTCTTCCATCAGGCGAACATCGATTGGGATCTGGTCATCACCAAAGAACGCTGTGATGGAATCTGTCTGGCAGAAAAAGCCATAAACGATGATGTTGATATCGTTGCTGCCTATGGTGGGGATGGCACAGTCATGGAAGTCGCCAGTGGATTGCAGGGTACTGGCATTCCCATGGCCATCCTGCCGGGAGGTACAGGCAATATTTTATCGATTGAGCTTGGCATTCCGCAAAATTTACAGGAAGCCTGCACATTAATCACCCATCCTGAAAAATCACGTCTGCGGTCTGTCGATCTGGGTATCACCAACGATCAGACAGTGCCAGCATTCGCATTACGGGCAGGCGTGGGGCTGGAAGCTGCCATGCTGGAAGGTACCGATCGAGAGCTAAAGGAACGCTATGGGATTTTTGCGTATATCATGGGTGCTACACAGGCTTTACATAATATTAAAGAAGCACAATACCACCTGATTCTTGATGGTAAGGAAGTCGAATGTTCAGGATTAACCTGCTTAATTGCCAATGCTGGCTATTTTGGTGTTCCTGGTCTTGTTCTGGACCCCAAAGTAAAAATTGATGATGGCTTGTTGGATGTGTTCGTGCTGCGCAAGATGGATCTGGCTCAATTATTTTCTCTGGCAGCTACCATTGTCGGTGGAAATGAGCTGAAAGATCCTTCCTTACACTGGCAGGTAAAATCAGTATCCATCCAATCTGACCCCGTTCAGTCAACCCAGGCAGATGGTGAAATGTGGGGCCAGTCACCTGTAGAAATAAAGGTCATGAAAGATGCATTGCAGGTATTGGTGCCCGCATAAATTTATCTGATTATTGCAATGATTGCATCACAAATTTGAGTTGGGTTTCGTTTTCCACAGCACCAGGAATGAATTGACGAATCCAGAACACTGCTTCCAGTGGGTTCCACCCAAAGATATCCACTGCCATAGCAGTCAGAAACGTTCCTGTTCGTCCAATCCCCGCAAAACAATGGATGGCAATGTTCTCACCAGATCTTGCCCAGATTATTACCTGCTGAACTGCCTCCAGGTAAGATTCCAGATCAGTAGGTACATTAAAATCCGATACCGGATAATGCAGGATTTCAATATTATTTTCCTGATAAAGCGCAGGCAAATCGACATTAGCCCTCTGCCGCCACTCAAATTCCTCCACCAATACAACCACTTTCGAAACTTCAGCTGCCAGCATTTCATCTAATGTAGTCAACCCATAATCAAATGAGCCATTTGGCAAGGGACTACGATAAATTTTTCCTGGCAACCCAAATGGAATGTCAGTTAAATTGTTCGTCATAAAATCCATCTTTTTAAAATTATTTTCTATGTAGTTTCATCTCAAAAACCAAAATTATAAATTATTGAAAATATTCATCTTGTATTTATAACTCAAATTCGTGATAATTAAGTTAACAGGCGGACCAACCTAGATCGGGCACCTCATATGGAGCACCTCCACGGGTGCTCTATTGATTTATCATTTGCCTTGCTTTTTTAAAGGAACTGGTTTTCTTAACCCATCCAATAGATGCATAATCGTTAACCAAGGGTAATGTCTCAACATTCTTGGACCCGCATAGCGCATAACTTCGCGTATCTTTTCTCGCATCGATTTTTGATAACAATGGGTAGGACAATTAGCACAGGTGGTTTTCTTTTCCTGGTATGGGCATTTTTCCAGTCTGAGGAGAGCATAGTCTTTCAGTGCCTGGCAATCTGTGCATAATCGATTCTGAATTTTATGTTGGTCATGACAATATAATTCAATCATCAGATCTATCGTTTTTTGTTCGCGTTGTAATCTAGGATGCACCGATTTCCTTAATGGTAGATTGAAAGCCCCAAACGCCAACACCTTTTGTCTGTGAATATTCATTTTCCAGAAATATTCCAATTTCACTCATATTTGAAAAAACCTTAGAAGCATGATCCAACACTTCTGGTGTATTGGTGGTTGCCACCGCCAGGCAGATCAAATCTGCAGCTATTGCCGACGCTATGCCTAACGGTGCATTTTCGATCACAAGAGCATTTTCCGTGCTCGCTTGTAAACGCTGTAATAATAGCTGGTAAGGTTGTGGGTGGGGTTTGCTGAATTGAACATCTTCTGATGTCACCAGTTCAGAAAAGTAGTCCCGAATGCCAGTTTTCAGTAACAATTCTTCAACCACCTGCTGTGTACTGCCCGTAGCGACACCCAGCCGATATCCAAAGCCATGCAGCAATTGAACCAATTCTTTTGCTCCATTCACAAGACGCGGAGTAAAGGCTTCCAAAAAGAGTTGATCACGATAATCACTGACTTTCTGCCAGGTGTCGTCATCAGCATCGATTTGATGCTCTTTTATCACCGCTACTAAAAGATCCTTCGAATTTCTACCTTCATTGATTAAAAAATATTCTTCAGGAATTTCGATATTCAATTGGTTTTTGATCGCCACGCGCCATGTACGCGCATGACATCGCATCGAATCAATTAAGACCCCATCCAGATCAAATAAAATTGCTCTATTCACTCACACAACCCTTCATAATCATCGCACGATTATACCCGCATTTATACCAGAATAACGCATAAAAATTCGAGTTATCCTTTTTTTATTCTTTTTTCCATTTTGTTGGATCATTACTTGCTTGTATAAGCACTGTTCAAAATCCTATGACAAATAGGATAGGATTTTTAATAACGCTTCACTCTGGGGTTCAATCGCCATTTTCCAGAATGCGACCTGGGCTGAGGTGGAAGGAAGCCGGCGATGTTGCCCAATATAAATATCCTGTGAAAGTTCGAGATCATCAATTTTAACGATCGCGACCTGTTCTTTGACTATTCTTTGTGCCACCAGCATCGATACAAAACCAACCCCAATGCCTTCCTGTACGGCAAAGGCAATCGCTTCGGAATTACCCAGGGTTAAGATCTTATGCAGATCACTGATATCAAATCCCTTTTGGGCCAATCCATCACGTAGCACCATATACGAACCTGCAGATTTTTCCCGCAGAATCATATTTGCTTTGCGTAATTCATCCAGTTTAATGCTTTCTCTGCGGGTCCAGGGATGATTTTTGGGAACAATCAAAACCAGGGATTCGGAAATAAATTTATGAAATTCAATATCTGGATGGTAATCAAAAACACTGGAAACCATGATCTGGGCTTTACCTTCGTTTAATAAACGCATGGCATCATTCCGGTTACTGACAGAAATGAATGCCTCCACTTTTGGATATCTCTTTAAAAAGTCAGCCATTATTGTCGGTAGAATATATTTTCCCGGGGTCGTCGTGCAGGCAATCCACAATTGTCCATGAATTTCCTGTTTTAATGTATCCATCATTTCATCAGCGCGAATAGCTGATAAAACCAGGTCCCTTGCCATCGGCAGCAGGGTAACACCAGCTTCCGTTAATGATATTTTTCTTCCAGCTCTCACAAATAATTGCATTCCAAAATGTGTTTCAAGATTATGGATATGTTGGGTCACACTGGGTTGGGACATATGCAAGCGTTTGGCTGCTTGAGAAAAATTCAATGTTTCAGCTGCTGCCAAAAAAACACGTAACTGATGTGTATCTAACATATCAAGTCTCCTGACAAATAAGCTTGATTTTATCATATTTGTTATAAGAATAAGTATTACTTATAGATGGAGCATATATAATCCAATATTTCATTGTGATTTATGTCACTAACGGATTAAAGGTTTCTTAATTATGATATTTCTAATATAATTTTCTTTATATAGTAAGGTGATAAATAGGTAAACTTTCAAGAATATTCACCCCCCACATAATTTATTCCTGCAAAATAAAAGAAAATTTATTGAAGGAAATCCCATGAAAAAATTATTAACTCTATTCATTCTGTGTGTGTCTCTGCTTTTTCTTGGCGCTTGTACTGCAAAAAGCACAACTACCTCCGTACAGGACGAAACGGAAGTAGCAATTAGCCAAGCAACACCGGCAACCTTAGTACCGATCTCACTTGAACCTCCGGTTGATAATTGCATTGTCTGCCATACTGATAAACAAATGCTGATTGATACCGCGATTGTCATAGAAGAAGATGCACATGGAGCCGAATCCGAAGGGGTTGGCTGAGGTGGCTCTGTGGCTCCGTTGGAGCCCTGGGAAAAAGTAATTATCGGTGAAGGATTTTTCACGAATGTTCATGGCCAGACAACCTGTGTAGCCTGTCATGCGGGTGATTCATCAACCATTGAAAAAGATGCAGCTCATGAAGGCATGATAGCCGCACCAGACGCTGATCCACAAAGAACCTGTGGTAATTGTCACAATGAAATTGTTGCTACCAGCGCAGATAGTTTGCATATAAGTCAGGCAGGATATTTCCAGACAATGTATTCACGCAGTTTACCTGAAAACCATGAAGCCTTAAACGAGATGTTCGGTAATCATTGTCAATCCTGCCACACCACCTGTGGTGATTGCCACATATCCCAACCAGATAGCGTTGGTGGTGGCTTGTTGGATGGGCATGAATACGTCAAGACACCACCCATGACCCGAACCTGTACAGCCTGCCATGGTTCCCGTGTTGGCAATGAATACATGGGCAAAAATGAAGGCATTCCGGGTGATGTTCACTTCCGTCAGGGACGTATGAATTGTGTTGCCTGCCATGATGGCGCCAGCATGCATGATTCCGAAGGCAATAATCACCGCTATGAAGGTGCTCAAAGCCCCAGCTGCGAAAGCTGCCACGAACAGGTAGGAAGAGCAACCGATACGATTGTACAACATCAAATCCATCAGGGCGCACTTTCCTGTCAGGTATGTCATTCTGTCTCTTATACCAGTTGTGATAGCTGCCATGTTGCCATCAGTGAATCTACCGGTAATCCATTCTTCAGAACAGCTGCTACCTATTTAACATTTTTTATTGGTCGTAACACACGTCAGACCACAGCCAGACCTTATGAATATGTTACCGTTCGGCATATTCCTGTAGATCCAGAGAGTTATGCTTATTATGGGGAAGATTTATTACCCAACTTCAATTTGCTCCCTAATTGGGCATACACAACCGCGCATAATATTCAACGTAACACCCCTCAAAACGAAAGTTGTAATTCCTGTCATGGAAATGCAGAGATCTTCCTGACTGCAGATAAAGTAAAACCGGAAGAATTGGAAGCAAACCGAAATGTAATTGTTGAAACAATACCAGGAGTAATACCCGAACAATAATATTTTCGTTAACAACAACTGAATGATCCTTCAGTTGAAATAATTGAATAGCAAAAATTTTGAAAGGAAATATATGTCTAGAAAAATTTATTTACCTGTAGTATTACTTGTCTTGTTTACCCTTTTGTTGGGTGCCTGTTCGCCAGCCCCAGCCCCTGTGGTAGAACCAGTTGTTGAACAACCAACAGCTGTAATGGAACCAACTACTGCACCCACTCCAGAACCAGTCGTTGAAGAAGTTGATTATGTTGCCCTCTTTTCTGAAATCATTGGTAGTACCGGCAAAGAGAAATCATACAGCACCATGTCTGCTGATGCCCTCAATACCGAATTGATCGAGAATCCCGAGCTCTTCGTCATCGATGTGCGTGAACCCTCCGAATTGGAGGAAAATGGACACATTCCAGGCGCCATCAATATTCCGGTAAAAACTTTGGTTGACAATCTGGCATTATTACCAGCTGATTTGGATGAATCGATCGTAGTTTACTGCAAGAGTGGCACACGTTCCACATTCGCCTGGACAATTCTCAACATGTTAGGCTACACCAATGTACGCAATATGACTGCTGGTATGGATGGCTGGTTAAAAGCCGAATTACCAGTTGAAGAAGGTCTCGCACCTGCAGAAGAAATCAGCACCCCCATTGTTGAAAATGAAACGCTCTACATGGCAGTCAAAGAATTCGCTAACAATCCACCCGAAGGATGGGCATCTGTCAAAAATACTGACGTCAATGAGATGTTGATTAACGGCGATAAATTTGTGCTGATTGACGCCCGCCGAGCAGATGAATATGAAGCTGGTTATGTGGATCCTGCTGTCAACATTCCTTTGGAAGAAGTAATGGCACGATTGGACGAGATCGATCCCAACACCAAAGCTGTAGTTTACTGCAAAAGTGGTATTCGCAGTTTGATCTACACCATAGCCTTACGAATGAACGGTTACACCAATGTCTTCAGCATGAGTGGTGGCTATGTTGGATGGCAGACTGCTGAATTGCCAGTTGTTGGTGCAGCTCCTGATTTCAAGGCTCTCTTTGCTAACATCATTGCCAATCATGGTGCGGATAAATCATACGGCACCATGCCAGCCGATGCATTAAATACTGAATTAATTGAAAATCCTGATCTGTTTGTCATTGATGTGCGTGAAGCTTCTGAATTAGAAGAAAATGGTCACATTCCAGGTGCAGTCAATATCCCCTTGAAAACATTGGCTGATAATCCAGCTTTGTTACCCGCCGACCTGAATGCCCCTATTGTCGTTTATTGTAAGAGTGGCACCCGCTCTACCTTCGCGTGGACAATCCTCAATTTATTAGGCTACACCAATGTACGCAATATGACTGCCGGTATGGATGGTTGGTTGAAAGCTGAATTGGGTGTGGACGAAGGATTGGCTCCAGCTGAAGAAATCAGCACCCCGATCATCTTTGATGAAAAACTGTATGCGGCTGTGAAAGACTTCGCCAACAATCCTCCTGAAGGTTGGGCAAGCATTAAAAATGTAGATGTCAACGAAATGTTAGTCAACGCTGAAGAATTCGTTTTGATCGACGCTCGCCGTGCAGATGAAAACGAAGCTGGCTACATTGATCCTGCTGTCAATATTCCCCTGGAAGAAGTGATCGCACGCATGGGTGAAATTGACCCCAATGCCAAGAATGTTGTCTACTGCAAGAGTGGAATTCGCAGTTTGATCTACACCATTGCCTTACGCCTGAATGGTTATAGTGATGTCCTCAGCATGAGTGGTGGATATGTGGGATGGGAAGCTGCTGAATTACCAGTTGTAAAACCGTAATATTTATCACAAGATTCAAAAAACCCGGATCATCTCGATCCGGGTTTTTTATACACCTTGCTGCTTTCTTCTTCCGGGACCATGCCGCGATTCCCCAGGTAAACCTGAACACAATACATGCTGATAAACAACCCCATGGCAACCGAGACAATAAAAATCGGCGTGATTAAAACAATACTGAAAGTCAAAAATACCCACAGAAAGATGGAAGTGAACCAATACAAACCCGGTTTCTGATATAACAAACGAATACCATTTAGTAATGCTACCCGCATCACGGGTTGTTCCTGTTCCACCAAAAAAGGCAAAGTAAATGTTTGTAAAATCAACCAGATTATCAGCATGACAATATTGGCTGCCTGAACGCCCACACTGAGTGCATAATTTTCAACAGCAAAAAAGAGTATATTATAGATAAAAATCACAGGTAAGAGGATGGCTGGTAAAAACCAGCGCCAGCTGCTTAAAAAGTAGCGTTTAAATCCTTCCAGGAAAACTTTCCAGGAATAATTCGTCTCATCAATCACCATGACCCGTATGGAATGCGCCAGTGCCAGGGAAGCTGCCGGTAACGTAATTACAGGCAATGAAAATAAGACCCAGGTGACATTAAGAACAATCAATCTTCCTAACTGATAGAAACCCTCTTTGATCCCCCACCACACCGCCAGCGATGCATATTTCATGTGATCCTCCGTAATTTGAATATTGTACCGTTAAAGTTATGCATTGCTTATTGTTCTTACTTTTTCTACCTTTAACCAGATATCCCCTTCACCTTCATCCTTTTCAACTGTGCCTCGGAAGAGAAATGTTCCCGGACCGCGTAGAATCTGCCGAAATTGTTGGTAAATCGCCGGAAAAAAGACCAATTCCAACATACCTTCCAGATCTTCGATACTCATGAAGAGCATCAACTCTCCACGGGTTGTACGAGCCCGATGGGAACTCAGTCTCAAACCTGCTACAACAATTGATTCACCGACATGCTCACCTACATCGTTGGTGGATAGTGCCCCTGCTTGTAGAATTTGGCTTTTAACCAATTCCAGGGGATGCACATCCACACTCAATCCCAGAATCTGTTCCTGCGCCTGTGCGCGTTCAGCCAAGGACCAATCATTTGTTTGTGTTTCTTCAAACTCAAATAAAGAGAATTGATCCTTGCGCCAGGATCCCAAAGTGATCGTCGAAAGCATGGCAGGAATATTTCCAAATCCATCCAATCCACCGCAGCGAACAAGATTTTCAACTTCTGCCTTGCGCGGATCAACCCGGGTAAGAAAATCACTTACCGAAGTAAATGGTCTTTCCTTAATGATTCGTTCCTGTGTTTGTTTGGTCAACCCAAAGACCTGATCCAATCCCATATAGAGTACTGCCTGGCCTTGTGGATAGCGCACGGAAAACCGTTGTGTGCTGTGGTTGATGTGGGGAGGCTTTATATCTAATCCCATGCGGCGCACCTCACTCAAATACACCCGCTGTGAGTAATACCCCCCGCCATTTGCCAGTACCGCCGCCATAAATTCAGCCGGAAAATGGGATTTACACCAGGCAGCCTGCCAGGCAACCCGGGCATAAGAAGCTGCATGCGCTTTGGGAAATCCATATCCAGCAAAAGCCGCCATCATTTCCCAAACACGTTCTGCTGTTTCAGCGGGAACACCTTTATTCTGGAATCCTTCCAGAAAGCGCGCTCGCAGCGTTTTCATTTTCTCACCCGGGTCAAAATGTGACATCGCTCTACGCAGCAAATCCGCATCTGTCAGAGATAATCCCCCCACTTCATGGGCAATCCGCAACACCTGTTCCTGGTAGAGAATCACACCATAAGAATCCGCCAATACTGGTTCCAAAAGGGGGTGAATATGCTCAACCTTTTCCAATCCCTTAATGCGACGGATAAAGGCGTCATGCAAACCTCCACGCATGGGACCAGGCCGATAGAGCGCTACCGCTGCCATGATATCATCCGCAGAATCTGCCTGAATATCTTTCAATGTCGCCCGCATGCCCGGAGATTCAATCTGGAAACAACCAATCGTTTGCGCTGTGCGAATACGATCTGATGTTTTTGGGTCCTCCAATGGTATTTGCTCCAGCACCTGCATGGGGTATTTATACTCAGTCCGCCGCCAGGAATAAATCGTCTCTGCCACATCTCCCAAAACGGATAATCCGCGGATGCCCAATAAGTCGATTTTCACCAGTCCTAAGGCCTCCACCCCATCCAGATCCAATTGGGTGATATGAAATTCTTTGGAGGCGGAGCGCAAGACCGGCACCCAATCAGTGATCACACCCGGTGCTACCAGCACACCACCAGGATGCATGGAGAGATGACGAGGTTGTCGTAGGAGCGCATGCGCTTCTTCAAAGATCTTCTCAAACTTGGGGTAAGCTGTTTTCAACCCGGCAAATGGATTTTCTTTTTCTTCTTTGGTAAGGCGCTGAAAACCAGCGTAAGGTAATTGGTTCACGAGCTGGCGAACTTCAGCCACAGCCAACCCATGCGCTTTGGCCACTTCTCCCAAAGCCGAGCGTGGACGAAAACGATTGATGGTACCCACCATAGTAACCCGATCGGATCCGTAAGTATCAAACACATGTTGAATAACCAGATCTCTGCGTCGTGAGCATAAATCGGTATCAATATCGGGTGGAGAGGTTCGCGCCGGGTTCAAAAAGCGCTCAAAGAATAAATTCAATCCTAATGGTTCCGGATTGGTAATTTCCAGACAATACGCCACCAGCGAAGAAGCAGCTGAACCCCGCGATGAAAATGGCACCCCTTGTTGCCGCGCATAATTCAGTAATTCTTCGACAATTAAGAAGATCGGTTCATATCCGCGTTTTGCGATGATTTCCAGTTCATGGTCCAGTCTGGCCTGTATTTGAGGGGTAATCGTCTTATAACGTTTTTTTGCCCCGGATTCTGCTTTTTTTCGCAGCACCTGGGTAACGGTCTCTCCAGGCGGTAGTGGAATTTCCGGGAAGTGCACTTCTCCGATGGGCAAATCCCAGGCGCACATCTCAGCCACTCTGGTTGTGTTTTGCAGCGCTTCTGGCAACCATTGGAAGCGTGCGATCATTTCCTTTGCGCATGCAAAGTAAGCTGCTGGTGGTGCTGTAACCTCCGCTTGCATATCTTTCAGCCGGCAATTTTCTCGCATAGCGCTCAGCGTTTTCTGCAAACCAGCCTGATCCTGGTTGAGATAATAAATGGATTGGGTCGCCACCATCGGTATATCTGATTGTCTGGCTGCTTCAACCACCCGTCTGGCATGCACCTCCTGGGAAGGTGTATGTTGTTGGACTTCGACAAACAAATTTTCCTGGTAGATCTCCTTGAGAATTCTCAACCAGTCCTGGGATTTGGCTTGCTGGGCAGTCTGGATGAAGAAATCCAGGATGGAGCGTTGACCACCCGTCAGAGCCACCAACCCCAATTGATTTTGGGATAAGTCATCCAGAGCCAGGCAGGCTTTCGATCCACCACCTTCCACCATCAATTTACTGCTCAATTTGCAAAGATTCGACCAGCCCGTTCGATTTTGTACCAGCAAAACCATTTCCCCCTTCTGGTTTTGCCACTCCACATCTACAGTCAAGCCGTAAATTGGTTGAACCCCAGCCTTGTGACAGGCAAGTGTAAATTCAACCACACCAGTCAGGCAACGATGATCACTCATCGCTATAGCAGGCATTTCATATTTTCGGGCGGTATTGACCAACTCCTCAGGTGAAATTAACCCTTCCATTAAAGAATAATAGGAAAGGGCATGCAGATGAACAAAAGCAGGTGAATTGATGTCAATCATAATATTAGAATAAATATTCTATATTATATCATGTCAGCTTGCGTTCTGATGACCCAAAAAATCAACCTTTTTGAGGGGCTGGCGCTATTCCCATCAGAATCACCAATTGTTGCGTGCTCTGGTTGGATACGCCATGTGGCACACCAGCAGGTGCCCACACCAACATCCCGGATGTGGCTGTTTTCTCTTCTTCGCCCACTGTAAAAAATCCTTCACCTTCCAGGACGAAATAAAACTTATCCTGGTCAGCATGATCATGGACCTTTTGCACCTGCCCGGGTTCGAGACAATTTAAACCTAACATCAATCGTTCCGAATGAGTTAAGGTTGCTTTGTAAAATTTTTCAGGGTTGAAACCGACTGCATCCTGATAGTTGTAAAAATATTCTTGCATGTCACCTCTTTTTTCATATTGATTTTTCTTACATCTTTGATTATAGAAGATTCTTGCTGGTTCTTCCCTTAATTGTGTCATAAATCAACAAAGCAGGTGAAAGAGGTCATTGACTTTCATAAATTGATATGCTATTCTATAAGCAATCGTTTGCGCAAACGTTTTCCTAAAGAATCAGGATATAAAAAATGGCAACCATCAGGGAAGTCGCTCAAAAAGCCGGTGTATCCGTAACAACAGTCTCTCATGTTATTAATCAGACTCGTTTTGTTTCACCGGACGCTGAAAAACGGGTTTTATCAGCCATGCAGCAACTCAATTACCGCCCCAACACCCTGGCCAGATCGCTGCGCAGGGGGGAAACTCACACCATTGGATTGATGGTGCCTGATTCTGCCAACCCATATTTTGCAGAAGTTGCCCGCATTATCGAAGAAAAAGCCTTCAGAGCTTCTTATTCCACTATATTGTGCAATAGTGATAATGACCTTGAAAAAGAGCGTCGTTACACAGAAATCTTAATCAATAAACAGGTGGATGGAATCATTTTCATGGCTTGTGGGGATGACATTGTCTCCCTTAAAGAACTGGTCGATAGACACATGCCAGCTGTTATTGTCGATCGTCTTCTCGATAATGTGGATGTGGATTCTGTCGTAAGTGATAATTTTCAAGGCGGTTACCTGGCAACCCAACATCTGATTGTGACCGGTCATCGAAATATTGCCATTATTCGCGGACCATCCAACGTAACCCCAAGTGCCAGAAGGTTTGATGGCTATCTGCAAGCTTTGAAAGATTACAATTTACCTTTGCAGGAAAATTTAATAAAAAGTGGAAATTTTCACCCTCCCAGCGGTCACCAGGCAGCCAGAGAACTATTCAGCCAATCAGTGAAACCCGATGCAATTTTTGCCTGTAATGACTTGATGGCCATTGGTGCCTTACACGCAGCTTATGAAAAAGACTTATCCGTTCCCGAGCAAATATCAATTATCGGTTATGACAATATTGAATTGGCATTATTTACCCAACCTGCTTTAACTACCATTGCACAGCCAATTCAAGCGATTGCAGATCGGGCTGTTCAATTACTTCTGGAACGTATTATCCATCCACATAATTTGCCGAAACGAGAAACATTATCCAACCAGATTCTGATTCGATCAACTACAAGGAGCCTAAAATGAAGCTCAAAATTCTTGTAATTGGCAGCATTAATTATGATCTGGTGGTGTTTACTTCTCGGCATCCCGCACCCGGAGAAACAATTATAGGATCACTTTTCCAAACTTTCCCTGGTGGAAAAGGAGCCAATCAAGCCGTGGCATCTGCCCGCCTGGGTGGTGATGTTCAGATGGTTGGAAATATTGGCCAGGATGGATTCGGAGAAGAACTTCTCGATAACCTTCGGATTAATCAGGTAGATACTACTCTCATCCAGCAAGTCAACAAATCCACCGGGACTGCTTTGATTACAGTGAATGCCGATGGACAAAACTCCATTGTAGTTGTTCCTGGCGCAAACGCCACACTTGGAAAAGAGGACATCCAAGCACTCAGAAAAACCATTCAATCAGCTGGCGTTTTAGTTCTGCAATTGGAGATTCCGCTGGAGGTTGTCATGCAGGCAATTGATATCGCCTATGCAGCTGGAGTCATTATTTTACTCAATCCAGCGCCGGCTATGTCAATTCCGCCAGAAACCTTAAAGAAAGTCTCTTATCTTATCCCCAACGAGAGTGAGCTGGCACTTTTATCCGGCTTACCAACCGATGACCTGGAAGGGTGTCGTCGCGCTGCCCAAGTTCTTTTAAGCAGGGGTTGCAATCAAATTATCCTCACCCGGGGTGATCAGGGTGCCTTTGTGTTCAATCAAACCGGGGAATTTTTCGTGCCGTCATTTAAAGTACCAGTTGTAGACACAACCGCTGCCGGTGATGCATTCATCGGTGGATTGGCAGCTGCGTTGGCAGAGGATATGGATCTTCAAAATGCTTTGTTACGCGCCAGCGCTGCCGGTGCATTGGCAGTTACTAAAGCAGGTGCTCAGACCAGTTTACCAGATATAACTGAATTAGATGATTTCTTAAAAAAGCATAAACAGGAGGTGAAATCTCAATAATATCCAATTGTTTGTAAATATTATTAATTAAAAGGAGATGAAAATGAAAAAATTCGTGTATGTGATGATCGTTGTATTATTGGTTGCCAGTCTGGTCGGATGTGCCCCTTCCAGCCAGGCACCAGAAACTGAGAAGGTTGTTTATCTCATTAATGGCGCCCTCGGAGATCAATCGTTTTATGATTCCGGTCAAATGGGGATGGAAAAGATTAAAAGCGAATATGGGGTTGAGATCCGGACAATTGAGACAAATTTTGATGCCGGCCAATATGAACCCGCGTTGCAAGCTGCTGTCGATTATGCGGATGTGATTTTTGTAATTTCCTATGGATTTGAAGATCAACTAATGGCGTACGCTGATAAGAATCCGGATAAAATCTTCGTTAACCTGGATACCGTAGTTCAGAATGAGAAGAACACCATCACCTCTGTCGACTTCATAGAAGAAGAATCTGCCTATCTGGCTGGTGTAGTAGCAGGATTGACCACACTGGAAACAAGTCTGCCCGGGGTGAACCCAGGCAAGTTGATCGGTGCTGTCGGTGGCGATGTTGATCCAGTTATCCAGGCTTTTATATTCGCTTATACCAATGGTGCCAAATCGATTGACCCCGAAATTCAGGTGGAAACAAAATATTTAGGCAGTTGGGATGACACCGCCAAAGGCAAACAAGCTGCTTTGCAATTGTACGATATGGGCGCCGATGTTGTCTTCCAGATTGCAGCCGCCGCTGGGATCGGTGTTTTGCAGGCAGCTGGTGAACGCGGTTTATATGCCATCGGTGTGGATACCAATCAAAATGACATCGTGCCCGGTCATGTGGTCGCCAGTGATATTAAAGATGTTGGTAAAGCCATTTACGAAGTCTTTAAAACCATCAAAGATGGGACCTATCAACCCGGCGCAGTCCTTCAGTATGGTCTTGCCTCCGGTGGTGTTGATATCGATATGACCGCTCAGGTTCAGGTTCTACCACAAGCTATTCAGGATCAGGTCCTGGCTGTGAGACAACAAATAATTGATGGAACTTTAAAGGTTGAAATTTATACAGGCGAATAAAATCAATTTTTTTCGTAACATTCCTTGCGAAAAGGTTTGGATGAACCTTTTCGCAAGGTTGATTTCAAATTCATTGCGATTTTGGAGCACAGATGCAAGTTCTGATTGAAATGAAGGACATCATCAAAGTTTTTCCACCGAATGTTGTGGCAGTAGACCAGGTTTCCACGGATTTTCGCAAAGGGGAAATCCATGCCATCGTGGGTGAAAATGGTGCCGGTAAAAGCACTTTGATGAAAGTTTTATATGGTCTCGAACAATTCAACCATGGCGATATTCTATTTCAAGGTCAACCAGTCCGGTTTCAAGATCCTGGAGAAGCGATTGCCCATGGAATTGGTATGGTACATCAGGAAATTTTGCTGATCCCTCAATACACAGTCTGGGAAAATATTGTTCTGGGCGCAGAACCGGTCAATTTTCTCGGCGTGATTGATCGCCAACAAGCCCGCAAATTGGTGCAACAGAAGGTGGATGAGTTTCAATTCAATCTGAAAATTGATGACAAAGTGGATGATATCTCTGTTGCAGCAGCACAAAAAGTGGAGATCCTGAAGCTCTTATATCGCAATGTATCTGTTTTAATTCTGGATGAACCCACTGCAGTGTTAACTCCTCAAGAAATACCTCAATTATTCAATGAATTACGTCGTTTGCGCGATCATGGTCATACGATCCTGTTCATTTCACATCACCTGGAGGAAGTTCTCGCCCTCAGTGATCGTATCACCGTCATGCGCAAAGGTAAAAAAATCGCAACCGTACAATCGAGTGAAACAACCAAAGAAAATCTGGCTCAAATGATGGTTGGCAGAACAGTGCTGTTCCAATCACTCCGTGAGAAAAGCATTCCTGGTGCTGAGACGTTCGTGGTTAAGGATTTAACCTACATCGATGGCACCCTTCATAAACGCCTTGAACAAATCAATTTCCGGATTTGTGAAGGGGAAATCGTTGGCATTGCTGGAGTTGAGGGAAATGGACAGTTTGAACTGGTCAATTCTATTATGGGTTTGAACAAAATCACACAGGGACAAATCAAAGTCACAGGCATTGATATTACCCAGGCTGAAATATTGGATCGTCGCCGGTTCATTTCTTTTGTTTCCCAAAATCGTGGCAAAATGGGGGCAGCTGTCCATGCTTCCATTCTGGAAAATGTAATGATGACTCATCACCGCCTTAACCCACATTTCACCAAATGGAATGGTCTCTTATTAAATGATAATTATGCCCGCCAATTTACCCACCAGATTGAAGAACAATTTTCAGTTGTGATGGATCGCATGGATAATCCTTTCCGGTCTCTCTCCGGGGGCAATCAGCAAAAAGTGATCCTGGGGCGTGAACTTTTATTGGACACTCCCTTTGTGCTTCTAGACCAACCCACACGTGGTCTGGATGTAGGCTCTATTGAGTATGTCCATGAACTGATTTTAAAAATGAAAGAACAAAAACGAGCCATTCTGCTGATATCAGCTGACCTGGAAGAATTGTTCCGGATAGCAGATCGCATTCTGGTATTGCATCGCGGCATGATCGTGGCTGATTTACCCACAGAAAAAACTGATATTGAACAAGTTGGATACCTCATGCTCGAAGGAAAGGAGAATGATGCAAAGGAAACTAATTAGCGGGATTGTTGGAATCCTGATTGCTTTACTGATTGGTGCTTTGATCATGCTCTTTCAAGGCTACAATCCACTCCAAACATATGCGGCTTTATTTAATTTTTCTTTATTTGGTCTCTACCCGCTGGCAACCACTTTACGAAATTCTGTCCCATTGATTTTAACCGGATTATCTGCTTCAGTTGCCTTTGCATCTGGCCCGATCAATCTCGGTCAACCGGGGCAACTATTGATGGGTGCGCTGTTTGCCACCGTTGGTGGCCTCTATCTGGACCTACCAGCCTTTTTGTTAATCCCGGTATTGATCCTGTTATCCATGTTGGGTGGTGCACTCTGGTCCGGGATTGCAGCTTTGTTGCGAAAATGGTTCAATATGGACGAATTCATCACCACCTTGATGCTTAACATGATTGCTGATTTTTTCACCTATTGGGCAATCTCTTACCCATTTTTCGATCGTAATGCCTACTCTCCCATGACTCCTCAAATCAATACAAAAGCCTGGTTGCCCATCTGGGGAGAGTTCAATTCCAATGTGATCGTCATGATCCTTGCGTTTGTAGTGATTTATTTCGTGTTCAACCGCCTCACCGCTGGGTACGAATGGCGCATTACTGGTCAAAACTCATTGTTTTCCCGCCTGGGTGGCGTCAAGATTGATAAAAACTATGTAACCGTGATGCTGGTTACCGGCGCTTTAGCAGGCCTCGCTGGTGGACTGGTAGTCATGGCTGGGCCACACCGTTTCTTAAAAGGATTAGGCGCTAATTACGCTTGGGATGGTGTCATGATTGCTGTGGTCGCCAACAATGGTTTGATCGGCACTTTGTTATATGGCCTGTTCTTCAGTGCCCTGCAAACCGGCTCACTCGGCATGGAATTAATTACTGCTGTCCCTAAAGAGTTCATTCAGGTGATACAGGCTATCACTGTTTTAGTGATTGTAGCCGGAAGAGGGTACCTTGATATATTTCTGGATAAAACCCTTGCCAGACGCAAAGCACGGGAAAGGACTACATGAACATAATTACAGGTCTCATCAACGGCATGATTAGCGGTGCCACACCCATCTTGTTAGCAGCTCTGGGAGGAACTTTTACGTTTTATGCTGGTATTTTTAACATTGCCATGGAAGGTATGATGCTCGGTGGTGCATTCTTCGCTGTGTTGGGGTCTTATTACTTTGATTCCTGGCTGATAGGCATTATCTGCGCTATTCTGGGTTCACTCTTAATGGCTGCTATCTTTATTTTTTTTGCAGTTACCTTGAAAACAGATGAATTTGTAACTGGCATCGCATTGAATCTCTTTGCATTGGGCGCTACGACCTACATGTTACGCCAGATTTTCAATGTTAAAGGCGCATTTTCTAATCCAGGCATTGTTCCCATTCCCCGCATTCATATTCCATTCGTGAGTCAAATTCCAATAGTAGGAGAAATACTGAGTGGTCAAAATCTGATTGTCTATATCACTGTGCTGATCGTTATGATTTCAGCTTTTTTAATCTTTAGAACACGCTTCGGATTACGCTTAAGGGCTGCTGGCTACAATGCCCCCAGTCTGGATTCCAGTGGGGTCTCCTCAGCAAAAATCCGAACCTGGTCATTGATTATATGTGGTATTTTATGTGGATTGGCAGGTGCATTTCTTTCTCTGGGGTATGTAACCCTTTTTAGCGAAAATATGTCCGCAGGTCGTGGTTGGATCTCTCTGGCAGCCGTGATTTTGGTAAATGGGAATCCATGGGGGATTGCCTTAATTTCATTATTATTTGGTTTCACCGATGGATTGGGATTACTACTACAGCAATACATGCCCTCCCAATTCACCTCCATGGTGCCTTATGTTGCCACTCTGATCGCCCTTTACTTCTATTCCATTCAAGCGAGGAAACGAAAAACATGAAAAAAGCCTGGAAAATGGAACGAGAGCTGCGAAAATCAGCGATTCCGCTCGATCGCCGTATCCATAGCTCCAACTGGTACGAAAGTGATTTTCAAGTGCCTTATGGAGATGATTTGATGCTGATGTTTTGGGATTCAAAAGTGCCCGGATCAGGTGCGCCTGAGATCCCATACCTCTCCATGGTGCAGGCGATGGGAAACCGCGGTTTTGATGTGTCTACCGCTGAAATACTTTTGTCGAAAGGGATTGATTTGTTTCAGGCGGGAAAAACGGATGAGCTGCGGGTCATCACCGCTCAAATTCTGGCTGCTTTGAATGATGCGCCTGTTGACCCATCCAACCCCATCCACCAATACCAGCATCCCTCCACCTGGGATGAAACAGTGGCTGTCATGGGGAAAATCAGTCAGGAAAACCTGCTGAACAGTGATAAAGATCTGGCTGAAAGGATTTATCAGGGTTGGTTGGGACAATTGGCCGGTGGTTCATTTGGTACCGCCATTGAAGGGTATACCGGGAAACAAATTCATAAAGTATACGGAGATATCCGCAAATACATCACCACCCCTGAAACCACCAATGACGATGTTGTCTATGAGTTGATCTTCCTGGATGTGTATGAGCGTCTGGGTCGCAATCTCAGCGCAATGGACATCGGGCTGGAATGGGTACGCCAGATTCAGTTCGGCTGGTCTGCCGAATGGGTTGCACTGCGCAACTTGAACCAGGGCATTCTACCACCTCGATCTGGCTCATTCCACAATCCTTTCGCACATTGGATCGGTGCTCAAATGCGCGGTATGGTGTGTGGCATGCTCGCACCTGGCTGGCCTTTAGAAGCCGCTCGTCTGGCTTATCTGGATGGGATCGTCAGCCATGAGCACAATGGTGTCTATGGTGAAATCTATGCGGCAGTGCTAACTGCATTGGCCTTCGTTCGCCAGGATGTCAGGTCAATTATAAAGGAAGCAGCTGCCTATCTTCCCCAAAAGAGCGAATATGCTGCAGTTGTTCGCTACTGTTTGAATAGACTTGAAGAAAATGATGACCCTATAGCCACCTGGACTGACTTTGAAATCAAATTCGAGCGCTATAACTGGATTCATTCATATCCGAACATTGCTGCTGTCATCTATGCACTCTGGTATGGAAACGGCGATATGACCGAAACCTTCAGTCTTCTGGCAAAAGCTGGTCTGGATGTGGATTGTAACGCCGGATTGGCTGGAAATGTACTAGGCGTTATAAAACCTGTCCCCTTGCAATGGGCTACACCGATTGGAGACCGATTGGAAACTTACATCAAAGGCAAAGAAGTATTATCGATCCGGGAATTGGCTCAAAAAACAGCCGCCCTGGCAATCATAAGATGATATAATTTATCCAATTTGACCACTTAGATTGTCAGAAAAACCATCAATAAAGGAATCTCCCATGGAAAAGAAATGCATTGTTTGTGACACCACCAATCAAAAAGCCCCATTAATTCAACTGGATTATCAAGGACATGAGCTTTATATTTGTCCTCAACATCTTCCCGTGTTAATCCACCACCCGGAAGAACTGATCGGCAAAGTAGCCGGCGCTGAAGAATTTAAAGCCGGATAGACAAAAGTTTATAAATAAATTCGCTGTTATAAGCGAATTTATTTATTTAAAGTGAAGAGTCATTCCCGATCACGATCGGACGGAAACGGATCATTTTCGTAGCGATAATCCAGGAAAGGGACGGAGGCTTTCAGGTCTTCCAATTCCCTCCTCGCCTGATCACTTGTTTCCGGGTAGGCCGCCAATCTACCGATCTCGACCAATCCATCGAGCAGGCGGATGCAATCAGCCAGCAGAATCCGTTCGGGACTGCGCCCTTCTGAACTGCCTTTGCGTAATAGAGGATGTCGCTGATATGCCTGCAGCAGATTCTTATCCTCGGGTAAGTACACTGTCGAAACCAGTACTTTTATGTGGTTGATCACATGATCAATTGCCAATGCCAGAGAGCCATCATACACTTCCAGGGTATCAAACACATGAAAGATATTTAATTCACCATGCTCTGTCTCATGCAAACTGGCTTCAATCGGCATGCTAGCACACTACCAATCCAGCTGTTGTTTCACCCTCCCCGAAGAGCTCACCTTTTGTATATTTCTTTCCCAAATCCAGCCCCTTGGTTGCGCGCGTGACCAACGGAAGTGCTTTCGCATACACACGCAAGCGTTTTAACTTGCTGGAATAAAAATCTACACTGTCTTTTTCCAATCCAACAGCGAAACCAGTTACCAGGCCGGTATCCTCAGTGATCTTCCATAATTGCACGCCCTGACCACCGCGTCCCTGCACAGGAAAGTCATGCATACCAATCCGTTTGGCATGACCTTTGGCGGTAACTGCGAAAGCAAAGCCTTTTTTGTGCAGGTCAGTTTCTACCAGAATGCCACACACCAAACGATCGCCCATCATTTTGATAGCGCTCACCCCTTTGGCGGAAGGGGTTGCCTGTGGATTAATCGAACCAGCTTCAAAACGCAGAACCCTTGGCGCTAGTTTG
>JAHYJK010000312.1 GCA_019429225.1 Anaerolineaceae bacterium
TGATCGAGATAAAGGATTGTCCGTGATCGAGTATTTTACTGGCTGGACAGGTCGGATACTGGACGAAACAGCTGATCATCAAACCGCCCTATGGCTGCGGCTGAATGCCATGCTTGAGGAAATTTTGCCTTTACAGGCCAGGGAATTAATTAATATTATCGAGAGCTTGCTCAACCGGGTCGAAACCTCAGATCAGGAACGCTTGTTGAAGGCAGTTGATCGATCAGAGGAAATGTTGGCCTTTGACCTTAACAGCCTGTCTGCATTCAGATTTATGTTAGCTTCTCACTATGCACAGCAAAAGGAATATCGAAAAGTTATTCATTACGCTGAAAAAATCATCGAAAGCGATCCAGAATCACCGACCAGTATGAAGGTAAGAGGGCGGTTGATTGCTTTGTATGCGCCAAAGGGGAGGTTTGCAGATCAAGATAAATATCGAACCTATGCACAAGCATTGGCCAGAAATGCAATCAATGATGAGAAACAAAATGAGGCCTTGAAATTCTACAAGATGTATTTCTCGGAACCGACTGAAGGGTCGCTCATTCAGGAAATCTCCTGGTTATACCCCAGGGATGACCAGGGCGAAACGCTTACAGCTTTGCTTATTTCATTAATTCTTGATTACAAAATCTACCAAACCGTGTGTGAGGCGATTGAACAAGAAGAGTTGTTTGTTAAGCTACCCCCTGAGAACTTTGAAAAAATATTTATGAAAATTCCAGAGTCGGTTAGCTTAGAATTTCCCCAGACCTATGCACAATGGATCAGAACGAAACTACTCCCAAAGGTTGTGAAGATTCAAGATGAAAATGAGAGAAGAGAATTTCTGAGGGATATTTTACCTTTTCTAAATTGGGACGATGTCAACCATCAAATTAGCGATTATACGAGCATGTTGAATGGCCGTGAATTAATCCTTGAAGCGCTATCTGTTTGGGAGGACATTTCACCAACTTTCCACAAGGTGGCAATTGAAGATCTCAAGAATAAAGCGCTGAAAGAGAACCACGACTTCATCCAGAACAAAGCGAAAGCGAATCTAATTGCTGGCAAAATTAGCGCTTCACTTAGATATTACCACCATATTGTCTACCTCTGGGACCAGGAACAATTACAAAGTGAATTGAATGAAATTGTCCGATCCTCCCTCAATGACCAAGAAAAAACAAGTTTGATATCTGCCTTTGCACGATTTTGGCTTGATGAGAACAAAGATGGTCTCAAAGCCGTCATCGAGAACATTATTGATTTAGAGCAAGAATTGTCTACGTATAATGTCCTGATCTTGCTTAAAGGTTTCATTCTGTACGCTGATTTAAAACCATTAATCGTTGGTTACTTGAATCAAGTTTCAAAGAGGGAGGGCGTTTCTTATCAAGAAATTTCTTTGATTATAGATTTAGCCAAGAATTTCGATGATGCAGCCTTTGAAAGAGATTTACATGAAAGAATTATCGGCTCTTCCAATCAGGAAGAAGACACGATTGACTTCCTGGAGCACTATGCACGTTTGTCCAGTCTATATGATAAAAACACGCTAGATGACAGGCAGAAGTGCTTACTTTACTGTATCAGGTCGCTTGAGAGTGCCAATGTCAACCAGATCACACAGGTTTTGCAGCCATATTTTTCATTCCTTCCCGGATTAGTCTGGAACGAAGTGCATGATGATTTAAATGAGCTGATTGAGAATGGTTTTGAATTTCAGACACCGGTAATAATCTCTAAATGGATTAGGGCGAATCGAAAAGGAGAGAATCAATTTGCGGTTTGTCAGTTTATATCCACCAAAGGACTTGCTCTTGTCGAATTTTCAAATTGGGAAAATATTATTCTTGATTTCGAGGATGATGTTTTATTGCAGCACCCCATTCTTATTAAACATTTGATTTCAGAGTCAAAAATCTTTAATGACAAATTAGCCAGGATTAGCTATATCAATAAATTGCGATCGATTTATTTTTCAAGGTTGAAAAGTGGTCAGGACATGGAGCTTTTCCATCCATCCTGGTTGGAGATCAGCAAGGCTAAACCCTCAGAAATCATCTTCGGTCTGAATTTGGCTCTGGAGCAAGGTGACCAGATCTATTCTGAAAAGTATCTTGACTTACTGATTAATACCGGTGATATCACCAATACCAACAAAATCAATTACGCTCTCATCAAGCAAAACCAGCTTTCATTGTCTCGAAGAGCGCTGACAATCCTTGTCTTGTTTGAAAAGATCATTCAACTGTATCAAATCTGTGACATCAATACTTCGCATGAAATCACAAACGAACATCTGTACCATATTTTTGATGTCTTCAATCCTATGCAAAGTCAGGAAATGGCCTTAATCGCTTTCCTAATGTTTAATTCTTTAGAAACCAAAATAGATCATGAAAACCTGACCTACCAATCTTTGCTGGCCATTTCTTTGGCTTATGCTGGTGATCTCGATAAGGCAACAGACATTCTTTTTAGATTTAAATTGAATAAAATCTGGAACAGCTTGATGTCTAAAAAGGAATCTCTCAAAACAATCAACATCAACTTATCGCAAAACGACAGTTTAACATCAGAATTGTCGCTCATCATTCGTCTATTGATTCGTTCATGGAAAATCAAAGAATATCAGCAAAGCTAATATTAACTTCTTGTCTGATAAAATAAGTTCAACATATATTTTGTTTGAAAAGAGGGACGATGGTGGAATTCTTTAACCCCTTCAGTACGTTATCCGAGGTGCAATCGGACTACCTCGCTTATGTTGAATCCTTCCAGCAGATCAAAAATCCTCAAATCAGGGAATGGATCGAGGGGCGCAGGGCTGCTGGTGGTCTGTTGTGGAAGCCGCCTTATGTGCAAATCAGCCTGCCATTTCAAGAGGGGGATCCCCTTGCCAAGCTGGTTGAAGAGAAAATTCTTCTTCCCGGTACGCTGCGCTTTGCGCGCCAGGCTAAAGAACAACCAGAGTCACCGCCGATTAGGCCGTATGTCCATCAGACGACGGCCATCCGGAAAATTCATGCGGGAAAAAACGTCATCCTTGCAACCGGTACCGGTTCGGGTAAATCCTTTGGTTTTGGTCTGCCAATTGTTTCAACCGCACTGCGTTTGAAGGCAGAGGGTGTGCGCGGCGTCAAAGCTGTGATTGTGTATCCGATGAACGCGCTGGCCAACAATCAGTATGACGATTTCTCTGAGCGTCTGGATCAATCTGGCTTGACAATTGGGCGGTATACCGGCGATACCAAAAATAACCCCGATGAGGCTTTAAGCGAATACCAGCGGCTAACCGGAAGGGATGCACCTTACGAATGCGAGGTGCTGTCACGCAAAGAGATCCAGGATAATCCGCCGGATATCCTGATGACCAATTATGTCATGCTCGAGTTATTGTTGACTCGTTTTGAAGACCGTACCCTCTTCCGCCACCAGGGCGTGCTCCAATTCCTGGTGCTGGACGAAGTCCACACCTACAGCGGAAAACGAGGCGCTGATGTAGCCGCTCTCATCCGCCGGCTCAAGCAGCACACGGGCACAATCGGGAAATTGACTTGCATCGGTACCTCGGCAACAGTGGAATCGGGTGAAGGAGAAAGCGCCCAGGAAGCGGTGGCGAAAT
>JAHYJK010000028.1 GCA_019429225.1 Anaerolineaceae bacterium
AAATTTTGTGGATTATTTTCCCAAAGCACTTGACTTTTATCTTTAGTTTCAATAGACTCAATGTATACTTATAACACTATATATATACATTGGAGGAGAAATGCGTAAGACAATTTTTATCACCTTGTTTATTTTCGTATTATTGCTGACAGCCTGCCAACCTGTAGCAACACCTGAAGTAGAAGCGCCGGTGAATGAACCGGTTGTTGAAGAGCCAACGGAGGTTGTAGTTGAACCAACTGCTGTTCTCGAACCAACTGAAGTACCAGAACCAACTGAGAAAATCTCTCAGGAACCTGTTTTAGAGTTGATTGGGCCAGAAGGCACGATTTCCTTTACCATGTCTGAACTGAAGGCATTGCCTGCCACGGAAGGCATGGCTGGGATTAAGAGCAGTGCCGGCAAGATCACATTACCCAATAAATTCAAAGGGGTATCGCTCCAGGATCTGGCTGATCAGGTGGGAGGTTTGACAGAAAGCATGGGTATCAATATTGTTGCGGAAGATGGGTATTCGCTTTCTTATTCCTTTGATCAAATTATGAATGGTAATTATATTGCTTATAACCCGGTGAGTGGCGATGAATTAAAAACCCATGACCCACTCACTGCTATGATTGCCTATGAAATGAACGGAAAACCTTTGAACGTGGATTTGGATGGAATGCTGCGTCTGGTCATCATCAGTGAGAAAGATAACCAGGTTACCGATGGTCACTGGTCGATCAAATGGGTAAATAAAGTAGAAGTTCGCGCTATGATTGTGGATTGGGTATTGGCTGTGAATGGTGCGATTGATACACAAATCGACCGAGCTTCCTACGAATCCTGTGTCAGTTGCCATGAAGCCACCTGGACGGACGATGTGGGTCAGGTTTGGAAAGGTATTGAACTGTGGCGTTTGATGGGGTATGCCGATGATGCTGTCAAACATGAAGGCTGGTCGTATGATGTCAAATTAGCGAAATCTGGTTATGATGTTCGTATTGTGGCTGCAGATGGTTTCGAAACCACCGTCTGGTCAGATGATGCCGATCGCAACCATGACTGGATTGTTGCCATGCTGGTGGACGATGCCCATCTGGAAGAAAAGAATTTCCCCTTGAAATTTGTGGGTGCTGGTCTGGAGAAAAAACAGATGGTGGGGGGTATCTCACTGATTGAGTTGCTTTTACCCAGGTTGGAAGAAGTATCCGAAACACAAGAGGAAGTAGAAGAGACACAACCGGCTCCGACGGTGGACCTGACAGGAACCCAATTTGCGATCACCGGCATGGTCAATACAGTAACCGGGTTCACTGAGGAATCATTAAGTGCGTTGGAAGTCGTTACCATTACTGCTGAACATCCTAAAAGTGGCACGGCTGATTATGAAGGTGTGCGACTTTCGGAACTATTCGATCTTGTTGGTGTGAAAGATGGTACCACTACACTGGTCATCACTGCCGATGATGGTTTCAGCGCAGAAGTAAGTCTGGCAGACGTTCTGGCTGTTCCGGATTGTTTGCTGGGGTTCACCGAAACACCTGGAAAATTTAAGATGGTTATGCCTGGTTTACCCAGCAATACCTGGGTGAAAGGTGTTGTCAGTATTGAAGTTAAATAACCTGAGATAACAACATATGCAGACAAAAAATAGATTATTGCCCCTCTATCTTTTTGTAATGGTTGGCATGTTGGCAACAGCATGCCAACCAACTATTTCTGTACCCTATTCAACAGAACCATTGGTTGATCCAACATCCAGTTCTCCAGTTCAATTGAGCCCAACTGCTAAGACAGGTGAAAAGACACCTCTGGTTGTGTTCGCGGCTGGTAGCCTCATCATTCCGTTTGCAGAAATTGAGACAGCTTTTGAAGCCAAATATCAAGATATCGATGTCCTGGCTGAATATCATGGCAGCATTCAGGTCATGCGCCATGTGACCGAGTTGCATGAACCCATTGATGTGGTTGCAACTGCCGATGCAGCCTTGGTGCCGATGTTAATGTATGCTACCACCAATCCTGAGACAGGTCGCCCCTATGCCAATTGGTTTATACGCTTTGCAGGAAATAAACTTGCATTGGCTTTTACACCGGGAAGTCGATATGCCGAGGAATTAACTGTAGAAAATTGGCCAGAAATTCTTAGCCGATCAGATGTGAGATATGGCCTGCCTGATCCCCGTTTTGATGCGGCAGGATATCGGGCGATGATGGCATTTGTGTTGCATGAGAATTCCATCCAACGATATGATCTTTTCAAAACCATGTATAAGGACCAATTTAGTTTTCCGGTCACTATCTTTCGGGAAGATGGTCATGCACTCATCCGCATTCCCGAAATACTGGAAACAAAATCAGATTCACACGTCATGATCCGTGGTGCCAGCGTTTTCCTGATTGCATTGTTGGAAAGTGGTGATCTTGATTATGCTGTTGAATATGAGTCGGTGGTAAAACAACATGGACTGGAAATGCTGGAGCTCCCCCCCGAAGTTAATATGGGCTCGGAAGAACTGCGGGATTTCTATAAAAATGTAGAGGTTCGCATGGATTTCCAACGCTTTTCCACAGTCGAACCCCATTTTATTGCGGAACCGATTGAGTACGCCATCACCATCCCGGATAGTTCTCCCAATCCGCAAGCAGCTGAGTTATTCATCCAGTTTTTATTGGGTGATGAAGGCAAAGCGATTATGTCTAAAAATTACCACCCCCTTTTAGAATCATTTCCTGCGAATGGTTTTGAGAACATGCCAGCTGCCTTGCAAAGTATTAGTTATCCTGAAAAATGAAAAAGATTCATAACAGTACATTGACGAAAGTATTCATTCTCGCCGGGATTGTCCTGATGATGATCCTGTTGGTACCTCTGATTAATACTCTTTTCAGTGTTGAGCCGATCGCCTTCTTCCAGTTATTTACGGATCAACAGGTGTTGGACTCCATGCAATTAACCTTTAGCTGTGCGTTGGCAGCAGTATTAATCGGTTTTCTCACTGCGGTTCCGATGGGGTATTTGTTGGCACGTTATCAATTTCCAGGACGAGACCTCTTACAGGCATTGATCAATTTGCCGGTCATCATCCCCCACACGGCTGCTGGCGTAGCGCTTTTGTTGGTATTTGGACGTAAAGGTATCTTTGGTCAACTGTTCGCCCAAATTGGCATCACCTTCACGGATCGTCCGGCGGGGATTGTGATTGGGATGTTGTTTGTCAGTGTCCCATTTCTGGTGAATGCCAGTCGCGAGGCCTTTGCGGGAGTTGACCGGGAGATGGAACAGGCATCCTGGGTGGATGGTGCCAATCACTGGCAAATGTTAAGATACATCACCCTGCCTCAATCCTGGCGTGGAATCACCAGCGGAGCTTTGATGATGTGGGCCAGAGGAGTCAGTGAATTTGGCGCGGTTGTCATTCTGGCTTACCATCCTAAAATTTTGCCAGTTTTGGTATTTGAGCGTTTTCAGGGTTTTGGGCTTTCAGCCGCATTACCTGTCACCGTTTTTTTAATATTGGTAAGTCTGATAATTTTTGTTTGTGTGAGTGTTTTTTTATTTCCGAAGAAAAAAGGAGACAATTGAAAGGTTATAATAAACATTGAAAACATATCTGGTTTGTTTTATGATGTAAATGATTGATGAAAATGGGAGGTTGTTATGAAACTAAGTGCAAGGAATGTAATCAAAGGTAAGGTTGTGAAAGTTGTTAAAGGTGCAGTCAACAGCGAAGTAATTCTTGAATTACCCGGAGGCACCCAGGTTGTTTCCATCATTACCAATAACTCGGTTGAGACGCTGGGGTTGGTGGAAGGCAAAGAAGCCTACGCAGTTATCAAAGCATCCAACGTAATGGTAGCAGTCGACTAATCAAATTTAATAAAAATTTAATCCTGATCAAAAACCGAGAATCTATTAGATTCTCGGTTTTTGATCACCTTAACCAGAAGGCATTATTCGGTCGGCAATGTTTGTGAATAGGTCAGTACGTCTGCTATATCTTGAATAGACCATCCAATTTTCAGCGCTGAAGGCATCTGAGCACCTGGTTGACCGAAGGATGCTTTATGCCAGAATTCCCAGGGATTATCCAGTGCGATGGTACCGATATACTCTGGTTCATCCTCATCACCAAAATTAAGTGTTTTCCCATCTGCTCCATGGCAAGCTGCGCAGAGACCGTCGAATAACACCTTACCATTCGATCCATCTCCACCAGACACTGATTTATCAGCGTTAATATAAGCTGCTGTATCAAACAGTCCATATTTCAAAAAGTTGACAACCAATGTTAATTCTGCTTCCTGAAAATACCCGGAAAAATCATGCTCACTATTTTCAGAACCATCCATCCAGGCCATCAGTTCGTCTTCTGTCATTGAAACTGAATCAAGAACGCCTTTGAAACCTGTGAGATGGGAGCCGGATCCATAAGCACCTTCCAATCCCTTGTAATCCCAACCATGGCATTCTTTGCAGCGCCAGGTGTCTTTTCCGGAGCGTGTATTGGTAGTTTGAGTCTTCCAGAGCGGTTGATCTTCTGCTGGCGTTTCGATCTCGAGTTGTTTCATCCAATCATCATACAACACACCACCAGAAATATAATCGACATTTGTGTCGGGCACCTGGGATTCAACGGTTGTTTGTACTTCCGTTGGTTCCTGTGTGTCAACAGAGGCTTGCGTTTCAACTATCTCAGGAGAAACGATGGGTTGCTGGGTTACTGTTTCACTAACAGCAGGGGTAGCAGTATTACAACCCATTAACAAAAAAATGCCTAGTAATACAACTACCAGACTCAACACTTTTGACTTGTTCATTTTTCCCTAGCCTTTCATTAAGATTCGGAATTTTTATGGATACATCCAACTTTATCATAATATACCACATATTGGGTAATATTTATGTATTTAATAAATATTTCCATTTAAGAATTAAGCATATTTTCGGAATAAATTTGGATTCTAATTTTGAATAGAATGGTAGGTGATTTAGTATTAGGATTTTATGAAGCCATAAGGGGATGGGAGACACAGGATCAGGTTGGCATTTCTGTATATAATCGATATACTATAATCATCCATTTCAAATTGAATGTATCAAAGGAGGTCTCCATGTTACTGTATGAACATGATCGTACTAAATACATCGTTAAACGGCTTGTTATGGCTTCAAAGGTGGTAGGTTTTATTATTGTGCTTTATTTGGTCGTCGTGATGGCAGTACTCTTTATTGTGATGGCAAATTTAGCATACCCCGATTTTTGGTTATTTTCAGGAATAATAGGTGCAATCATCGGATTAGTGTTAGGTTTATTGGTTGCTTGGATTATGACTATAGTCCTTGAATGGATGGCGCAAGTGCTGGTGGCTGAGGGAGAGATCCTTTCGCAACTGAGAAAAAAGAACAAAGCTTAATTCACAGAGGAACAACCATGCAAAACCATCGCATATTCACAATGAAATTTTCTGCGGTATACCCGCTCTATGTAAAAAAAGCAGAACGCAAAAACCGCACAAAGGAAGAAGTGGATCAGATCATCTGCTGGCTAACTGGCTATGACCAGGCAGGACTGCAACAACAAATTGACCAGGAAAACGATTTCGAAACTTTTTTTGCCCAGGCACCAGCCTTGCATCCCAACAGTTCGTTGATCAAAGGTGTCGTGTGCGGCGTGCGTGTGGAAGAAATCGAAGATCCGCTGATGCAAAAAATTCGTTATCTGGATAAACTGATTGATGAACTGGCTAAAGGTAAGAAGATGGAGAAAATTCTGCGCTGAGATGTACTGGATATGACAGTAAAAAGAGATCTTCCTGTATGGTTAAAAAATGAGCCCGGAAGGATAAATTAGTCTTCCGGGCTCTTCCGTAGAGGGGGAATTTACGGACGATTTATTCCAAAGTTGACATCCGCTGGCATGCCAGGTTTCAATTTGAGATTGCTGTTGGGGATTTCAATCTTCACCGCATACACCGTAGCTTTGCGACCTTCGACAGTTTGCACATTCCGTGGGGTAAATTCCGCTTGATCGGCGATGGAGATGACCTGGCCATTGAATGTCTCACCGGGATACGAGTCCACAGTGATCGAGACTTTCTGGCCGATTGGGATTCGCCCATACACATCTTCCGGTATGTAAACGGTCAGGCTGACCACATCCAGCTTGGCAAGGTTGATGACATTACTACCCGCACCTACCAGCTCGCCCATTTCATGGTTGATATTGATGACCACACCATCCACCGGCGCAGTGATGATGCTTTTGTTCAGTTGAATTTGTAAGAGAGCAAGGGCAGCAACAGCCTGGGCTTTTCCTGCTTCCGCCAGTGTCACCTGGCTTTCTGCGCTTTCCATAGCGGTTCTGGCTGCCTGCACCTCGAGTGAATTATCCAGCGTCAACAGACGATCCAGGTAATTCTCGGCGTTTTCCAGACGGGCAGATGCAACGGCAACTTTGGCCCGGGCTTCCAACACTTCGCTGGCGGCTGCGCTGGTGATCATCCGTTCGTAATCCCGTTGGGCTGTCTCCAGGTCTGCCAGGGCAGCATCATAATCTTTCTGCGCCATTTCTTCGAGAATATCATTGTCCTGGGCAAATTGCGCCTGGGTTAATGTCTGTTCGGCTACTAAAAATCTTGCACGGGCATCTGTCAGGGTTTGTTCCACCGCCATAAAATCGTCATTAGTGGCTTTTTCCTGAATATTCTCCAGATTTGCCTGTTCAATTTCCAGATTCCGTTTGGCTTTATCGACTTCTGTCTGTGCGCCACTGACGCTTTCATCCCGTTGGTAGTACCAGTAAGGCTGCTTGAATTCTTCGGGAACGGATTGCGACCAGATTGGCGTTTGATTTTGTAGGCTTTGCAGGTACATCAAACGCGCTCCCTGCCTGGCACGATCATATTGCACGCTGGCAGAAGCCAATTGTGATTGAGCTGCTTCAATCCCGGCTTCAGCCTGCTCAACGGCTGCTATGGCCTGATCATACTGAGCTTTCATGATTTCATCATCCAGGCGGAACAATTGCTGATCAGTCTGCACATGCTCGCCTTCCTGCACGTAGATTTCTTTGATCATGCCACCCACCTGGGGTGAGATAGTAAATTTATCGGCTGAGATCGTCCCGGAGGCGGTGATTTGAGTTTCGGTGGTCTCACCTTCAAGTAAGCCACATCCGCTCAAGGGAATGATCACCAGAGCCAATATTAAACTGAGTAGAGTAGTTTTATTTTTCATCTTTCTCCTAATAAAATAAGAATGAATTGCATCGCAAAACCTTACAACCGTTTTCTGAATGTAGCCACAGATGCGGCAAAATATAATATGCTCAGGATGATCAACGAGCGGATCGATCCCCACATAAAGGCAAATTCTGTGCCTTTGACCATGATGCCCCGGATGATGACCAGAAAGTGGGTGATGGGCAGAAGTTCACTGAACCAGTAGGTGACCAGCGGCATTCCCTGTCGTGAAAACATTAACCCTGAAAGGATGATGGCCGGGATCAACACAATTCCAACCGCCAGGTACATGGCTTGCATCTGTGTGCGGGAGATATTGGAGATCATTACGCCCATGCCCAACGATCCCAGTGTAAATATCGAACTCAACAAGACCAATAGCCAGAAACTGCCTTGAATCACAATCCCAAACATATAGATGGCCACCAGCAAGGTCATAATGGTATTCAGCACACCCACTACCAGATAGGGGATGATCTTGCCCAGCACCAGCTCCCAGGAACGAATTGGGGTCACCACCAGTTGCTCCATGGTGCCCTGTTCACGCTCCCGCACGATTGCCAGCGCGGTCAACAATAATGCCTGCACCTGCAAAACCATGGCAGTCAAACCGGGGATCATATAAATCTTGTTTTTGCCATCCGGGTTATATAAGGTTTTGGTATAGGTCTGTACGGGTAGTTGCAGTCCTGATATGCCTAATTGGGCAGCATTGTCTTCCAGTTGCTCAGTTAAGATATATTGTGTTGCCACCTGAGCGATCGTTTCTAATTTCAGATTGGCTGTCTGCGCTTCTGCCGGGTCCGAACCATTCACATAAAACTGCACGGCAGTCGATCTTCCGGCTGCCAGATCACTGCCAAAATTAACCGGGATATAAATCCCAGCGCTGACCTGTTCGCGATCGATCAAATCCAGGATTTCAGCTTCGGATAGAACGTCATAATCATATGAAAACTGTTCGCTGGCTGTAAAATATTCCAGATAGCGGCGGCTTTCATCTGTTTTTGAGAGATCAGCCACTGCCAGGCGAATGTTGTTGCTTTCACCCGAGACACCATACCCCAATAAAATCAAAAGAAAAGTTGGCAACACAATGATGATTGCCAGGGTACGGTAATCGCGCATGATGTGATAATATTCTTTGCGCACGATTGTCCAAAATCGTTCCATCAGTTATCCTCCAAAAGAGTCTTGCGGACTTGCTTTCAAGCGACTCTCGACCATATTAATGAATACATCTTCCAGAGAAGGCAGAATTGTCTCAATTTCAGTCACCTGGATTCCAGCAGTCTGCAGCGCGCTGGTAAGATTATTTACCTGTTTTTCATCCTTCAGGGTGACATGCAGGTGCACCCCATGTATGGCAGAGTCCATCACGCCAGGAATCTGATCCGATATTTCCTCCGCTTGTAAAGGTTGGTCGCAGGTGACCTGCACCAGCACGCCGGGCATCTCATCCTTCAAACGGTCCGGGCTGGCTAAGGCGATCATCTGTGCCTGGTACATCATCCCGATCGTGTTGCAATATTCAGCCTCATCCATATAATGGGTGGTTGCCAGAATGGAGATGTCTTCACTGGCCATTTCGTAAATCAGATCCCAGAATTCGCGCCGGGAGAGGGGATCGACGCCAGCTGTGGCTTCATCCAGAAACAGCATGGGCGGTTTGTGGGCTATGGCACAGGCTAAAGCCAGTCGCTGCCGCCAGGCACCGGATAAGCTGCCGGTCAATTCTTTCTCAACGCCACGCAACCCGCTTTGATCGATCAAATCCTGAATGCGTCTCTTACGGTCGCTCCTGGCAACACCATAAATGGATGCGTAAAAATTCAAATTTTCAATGGCAGTCAGGTCGTCATACAGTGAAAATTTCTGTGACATGTAGCCAATATTCTTCTTAATTTCCTCAGCATCTTTGCGGATATCAAATCCCAACACACTGGCATTTCCAGCGCTGGGACGAATAATGCCACATAACATCCGGATGGTGGTGGTTTTGCCAGCACCGTTGGGTCCCAATAATCCGAAGATTTCACCTTTAGGCACATAAAAATTGATTTTGTCCACAGCAATAAATGAGCCAAAATGCCGGCTCAGGTCAAAGGTTTCAATGGCGTTTGAATATGCGTTCAATTGCTTGCGCGCCTTTCTTCCACCATATGAATGAATACGTCCTCCATGCTGCGTTTGGCATGCCGTAGCACTTTGATTTCAGCGCCTTCAGAAGTCAATGTATTCTCAAGTAGCGTAGTCGCAGTAAGAGGATCCTTTACCGATAATCGCAATCGATCTCCGATGGTACGCCATTGCAGCACATAGGGAGCATCGCCAACCACCTGGCGCATGACCTTGCGTGGTTTGGCTTTTACTTCCACAATTTCAAATGGTAAATTGTTTTGCAGGTCACTGGGAGAGCCGGTAGTGAGTAATTTCCCATTGTAAAGGATCCCCACCTGGTTACAGCGTTCTGCTTCATCCATATACGGCGTACTGACAACCACGGTTACGCCATCCTGCACCACCTTGGAAAGGATCATCCATAATTCACGCCGGCTGACCGGATCAACCCCGGTGGAAGGTTCATCCAGAAGCAACACCTGCGGCTCATGCAATAGCGCGCAGGCCAAGGCCAGTTTCTTTTTCATGCCCCCGGATAAATTGGCAGCACGGCGATCGGTAAAATCTTTCAGACGGGTAAAAGTAAGCATCTCCTGGATACGTTCATTTCTGCGTTTCCCATGTACACCATTAATATCGGCAAAGAAAATCAAATTTTCCATCACGGATAGGTCTGGATAGAGACTGAAATTTTGGGGCATATAGCCGATCATCTGTCTGGCCTGGCGTTTTTCGCGTTGAGTATCGAATCCGCCCACCTTTGCCGTACCCTCGGTAGCCGGCATTACTGATGCCAGCATGCGCAATGTGGTGGTTTTCCCAGCTCCATCCGGACCTAACAATCCAAACATCTGACCATTCGGAACGGCAAAACTGAGCTCCTGCACTGCGTAGATACCATTGTTTCCTCTGGTAAATTTCTTACTCAGATCGTGTGCTTCCACCTGAAAAGTGGTTGCCGGGGAATCTTTGGTTTTTTCGAGCTGTTTTACAACTGATTGTTGAAATTTCCTTAATACTGTCAAACCAGCTCCTTCTAATGGCATGTAACTTCTTTTCCAAATTCAGTGGTATCTCAATCAAACGGGGTATTTTTTTTGACAGGCAGTATGCCTGCCAAAAACACCTTAAGCGTTAAAGGTTGAAAGGATATCTAATTCATTTATAAAGGAAATATGATTTGTATGGTAGATGTAGCCAACCACGAGCTGGTATGACTGCCATCATATTGGGGCATGAGCCCAGTCACCTGATCCCTGTCTGATGGTCATGTTTTCGGTTCATAATCGAAAAATTATGTTAATATCGTAATATGAGAATAACAACACCTACGGAACCCGGGCTGATTCGCATATTCCGTTTTTTTGTGATGGCAGAAACCATCGCATTTTCATTTGTTCCGTTTGGAGAATGGTTGTTTACTGGCCAAATTTCTCAATTTTATCGGGACCCGTTTTATTACATTTTTCTGCAGGCGTTATTTTTATCCATCTACCTCTCTATTCCCTGGCTACAGCGGAAACTACGCTCCTTGTATTTATTGATCGCATTGTTTGTGGCCGTACTCATTCCTCCCATCATTGTGAATATTGACCTGACCATTCGGTTTATGAGCGGGCAGGGGATTGAAATGTACCGTCTGTGGGCATTATTACCGTTATTGATGATTGCCCTGGTCCCGGCAGCCTGGCAATACGATTTTCAAAAAGTGTTTATTGTCAATACGGGCTTGGGAATTATTGATGGTTTTTATTTGATTTTCCTGTATGGTGGTTTTGATACCAACCTATTAATGCCGCTTTTTGCCATCTTTATCCGGGTGTTAACGCTCAATCTGGTGGCATTGATGATCACAGAATTAATGGCGACCCAGCGTGAACAAAGACGGGATCTGATGCGCGCTAATTTGCGACTCAGTCAACAGGCATTGGTACAGGATCAACTGGCGGTTAGCCGCGAACGCAACCGGCTAGCGCGTGAATTGCACGATACCCTGGCACATACCCTCAGCGGTCTGACGGTGCAACTTGAAGCCATCCATACCATTATGGAGACTGAGCAACAAGAAGTGAAAGACATGTTACAAAAAGCACTCTCCACAGCCCGTAATGGCCTCGAGGAAACCCGCCGGGCACTGAAAGCATTACGGGCTGAACCACTTGAAGATCTGGGGTTACAACTTGCTCTCCAGAATCTGGTGGCAAATATTCAGGCACGTGCTCATCTTGATATTCACCTGAATCTTTCTGATCATTCCATCGCATTTACCCAGGATGAAGAGCAAATGGTCTATCGCATCACCCAGGAGGCATTGGAGAATATTGTCCATCACGCCAAAGCCAAAAATGTCTGGATCGAACTTATTCAGGAATCCGGTATCAGCGTTCTCAATATTCGGGATGATGGTACCGGTTTTGATGTTTCGATTCTGAATAAAAAAAATGATCGGTTGGGACTGAAGGGTATGCAGGAAAGAGCCGAGATGTTAAACGCCAGGCTGGAGATTGACAGCCAACCTGGAAAAGGTACACTGATACAATTGAAGTTAAGGAATTAAGATGATACGTGTGATCGTATGTGATGATCAGGAAATTGTCTGCCAGGGCTTGAGTACCATTCTCAATAATGACCCTCACATCCAGGTGGTGGCAACGGCAAACAACGGCCTGGAGGTTATCGATCTGGTGGCAACGCATCAGCCTGATCTTGTTTTGATGGACTTGAAAATGCCAGTTATGAATGGAATCCAGGCGACCCAAAAGATCAGCAGTAGTTTTCCGCAGATAAAAGTGTTGGTGCTGACGACTTATGATGATGATGAATGGCTGTTTGACGCCATCCGGGCCGGAGCAGCCGGTTATTTGCTCAAGGATACACCCGCGGCTGCTTTGATTCAGGCAATCAAAGGTACACTGGAGGGTGAAACGTATCTGGATCCGAATGTAGCCGGTAAAGTGCTTTCTAACGTTGCCCGTCAGAACCAAACACCTGTCTCAGGATTCCATGTGCAACTCAGCGAACGCGAAACAGATGTGCTGCAATTGATGGCACGTGGTCTCACCAATGCAGACATTGCGCGTGAATTATATCTGTCAGAGGGAACAGTCAGAAATTACACCAGCGCAATTTTCACCAAATTGGGGGTGAATGATCGCACCCAGGCAGTTATTGCTGCCTTACGCTATGGCCTGGTAAACATACATGATGTTTAAACCATCCGTAGGGTTACTCCAATACTCTACATAACCTTGTACAAACAATCTCAATTAAATCCGAAGCTTTATATAATTATAAAGCCTATTTGTTTTTGGCTATTTTATTTGTTTTCAAAAAGGTGTTAATAATGGAATATTCACCACACGCACTTGCTCAAAGGATGATTCTGACAGCAGCGATGCCTTTCGATGATTTGCATGCGATCGAGAAATTAATGGCAGATTACTCGTCTGGCTTTGGATTGGCGGTTCTGCCTTCCTATCTAAAATCTGCCAGAGAGATGCTTACCAAAGACCACGAAAGTAAGTTGATCGGATTGGTTGGGTATCCTGCTGGGGGAGTTTCTACCAAAACCAAAGTCAATGAAGTGCGCGATCTGTACTTCGAAGGGGCTGATGCTTTTCATGTGGTGGTAAATACCAGTTTTGTTCTTTCGGGCAATTGGGAGGATGTGGAATGTGAATTGATCTCGTTGGTACATGCTGCCGGGGAACGTCCAGTAAGTTTGATTTTGGAAGCAGCATATCTTACGGATCCGCAAATCATGCGCCTGATTAATACTTGTGTTGCAACAGGCATCCAGAGTATTGGGACTTCGACAGGTTGGTTGCCAAAGAACCCGGATGTTGAGCAGATCAAACGGATTTCCGAAATGGTCTATCAACGCATGATAATTATGGCTGCTGGGGCAGTCAGTCTCGATCAGGTAAATGAATACCTGGAAGCAGGTGCCGATCAGATCATCATCCGTCAGCAACACGCTGAGGCTATCCTGGCACAATTGGCATAACTGAATTTCCACAATTAGATTACACGAATCACTGCTTCTTTGAGGTGGTGATTTTTTCTTTACAGATCAGGAAAAAAATCAGGCACAAATTTCCGCTGTTTGTAGGATAATGAAAGTGTTGACCTGGCATAAAAACTCACCAATAAAAAACCGATTATCACATAGAGGTAGAGATGACTTTACGAGACGAAGCCCTTGATTATCATTGCCTGTGCGGAAAACCTGGCAAAATTTCGGTCGAATCCACCAAACCACTCGAAACCCAGGCGGATCTTTCGCTGGCGTACACGCCCGGGGTGGCCGAACCGGTCAAGGAGATTATGCGGGATCCTGATGCGGTGTATCAATATACCTCTAAAGGTAATCTGGTCGCGGTTATCACGAATGGAACTGCCATTCTGGGGCTCGGCAATCAGGGTGCGCTGGCATCCAAACCGGTGATGGAGGGAAAAGGGGTGCTGTTTAAGAAATTTGCTGGTGTGGATGTGTTCGATATTGAGTTGGATGAACTCGACCCGGATGCCTTTATCAAAATAGTCGCCGGGATTGCCCCGACCTTTGGTGGGATTAACCTGGAGGATATAAAGTCTCCGGAATGCTTCTACATTGAACAGCGCTTGCAGGAAATGCTGGATATCCCGGTTTTTCACGATGACCAGCATGGCACTGCTATTGTGCTGGGCGCGGCTTTCCTGAATGCGCTTGAGGTGGTGGGTAAGAATATTAAAAGCGTCAAGGTCGTCTTTTCTGGGGCTGGTGCTGCTGCGATTGCCTGCGCGAAGCATTTGTTGCGTATAGGTGTGCCGGGTGAAAACATCTGGATGTGCGACCTGCATGGTCTGGTATACGCCGGTAGACAGGAAGAAATGTTCACAGAGAAATTGATCTTTACCCAGGGAACCGAGCCTGCCACCTTGGAGCAGGTGATTGAGGGCGCGGATGTGTTTATTGGTTTATCGGCAGCCAATGTATTGAAGCCTGAAATGGTTTTGAAAATGAATACCGATCCCATTATCTTCGCCATGGCAAATCCCTATCCGGAAATTGAATACAATCTGGCGAAGCAAACCCGTTCAGATGTGATCATTGCTACTGGCAGGTCCGATTACCCCAACCAGATCAACAACGTATTGTGTTTCCCCTTCCTCTTCCGTGGGGCATTGGATGTGCGTGCCCGCGAGATCAATGATGAGATGAAAATGGCAGCTTCCCAAGCATTGGCAGCCCTGGCGCATGAACCTGTCCCGGAGGATATCCTGAAGCGCTATGGTATTTCAGAAATCTCATTTGGCCGCGATTACCTGCTACCGAAAGCGCTGGATAAACGTGTCTGCCTGTGGGTGGCTTCGGCGGTGGCGCAGGCAGCTATGCAGAGTGGGGTAGCCCGCATTCAGGTCGAAATGGATGCCTATCGCGGTTGCTTGATTGAGAATTATGGCTAGTCTGGTTGCTAAAACTTAATAGCGATCCCCAGGGTCTTTGTGGTAGATCACCATATTGCCCAGCACACCCCAGGAATTCAAAAAAGTATCAATTGGAACCTGGAAAAAATTGCCATTGTTCAAATAGCGGATATGATCGACCCCGTAGCCGGTCACGATCACGGTGTGTTCATAGGCAGCAACTGTAACCTTATCGCCTGCTTGATCGATATATTCCGAGGGAATACCGCCCACCATGTTGCCAATTACCCAGGCAATCAGGGGTTGACCACTGGCAATCTCCTTTTTCAGGTTATCCAGGCTAAAATTCCTGGCCGCCCGGGCTGAGAGCCCGTACTCTTCCTTTAATAGAGTGGCAACCGGGGCTGCATGCACACCGTAAGAATAAGGCGGAACCTGCCCCCAGGAGTCATTGACATCTCCCACAAAGCCCTTATCCGGATTATCTGATAATGGCAGTGCGAATTGAAAATCCGATTCGTATATCTGTACACCGAAAAAATCCGCCCAATCGACAGCTGTCCTGGATTCACAGCTGATCGGGTAAGATTGCCGGAAGTTGGTCACCCCCTTCAGGTACACCGAATCCGGGATGGGGGTGGCTGAGGGTACCGTCGTGAACGAGGGAATCGGGGTTGGGCTGGCCAATGGGGTGGAACTGGGGCGTAACGTGCTGGTGGGTTCAGGCGTTGGGCTGAGTTGATTCAATTCTGGATCAATGTTATTCAAATTCTGTGATTTTTGGTTCAGTGTCGTTTTAGTAATCATCATCTCCTGCTCGGCATAGGCTTTTTGTTGTGCACAGCTAGACAACAGAATGGACAGGATTGCTAATAAAACGACTGAATATTTACGCATTAGCAAATTATACCTTTTTCTTTCTAACAAACAAAAAAGCTTATTTACCCTTTTTTTGGAGTAATTGCCTTTAAGGGTTGTCGTACATTGCCACTATCATATAGAATAAACAAAACAGCCTGAGCTGTTGACCAATGGAGGAAAACGATGCCCAACCAACACCTCATCCCTGAATGGCAAAATCCAGAGATATTTGAAATCAACCGCCAACCTGCCCGCAGCACCTCACTTTCGTATCCATCATTAAGATCGATAGAAAATCAACAGAAATCAACCAGACAGATCTCACTGGATGGGGAATGGGATTTTCACTGGGTACCCAGGCCAGCTGAACGTCCGGAAGGATTTGAATTACTGGATTATTCCACTCAGGGTTGGAATAAAATCAAAGTGCCCGGACATTGGGAGTTGCAAGGTTACGGCGTACCCATCTATGCACCCTTCCAAATGCCACCCAGTCTGAAAAAACGCAACCTGCCAAACATTGACCCGGATGATAATCCGGTGGGTTCCTACCGCAAATCCTTTACGATACCGGTGGATTGGAAAAATCATGAAATCTATTTGCGCTTTGAGGGGGTTTGTTCCGCTTATTATGTCTGGTTGAACGGCTCGTTTGTGGGCTACGCCCAGGACAGCATGTTGCCCTCAGAGTTCTTCATCAGCCCCTATTTAAAGGAAGGCGAAAACCTGCTGGCTGTGCAGGTTTACCGCTTCAGTGATGGCAGTTATCTGGAAGACCAGGATATGTGGTTTCTATCCGGTATCTTCCGTTCGGTGAAACTCCTGGCTTTTCCCCAGGTTTTCATCAGAGATATTTATCTTAAGTCTCAGTTTTATGATGGTTTCGCCCAGGCAGATGTTGTCATCGACTCGCAAATCTACTTCCACCCACAGGATCACCCACAGGAAAATGAGCTTCAATGCACTGCAATTCTGCAATATGCGGGGGAGGACTTAGCACGCACGGATCAACGCTTTGTGATTGCGCCTGACCAAACCATTCAATTAACCACCTGCCTTTCGGTTAACCATCCCAAACTCTGGTCCGCTGAAATCCCAACTCTGTATGATGTTTACCTCTATCTGACAGATCAAAAAGGCAACCAGATCGATGCCCGTCATTTTAGACATGGTTTCCGCCAGGTGGAGATTCGTGACCGACAACTTTTTGTCAATGGTCAATCCATTTTGATTAAAGGCGTCAATCGTCATGATTTTGATCCGCTTACCGGACGCACTATGTCTGCTGAACGTCTGTTGGAAGATGTGTTATTAATGAAGCGCAATAATATTAACGCCGTACGCACCGCACATTATCCGGACGACGAACGCTTTTACGACCTGTGCGATGAATATGGCATTTACGTGATGGATGAAGCCAACATAGAAACGCATGGGTTACGAGATGTCATGCGCGGGGATATGCGTTGGATGGCAGCCATGAGTTCACGTGTGGAACGCATGATTGCCCGTGATCGCAACCACGCCTCCATTATCTTCTGGTCGTTGGGGAATGAATCCAGTTCGGACGAAAAATTCAGCCGAATGGCGGATATGGTACACCACTTGGATCCTACCCGACCGGTGCACTATGAACAGGATCATAAAGGTGAGTACGCCGATGTTTTTTCTATGATGTATCCACAAGCAAAAGACCTGGAAAAAATTGCCAATGGAGAAGCTTTCACATTCCGTCAGGGAATCCTTTCCTGGAAGACAATCCATGGGAAATTTGCGAATCAAAAACCGATTATTCTGTGTGAATATGCTCACGCCATGGGGAATTCGCTGGGCAATTTTCAGGAATACCTCGATTTGTTCGAAAAGTATCCTCAATGCATTGGTGGTTTCATCTGGGATTTTGCTGATCAGAGCATCCTTTCCAAAACCGAAGACGGCCAGGATTTCTGGGCGTATGGTGGGGATCTTGGGGATCCTTATCGATTTTCCGTATTTGGTTGTAATGGCATATTTGCTGCCAACCGTGAACCACACCCGGCAGTCTGGACAGTGAAAAAGGGTTATCAGAATGTCGAAGTCAGAGCTATTGATGCATCTTCTGGGAAATTTGAGGTCATAAACAAGTATTGCTTTTTAGATCTTAATAAATTTCACATTCATTGGTATCTTGAAATCGATGGTGAAATTAAACAACAGGGTGACCTTCCGCAACTGTACCTGGAACCGATGCGAAGTGCCATAATTGAAATTCCTTTGCAGCTTCCAGAACTTGCAGCCACACAGGAGGCTTTTGTTACCATTCAATTTACCTTACGTGAAAATGAATCCTGGGCAAAAGCTGGGCATGAAGTTGCCTGGGAACAATTTAAAGTCCCCATCTTCGCGGATTCTGAAGATAGGCTGGAACCATTATCACAGGAACCATTGCATCTATCCAGCCAGGCAGATCAGGTCATTATCAGTGGGTCTGAATTCAGCATCCTGTTTGATCCACAAACTGGCTTTCTCCAGCAATACATATATCAAGGTCGCGAACTGTTGAAGTCTCCCCTGAAACCTAATCTCTGGCGGGTCTGGATCGATAATGACATTTCCTCATTTGTTGTTTACCCCTGGCTGAAACGCCTGATGGGGAGGCATTTCTGGCGATCGGCCAATCAAAAACTACGTTGCATTCATTTTCATGCGCAGGCATTAGATGATCATCAGATCCGGGTGGAGGCCAGCTGGCGTGTTTCCGGTGGAAAAACCCCCTTTGAAATTGTTTACACAATTGATGCAAATGGTGGCATCCAGGTTGAAGCACGCTTCACTCCAGGTAAAGAGCTGGAACGCATGGGAATGCAATTGTCATTACCAGCAGAATTTCGCCAGGTGGAATACTTCGGATTGGGTCCACAGGAAACCATGCCGGACAGGCAGATGGGTGCTCGCATCGGGAAGTTTTCTACCACTGTCGATAATCTGATCCATCATTATGTTCGTCCACAAGAGTATGGCAATCGCAGTCAGGTGCGTTGGCTGCAGGTGAGTGATGATAATGGGGTGGGATTTACCTTTCAGAATGCCGGGAAACAAAACTTCAATTTTAGCGCCTGGCCTTATACACAGGATCATTTGATGGATGCCAACCACATCCATGAATTAGTTAATGGCGATCTGGTAACTTTGAATATTGACCTGACCCAGAAAGGAGTAGGTGGGGATGTGCCGGCGGGCGGTAATCCGCATGATGATTACCGCTTATTACCAGGAAAAGTCTTAGAATTCTCATTCTGGATAAAGCCAACATTGATAATAAAATGATGGAGCAAATCCATGCCTAATGGCTTTGATTAATTATTTGATTTCATTATTCAACTTGATATATTTCCTGATATGCCATACAATTTGACTTACCGAGCTACAGAAAATTAATGATTGATTTTATTAATTTAGTGGGAAAGTAAAAGAAATAAAAATGAGAGAACCCCTGATTACATCATGAGCATAAATGAACGATTTTTCTGAAATTAAAAATTTAACTGAGTTAGTCTTAACTTCAGATCGTGTAAATCTTATAACAGATGTACATGGACATATTCTTGAAGTTTATGCTCGGGAATTAGAATCTGAAAACATTGTTCTGGTAAAAAGCCTTGTGGGAAAATCATTAACGGATTGTTCAAATCTTGAATTGGTCAAGGATGTTATTGAAACAATCGAAATTGTCAATCAAAGCAAGCAACCGGCCATTAAAAAAATTTCATTTTCCTCAAAGGAAACATGGATACAATTAGAAATTGATATTTTTCCTATCACCGATCAAAAATTCCTTATCATTTTGAATCATCATCGTTCTGTAGCAGACGAAATAATCCCTACTGCAAATGATTTTGATCTGAACAATCAGGTTGGAATAAAAAGCTCAGCTCCTCTCACCGCTTCAGCTTCTCAAAAAACGAATTTTATTTCAAAATCAAACATAGAAAACAAATCCGACTCCCAATTCTCAAAATATACACAGGATCCCAATCAATCCACCATTAGTAGTGTAGGGGAAGAGATTCAAGGCGAACCAAGAATTTTTTTGCGATCACCAGAGGATCAACTCATAAATATTATCACCAGGGTACCACTCCCCATCATCCTGGTTGATGAATTATCCCTGGAAATATTTTTTACCAATCCTCTTGCAATCGAATATTTTGAATATGAAGATGATGAATTATCTAAATTAAATCTATTTGACTTATTCCCATCATCGGAAAACCATTATTTGTCATCGGTGATTCGCAAAGATGGGGTCTTAAGCCTGGAAGCAGATTATTCCTGGCGATTAATTGCAAAGAGAGGAACTGAGAGAACGGTTCGTTTTTTAATCAATCAAATTGATTACGAGAACCGAAAAACATTAATGGTGATCATTCTCGATCAGGAAAACGATAGCAAATTAAATTTTATTAAAGAAGAAACAAATATTCTTGACTTATTTGAAAAAGATTTGTTAGTGGTTCGAATGACACCAGATGGAATAATAACGCAGGTTAACAAAAATTTTGCTGATATGATTGGTCGACCCTTAAATAAGATCGTAGGCAGATCATTTGAAGAAAATCTTTTTATAGAGGATTATGAAGGAATTTTTCAACATTTTGCAAAGTTAACTCCCCAATATCCTATGCAGAAAAACATCAATCGGATGTTGACGGCTGATGGAAAGACTTTATGGATCGAGTGGACTGACCGCGGAATTTTTGAAGGGGATCAATTAGTAGAGATCTATGCCCTGGGTAAAAATATTACTGATACCTACCAACGTGATCTGCTCCAGCAATCCATGGAACAGCGTTTTCAAGCTTTGGTGGAAAATTTACCGATGGTTGTTTATGTCATCCACGCAAAAACCTTTTCCCCGGTTTATATCAGCCCACAGGTTGAAAAATTGACTGGATATACACCGGAGGAGTTTTATAAGAGCCCGGAAGTATGGATGAATGCCATGCACCCGGATGACGCCAACATTTTCTACCAATTATTACAGGACAGGATTGAAAAGAACATTGCAGCTCCCGTTGAATTTCGAATGTATCATAAAGATGGAAGGTTGCGATGGGTGGAAGAAACAGGCACAACCATAAAATTGCCGGATGGAACAATACTTTTTCAGGGAGTTTCAAGAGATGTTACCGGGCGTCATAACGCCCGTGAAAAACTGATCTATTATTCAAATTTTGAACGACTGGTTAACGAAATTTCATTAAAACTAATGAATGCAACTCCAGAAAATTTATCTGAGATCTTGCAAGATACTGTGGATGTACTCGGTAAATATATGCAGGTGGATCGTTCTTATATTTTTGATTTTGATTATTCTGATCAGACTATGTCAAACACCTTTGAATGGTGCTATGAGGGAATCTCCTCACAAATGAAAGTACTGCAAAAAATTCCATTTTTGATGTTCCCCTGGTGGATACAGAAAATGGAAAAAAATCAAGAAATTTCATTAACGACACTCGATGATCTACCACCCGAGGAAAAAGATCTCAAAGATATGTTATCCTTACAGGATATTTGTTCTTTGTTGGTGGTACCCATGTTCAACAATGGAAAAACTTCTGGATTCGTGGGATTTGACATGGTTACCCAAACCAGACATTGGGAAAAAGAAGTGATCCAAGTATTACGTTTAGCCAGCGCGATGATCACCAGCACCAGGGAAAGATTGGAAGATCTTTCTTAAATTCTTATATTTTTGTAATATGATAGCCAAAAGTATTAAAATGATGTACATTTAATGAAAAAGTACATCAGGTGAACTATGAATAGAAGTATTGCAATCAATGACTTTAATAATGCCCATCGCAAAGCCTCGCTGAAATCAGCTATTGCTCAACTGACCGGTGAAAATATCGATTTACTGTCTTATGATGAAGTACTCAAACGATTACGCCTGCAAGGTCAGGTGGAACGAGGTCGGCAGGAAATACCGCTGGATAAAATCATTGGTTCAGTGGGAAGGTACTCGGATTTCACACGAGATTTCCTGCCCCGTAGGATTTCGGATAGTCAGCGCTGGGTTTCTGTAAAAATAGCAACCGAATCGATGAGTGGCGTTCCACCCATTGAAGTTTACAAAGTTGGCGATTATTATTTTGTGCGTGATGGTAACCATCGTGTTTCGATTGCACGTCAGAATGGTCAATCGCACATAGAAGCCTACATTACTGAAGTTGTAACCCGTGTACCCCTCACAGGCGATGTTGACCTGGATAATTTGATTATCAAAGAAGAATACGCGAATTTTTTGGAAATTACCCAGCTGGACAAACACATTCGGGATCTGGAGTTAGATGTGACCGAGCCGGGAGGATACGAAAAACTGCTGGATCATATCAGTGTCAATCGTTATTTTTTGGGGAAAAAATTGGAGCGTGAAATCCCATATCTTGAAGGAGCTATCGACTGGTATAAAAATTTTTACCTTCCAACCGTAGCAATTATCACCGAAAAGGGCTTACTGCGTGAATTCCCAAATCGTACCAAAACCGACCTGTATCTATGGATGTTGGAGTATCGCTCTGAGTTGGAAGAGGAATTAGGTTGGAAGGTGGATTCTTCGAAAGCAGCTGAGTCGCTGGTGGAAAAATTTTCGGATCGGACTAAATCGATATTTCACCGTTTTCGTTTTTGGCTGGTAGATAAGCTCTTACCCGATAATTGGGAATCCGGTCCACGTACCGGAGTATGGCGAAAGGCACACCGCATGCAATTTGAAAGAAAACAAGTGCTCTTTCCCAATCTGCTTTTTGCCATTCAGGACAATCTGGAGGCAAAAGAAGCATTTGAGCAGGCACTCTGGATTGCACAGAAAGAGGGAGCTCGTATATCCGGATTGCATCTGGTTGCTACGGAAGATGAGTTGGAAAGTGAAAAAGTGCAAAGAATTCGTGAGATCTTCTATTGGCGTCTGGGTGAAACTGGCGTTCAGGGTAGTCTGGCCATTGAGGTGGGTGAGCCCGGGAAAAAAATATTAGAGCGGGCTTTTTACACCGATATGGTAATTGTCAAAATGAAGTATGCACCTGGGATTCAACCTTTACAAAAACTGCGTTCTGGTTTTCGAACCTTAGTACGGAAATGCCCACAACCTATGTTGTTAGTTCCCGGATATATGCGACCTATCAAAAAATTGTTACTGGCATATGATGGAAGCCCAAAAGCGAAAGAAGCCATGTATATTGCTGCTTATCAAGCAATTCAATGGAATGTTGAGCTATACATATTAACGAGCTATCGGGATGATGAACAAAAAGAAGAGATGAAAAAACATATCAACGAAGCCCGTTCCTACATGCGATTCAGCGGAACCTACTATAAAGCACATCTTCGCAAAGGTCTTTCCGGGCAAAATATCCTCAATTTTGTGAAGGAAAAAGATATCGATATGGTGATCATGGGTAGTTATGGATCGGCACCTTTAAAAGAGGTCTTGACTGGCAGTACCATCGATTATGTACTGGATAGTATTCAGATTCCGGTGTTGATTTGTAAATGATCCTCTTTTATAACCATTTACAAACCGAACGGTAACAAAACATACATGATTTCGTAACTCAATAGTAACAAAAAAATCTTCTCATTTTTTTTATTCTCAGTATACTTATCATAATGCTAAATTTTTCTCTCATTTATGTAAATATTTCCTTCTTTACCAGTGTTCTCTCATTGATATTGTTGTACTTGATCTGGCGCAAACGTCATGTGGCTGGCAGCAAGTATCTGATGATTGTTGCTTTTTCGGTTGCCATTTATAACCTGGCATACGCACTGGATTATTCAGCAACAAGTACTACCATGAAGGTTTATTGGTCTAAGTGGGAATATTTGGGTTTATGCAATTTATTGCCAGGGCTCTTCCTGTTTGTCCTTGAGTATTTTGGAATTGTTCAAAATATCAAAATACGGAATATAGTTTTACTTTGGGTTGTACCTGTGTTGGTCGTTGTCCTGGCATGGACCAATCAATACCATGGTTGGATCTGGAGTGGCTTTGGTGAAATAGATCCAGTTACGAATCTGATGATTTATTATCATGGGCCGTTTTATGCTTTTGGTATTGTTTTTCAATATATTCTGGGTATTATCTTAATTTTTACATTAGTGCAACAATGGATCAAATTTAAACAGCGCTCTTTTCGGCACCAAATTGAAGTATTCATTACCGCTGTTACCTTACCTTTCTTGGGAAATGTTGTCTATCTGACGGAACTAAATCCATTACCTGGAATGGATTGGACTCCGATTGGAAGCTTCTTTTCGGTTGTTTTAATAACCCTTTCTATCACTACATTCCGGTTTCTGGAATTAATTCCTGTGGCCCGCGATCTTGTCTTTAGCTTGATTCAGGATGGTATCATGGTTGTGGACTCACAACAGCGGGTTGTCGACTGGAATCCCGCGCTGACTCAACTTGTTCCCAACTTATCTCTTCAATTGGGCGCATCAGCTGAACAAATATTTCGAATGCTGGGAATTAAGAATAATCCTTTTAGAAGCATCCATGAATCAGTAAATATTGAGGTGGAGATAACCGACCCGGAACATTGCATTTTGGATATCATGGTTTCTCCATTGGTGCGCCATAAAGCTTTTGACGGCTGGCTGGTTATTTTTGACGATGAGACAGAACGTCGCATTGCCACCAGGTCATTAGAAAAAGCCAACAAGACTTTATTGCAAAAATTGGATGAAATTGAAAAATTGCAAATCCAACTTAAAGAACAGGCTATCCGGGATCCTCTCACCGGGCTGTTCAACCGGCGCTTTTTTGATGAATATTTCAGTAATGAATTAATCCGCAGTATCCGCACCAACGCACCTATCAGTTTGTTGATGGTTGATATTGACCACTTCAAATCCGTAAATGATCGCTTTGGTCACGACGTGGGCGACCAGGTATTGGAAATGCTGGGTGAGATTCTTAAAACCATGTTCCGAAAATCGGATGTATCCTGCCGTTTTGGGGGAGAGGAATTTTTAATACTATTACCAGGTTTAGAGCATGATCAGGCTTTCAATCGCGCTGAAGCATTGCGTGAACGCTTTGAACAGGCTTCTCGCGACGCAGAATTCTTATATGCACAGGTAACCATTTCCATTGGCATCAGCAATTATCCTCTACATGCGGATAACACCCGCGATCTTTTCCGTATTGCTGATAAAGCCCTATACCAGGCGAAAGAGCAGGGACGTAATCGGGTTTGTTGTTATAATGAACACCTGACTTAACCCCTTAACTTGTTGTAATTGTTTTTTTTAATAATAACGGTATACTAAATTATATTAATAGAATGCTGCAATTTTCCTTAATAAATGATTCAGTTCAAACAAAATGAAATACTTCTTGATCTTAACTTAAGAAGGTAATTTTATTTAAAGTAAGCAAAGCAGACTGATGGCAGGGAAACACAGTAGGTATTCATATGAATAAAAAATTCTTTCGATATGAATTAAGGATAGCCATTATTTATTGGTTGTTTGGTATCCTCTGGATTTTTGTTACGGATGATTTGCTAGTGAGAATTATTCAGGATCCAATTGTTCTAACAAGAATACAGAATCTAAAAGGATGGGTGTTTGTCACTGCCAGCACAATCATTATTTATGCTTTTTTCTACCACTTTTTTTCCAAACAGCGCCAGATTCAAAAGTCTTTGCAGGAAAATGAAGAAAAATTCAGGACGATTTTTGAATCAGCTAATGTAGGTAAATCATTAACTTCCCTGAGCGGTGAAATATCAGTAAACCAGGCATTTGCTGACATGCTGGGGTATTCACGTGAGGAATTGACACATAGAACCTGGCAAAGTCTGACTCCTCCAGAAGATATTGAGGTTATTCAAGCTTATATAGATGAATTGTTTGCCAGTGGAAAAGACTCTACCAGATTTAAAAAACGTTATTTCCGTAAGGACGGATCCATCATTTGGGCAGATGTCAGTGTGGTACTTTTTTGTGAAACCTCCGGAAAACCACTCAATTTCATTACGACCATTGTTGATATCACAGATCAAAAACATACGGAAGAGTCACTTAAATATTCTCATGACTTGATGAGGTATATCATCGAACATGATCGCAGTGCCGTAGCTGTTCATGATAAAGATCTGAATTATATTTTTGTCAGTCAGCGTTACCTGCAAGATTATAACGTGAAAGAAAAGGATGTGATTGGTAAACATCATTACGCAGTCTTTCCAGACCTCCCCCAAAAATGGCGCGATGTGCATCAAAGAGCATTGGCGGGGGAGGTTCTAAGTGCTGAGGATGATCCTTATTATCGCGATGATGGTTCCATGGAGTGGACACGCTGGGAGTGTCGACCCTGGTATGAAGGGGATGGTTCTATTGGGGGCATCATTGTGTATACTGAAGTCATTACCCAACGCAAGCAGATGGAGCATGCTTTGCGTGAAAGCGAAGAACGTTTACGCCTGGCGGTGGAAAGTGCACAGCAAGGTATTTATGATCTGGAGGTTGAAACAAAAAAAGTCACGGTAAATGACATTTATGCCAGTATGCTTGGATATGATCCGGAAACTTTCATTGAAACTTTTGATTCCTGGCGGGAAAGACTACATCCAGATGATGCTGAACAGACCACTAATTATTTACAGGATTATCTGAATGGATTAATTGACAGGTTTCAAATTGAATTTCGCATGAGAACTGCCAAAGGCGATCATATCTGGGTGCTTTCGATCGGTAAGATTGTTGAATATGATGTTGATAATAAACCAAAACGGATGTTGGGTACACATACAAATATTACTGAATTAAAAAAACTGGAAACAGAGAAAAATCTTTTCAGTAATCTTTTCGAGAATTCATTAAATGAAATTTATCTGTTTGATGCCAAATCCCTTCGTTTCAAACAGGTGAATAAGGCAGCTCTCGACAATCTGGGATATTCAGAGGAAGAAATTTATCAATTTACACCTTTGGATATAAAACCGTATTTTAATTTGGATGATTTTGACGCATTGATTGAACCACTAAAAAAGGCAGAATCGGATCTGATTGTTTTTGAAACCATGCATCAGCGCAAGGATGGATCACATTATCCAGTGGAGGTTCATTTGCAATTACAAAAAATCGAAAATGAACCCATCTTTGCAGCCATTATCCTGGATATCAGTGAACGAAAACGAGCACAAGAAGTCTTGCTATCAGAGCGTGAACGTCTTTCAGGTATTATTGAAGGAACCAATGTGGGTACCTGGGAATGGAATATTCAAACAGGAGAAACGATCTTAAACAATCGATGGGCAGAGATCATTGGTTACACCCTGGATGAACTATCTCCCACCACAATTGATACATGGTCGAAATTCGCCCACCCGGATGATCTGGCAGCATCCAACGAAGCCATTCAAAAGCATATTAATGGTGATTACGAATACTATGAAATGGAAGCCCGTATGAAACACAAAGAAGGTCATTGGGTCTGGGTGCTCGATCGCGGAAAAGTTACCAGTTGGTCTGAGGATGGAAAACCTATTTTGATGCAGGGCACCCACCAGGATATCACCCAACGCAAAAACAATGAAGCGAAAATCAATGAACAATTAGAAGAATTGCGCCGCTGGCATGCCATGACATTGGGTCGCGAAGAAAGAATTCTGGAACTCAAGAAGGAAATTAATAAAATTCTTGCTGATTCAGGATTACCCCCCAGGTACACCAGCGTGAATGAGTAATTGAATGAATAACCTATAAGATAACCCTCTTAAAAGTATGTGAGTATTAACTTAG
>JAHYJK010000001.1 GCA_019429225.1 Anaerolineaceae bacterium
TCATGATTTTGATTGGGAGATTCATCCAACGCTTGAAGAACATCCCCTGGCAGGAGTTCCAATCTTAAGAGATAGAAGCGTACCAGTACATTGGATTAAAGCCATCCTCAGTCATGCAGATCACACCAATGTTCCCAGAGAAACATTAATGGAAAAAGCTTTATTTGCCTGTGATGAAATAACTGGTTTAGTGACAGCCGTTGCCCTGGTCAGACCTTCCCGCTCCTTGTATGATCTGGAAGCAAAATCAGTCAAGAAAAAGTGGAAGGACAAAGCTTTTGCCGCTGGCGCTAACCGTGACGAGATCGAAACTGCCGCAAAAGAATTCGGTGTAGATTTATGGGAACACGTTTCCAACGTTATTGTGGCTATGCGTAGTATCGCCCCTCAATTAGGCCTGGAAGGTCAATTAAATCAATAAGGAAGAAAAGGTGAAGTGATGAGCCTAAAAGGAAAAGGATTTTTCATCTGGAAGATTATCAACAGTGAAAAAGGGGATCCAAAAGCTATTGCCAGAACAGCCAGGGATGCCCAATTAACACATGTCATACTTAAAATTGCTGATGGCGCTTTTCCTTATAATGTCAATCGTCAAACCAACGAAGATTATGTTGGTCCAGTTGTTGACGCATTACGGAATATTGGCATCGAAGTATGGGGATGGCATTATGTGTATGGTGATTATCCAACCAGTGAAGCAAATATTGCTGTAAAAAGAATGAAGGAGTTTGAATTAAGTGGATATGTAATCGATGCTGAAATCGAATACAAAGAACCAGGCAAGAAAAATGCTGCATTAGCGTACATGAAAATTTTACGAAAAAATCTTCCGAATATTCCTTTAGCACTCAGTTCTTACCGCTTTCCATCTTTTCATCCTCAATTACCCTGGAAAACTTTCTTAGATTATTGCGATTACAATATGCCGCAGGTATATTGGGAACAATCTCATAATCCAGTAGCTAACTTAGTCCGCACTGTCAAAGAGTTTCAATCTATCACACCATTTCGCCCTATCATCCCAACCGGTCCGACCTACCGTGCTGGTTCCTGGCTACCTGCTGTAGAAGATTTACAAAAATTCCTGGATACCAGTAAAGAACTTAAACTGGAGGGGGCAAATTTCTTTAGTTGGGATGAATGTCGACCAGCCTACCCTGATTTATGGAAGACAATATCAGAATATGCCTGGGAAAAGCCACAACAGGTAAAAGATATCACTGAATTATGGATTGAAGCTCTTAACTCAGGAAATCCTGAGCAAGTTGCCAGGTTATATGCGCCTAACGCAGTCCACATAACCTCGACCCGATCCATCCAGGGAACAACAGATATTCAAGATTGGTACAAATATCTTCTAAAACAATTATTACCAAATGGAAAATTTACAATTACAGGAATTTCTGGTGCTGGAAATTCCCGAAGCATTAATTGGATATGTAAATCTGAAAAAGCAAATGTGAGCAATGGTAGAGATACATTTGGAATAATAAATGAAAAAATCGCTTACCATTATTCATTTTTTTCCACAAAATCCTGATCAATTGGGCATAAAAAAAACTCCGAAATAAATCGGAGATTTTTTTTATTCGATATCTATTTATTCTTCAGGTGTCAATGATGGATAATCATCCATATGAACGATTGATTCAAGGTTACCATCTTCAGTTTCAGAAAAGCGTCCATGAGTAAATCCAGAACCAGCTGGAATTAATTTACCAATAATGACGTTTTCCTTAAGGCCAAACAAAGGATCTTGATCACCAGCAATAGCTGCATGAGATAAAACTTTGATCGTATGTTGGAATGAAGCTGCAGAAAGGAATGAATCGGTGCTGAGTGAAGCTTTTGTTACACCTAAAAGCACCTCAGAATACTTGGCGGGAACTTTTCCTTCTGCTTGTAAACGATCATTGATGTGTTGAATCTCCAGACGGTCCACAAGGTCCATGGGCAAATAGGGCGAATCACCAGCGCGAATAACCTGAACACGTCCTAACATCTTGCGAATGATGACTTCGAAGTGCTTGTCATTGATATTTTGTCCTTGTGCGCGGTAAACTTTCTGAATTTCCACTAACAAATACATCATACAGGCATCGCGACCTTTGATCTTCAACACGGTGTGAGGATTCAAGGAACCTTCTGTCAATGGTTGTCCGGCTTCAACGTGCTCGCCATCTTTAACCATGATTCTTGATGTGGTCGGGATCTCGTACTCTTCCATGTCACGTTGCTCATAACTGACAATAACTTTGTTATCTTCCACACGAATGCGACCTGCATGCTGGGCAGAGATTTCAGAGTCATTTAATGTAGCCAGTGTATCACCGAGAGAAACAGCATCTTCATCCGAAACACGGATGGTCCACTCTTCCGGGATATCATAAGTATCACTCAGCATTTCACTATGTTCTACTCTCACCATTCTCTGTTCGCTATAGCGATCACTTTGAAGTATTTGAGCAACTCCAGAAATCTGACTGACAACAGCTTCACCCTTAGGTGCACGACGTGCCTCAAACAACTCTTCTACACGAGGAAGACCGGTTGTAATATCACCACCTGCTGCAACACCACCGGTGTGGAAAGTTCGCAGTGTTAATTGTGTACCAGGCTCGCCGATGGATTGCGCAGCAACGGTGCCAACTGCTGAGCCAAGCTCAACAATTTTTCCTCTACCTAAATCCATACCGTAACAGGTTGCACAAATGCCATGAATTAATTCACAGGTCATTGGAGATCGGACTTTGACTTCTTTGATACCATGTTTCTCAATTTTTCGGATGCGATCATGATCAAGAATGTCGTTGTGTTCAACCACTACTTCACCCGTTTCAGGATCAACAATCCTTTTCGCAACTACACGACCATATAATCGGGTGCCAAATGGTTGGCCGGCTACATCATCTGACTCTCGCATGTAGATACCAGAATCAGTACCGCAGTCATGTTCATTGATGATCACATCCTGGGCGATATCAACCAGACGACGGGTCAGATAACCAGCATCTGCAGTACGCAAAGCGGTATCAGCGAGACCTTTTCGAGCACCGTGTGTCGAAATAAAGTACTCAAGCGCTGTAAGACCTTCACGGAAGTTCGATTGAATAGGAAGGCGAATAATACGCCCAGCAGGGTCGGCCATAAGACCACGCATACCTGCTAACTGAGAAATTGGTCCAAATCCACCTTTTGTTGCTCCAGAATTAGCCATGGTTGAGAGATTACCATTCGGATCCATATTATCACGCACAGCAGTGGCAACATCTTTTGTAGTCTTTTGCCAAATTTCAATTTCGCGTTCATTTCGTTCTTGTTCAGTGAGTAAACCACGCCGGAATGATCGTTGAACTCCTTCAACTTCACCCTGGGCTTTTGCTAAAATTTCAGACTTTTTAATTGGCATAGAAATGTCAGCAACAGCTAAGGTCGATCCAGATCGCATAGCAAATTCAAATCCTATATCTTTGATATTGTCTGCAGTCCTGGTAGTGGTTTCTTCTCCATAAACCTCATAAACTTCGGCAATCAGATCTTTTACACCACCTTTTTCCAATTCGCGGTTAATAAACTGAACTTTTTCGGGAAGAATTCGATTAAATAAGATTCTTCCTATCGTAGTATCGATGATTGTCTTGCGTGGTGTACCAAGGCGAAGGCCATTTTCATCGTACCATGTATCAGTCTGCAATTTCACCTTGGAGTGTACTTCAACCTGATCTAATGTATAAGCTAATTCTGCCTCATCCATACTGGCGAAGATTCTGCCGTCACCTTTATGTTGCAAATTGTCATAATTGGTTAGATAGTAAACACCCAGAACCATATCTTTGGCAGGACTGACAATCGGTTCACCATCTGCTGGTTTTAATAAGTTTTTGGAAGAAAGCATTAGATTTCTTGCTTCCCAAACCGCTTTGTCAGATAATGGAACGTGGACAGCCATCTGATCACCATCGAAGTCAGCATTGAAAGCGGTTGTCACCAAAGGATGTAGCTGGATCGCACTCCCCTCAATAAGAAGCGGCTCGAATGCTTGAATACCAAGACGATGTAAGGTAGGAGCACGGTTCAACAAAACCGGGCGTTCGCGAATTACTTCTTCCAAAACTTCCCATACTTCTGGTCTGTTTCGTTCAATGAATCGACGGGCACCTTTCACATTGGCTGCGTAGCCATGGTGTACCAAACGTGAAATCACGAAAGGTCTGTAAAGTTCTAAAGCCATATTCTTTGGCAAACCACATTGATAAAGCTTTAGTGTAGGACCGACCACAATCACCGAACGTCCTGAATAATCAACACGTTTACCCAACAGGTTGCGGCGAAAACGTCCTTTTTTACCTTTCAACATATCGCTTAATGATTTTAATTCACGACGGCCACGACGTGATAAAGCTTTTCCTCGCTGAGAATTATCAATCAATGAATCTACAGCTTCCTGTAACATACGTTTTTCATTACGTACGATAACATCCGGAGCCCCTAACTCTAACAATCGTTTCAGTCGATTATTGCGGTTGATCACGCGTCGATAAAGATCATTTAAGTCAGAGGTAGCAAATCGCCCACCATCCAACTGAACCATTGGACGAAGATCTGGAGGAATAACGGGTAAAACAGTCATGATCATCCATTCAGCACGATTCTTGGATCGTCTGAAGGCTTCAACAACTTTCAATCGCGTAGTGGCCTTTTTCCTTTTTTGTTTACTCTTCGATGTGCGAACTTCTATCCATAATTCTTCGGATAATTTGTCGAGATCAAGACGTTTGAGAATGTCGTAATACGCTTCAGCGCCCATGTCGGCTCTGAAAACCTGTCCCCAGCGCTGTTTTAATTCACGGTAGCGCGTTTCACTTAAGAAAGTGAATGGTTTTAAATCCTGTAATTCATCTCGAAGACGGGAATTTTGATTCTGTGAAACTGTCGATTGATCTTCAAGATTATTTCTCAAAGATTCCATTTCAAGATCAGCTTGTGCTTTCACTTGATCAATTTCCATCTTGATCATCTCAATGTCGCGAACAATCTGATCACGAGTTTGGTTTTCTAACTCTTCAAGATGCTCTTTGACAGCTTTTTGAACCATGCTAATATGTTGATTGGAAATCGTCTCACCAGCTTTGACAATCACAATGTTGTTGATTTTTGCAAAGATAATATCGGTTCTGGCTACATTTCCAATTTTTTCCTGTAATTCCCGTTCGAGTGTTTGACCATCGCGCATGACTGGCGCTAATAGATTGGCAATTTGTTCTTCACGACGATCCTGAATTTCTTTTTGTTGTTTCTTTAATTCTTCAATTTTCCGATCGCGTGCTTGTTTAACTTCCAGAATTCTGGCGTTAATCTGCGTTGCTTGTTCACGCTCTGAAAAACTAATTTCATCTTCCAATCGTTTTAATGCCTTTTGCCGTGCATCTTCATCTACAAAGGTAACGATGTATTGAGCAAAATACAAAACACGATCAAGATTTCTTCTGGAAATATCAAGTAACAAACCTAAATAAGAAGGTATTCTACGGGTATACCAGATATGAGCAACTGGAGCAGCTAATTCAATATGCCCCATCCGTTCTCTACGAACGGCTGAACGTGTGACTTCTACACCACACTTATCACAAACAATACCTTTGTAACGTGGATTCTTGTATTTTCCACAATAACATTGATAATCTCGGGTTGGACCGAAAATAGCCTCACAAAACAAACCATCTTTTTCTGGCCGGAGCCGCCTATAGTTAATTGTTTCTGGCTTGAGTACTTCTCCATATGACCAACTGCGAATAGTTTCTGGCGAAGCAAGACTGATACGTAATGCGACAAGACTCTTGGTTTCCACTAAAAAGCCTCCTTATAAATGTCCCTGAAAACAACAAAGATAAGCGATAGATAAATTTCTACGCTTACCTCAAAATCGACAAGAAAAAACCATATACATGCAAACGAATATTATATCACAAAAAAATCTTTTTTATGCTTAATTTCTGACCAATTTCTTACCAATATTCTACGAATTTCACCCAATTTTCTTCAGTATTTATAATTTATCCCTGTCTGATAGGCAGTTGCAGGTAAAAACTACTTCCACGACCTAATTTGCTCTCGACCCAAACCTTTCCATTATGTTTTTCTATAATTGTTTTTACAATGGCAAGACCTAAACCTGTTCCCCGTTGATTATAAGCTTCTCGCCTACCACTTCGATAAAATTTTTCAAATAAGTGAGGTAGATCTATTGGTGCTATACCAATGCCGTTGTCGGTTATTTCAAGCATTGCATGACTTTCATTTGAACTCACATTAACCTTTACGGATCCACCTAAAGAGTTGTATTTCAATGCATTTTCTACAACATTATAAAGTGCCTGTTGCACCAGAGCAGAATCTGCCTCAATATATGTATCGCGATTTATTGAATATTCCAGAATTAAATCAATATTCTTTTGGTTTGCATGTGGTTGTAATTCAAGAACTACTTGTTCAGCAAGGTTAATGGGGTTAGTTCTTTCTAACTTCAAACCTATACCAGCTTCAATTCTACCTAAATCCAGCAAATTGTTAACCAGTTTCGACATACTATCTACGCCGGAAACAATTTTCGCAATATAGGAACGTTGTTGTTCGTTGATCTCACCTACCATTTGCAGCATGGACGCATATCCCCGCATTAACGTAAGGGGTGACCTGAGATCATGGCTAACGGTTGAGACAATATCCGATTTAAATGTATCAACCTCTTTAAATTGGGTGATATCTCTCAATAAGCACACTTTTCCAACCAGTTGTTCATTGCGGATAACGGGTGAAACAGTTGTGAAAAAAACTCGTCGATTGGTTAACTGGATTTCCCTGGATGTATCCCGATTAATGGTGTCTTTCTTTAATAGTTCCAACAACTCTTCATGTTCGATAACTGCATCAATCTTTAATCCTGGCGTAGTTTCTTTGAAAAGACCACCTAATTGTTTTGCAGCTGGATTGATAAGAATTAAATAATTGGCATCATCGAAAACCATCACTGGATCAGGGGTCGAATTTAATACTGCTTCGAAGCGCTGGCGGCCTAATTCTGCTGTTGCATACAATTCTGCATTTGCTGCAGCCATAGCAGCCTGACTGGCAAGCGTTTTAAAATACCTGATTTCCTCTTCTTTGAACGTTCTGGTATGGTTATAAGCCAACCAGATCACACCGAAATATTGATTCTCCTGGGTGAGAGCGATCGCCAAAATTGACCCAGGTATGACATTTCCTGGAATCACAAACCGTTTAAATCTGGATAAATTTGGAATTGGAAGTACTTCCTGTTTCCTCATCATCTCAAATAATTGCCGGTCTAAAGCAGTTGTGGCATCGTTTTCCTGACCAATTCCAATCGATAAAAATGGGGAAGTAAGTTGATCTGCAGTTACTTGCCGAATTAGAATTGCTCGAGCATGGGACGCATCTTTACCCATCATCGCCTGTAAAATCGGTTGGATGGCTGCATAAATATCGAGATGCCTGGATACGCTCTGACTGGATAATAAAAGTTGTTTCAGCTCTTCCAATCGATCTCTTAATCGAATGCGCATTTGTTCAAATGAATAAGCTAATTGCCCTAATTCATCCACACTATTAATGCTCATGGGACTTTCTAAATTACCTTGCGAAATGAGTCCTGCCTGGTATGAGAGTGATCTTACCGATTTGGTGATTGGTTTTATTCCACTTCGCAATGCCAACACAACCAGGATGATTACCAATCCTAATACACCTAATAACGGCGCTGCAATTTTAAGAGCTAGTTCCTGAACTTCAGTGGATGGTAAACCTACCAGAACTGACCAGGACCTGCCTGTGAGTGGTTGATGGTAAACCAATTGCTGACCTCCACTTATGGAGGAATTTTCAAATAAATTTGCCGCTATGGGTATTTCTTGTGGATACGTAGACCACAACAACTGCGGGTTCATATTCGAATGAAAGATAATTCTTCTTTGATCATCCAGAATAACACTTTCACCCAAAGATTTTGTAAAATTATTTAAGGTTGATATGGTGGGTTGAACATATGGGTTTGTAATGAAATCAGTTCTGCCAATAAGAACACCAATCGGGCTTCCCTGATTGTCTGTTATGGAAGTAATGAAAGTGACCAGAACAGATTTATCTGATATTTTCGGTGGAGAAGTGTAAATCTGAAAATGCACTCCCTTTAAAGCGAGATCGATCCCGGTTCTTTCTTCCATTGATAATTGAAGTTGGTCAACATCTCGAATAGGGTAGCCATCCTTAGGATTCCCATTTTGATCAAATAAAAATAATTGCGAGAAGAATGGAATCACTTGAATCTTTTCGGAAAGGTCAGCCCATACATCGACATTCTGTTGTAACAATTTTTCATCTGCCAGACTGATGATTAGATTTTGCCCTGATTCGAAAAAATATGGCAAACTCTCAGATGCAATTTCAGCGGTCCCCCTGAGTCTGGATTCCACTAAATCTTCGGCTGCTTTGCTGGCAACGTTCCAATCGACATACACAACAAATAGAACCACAAACAGAATGACCGGTAAGGTGGTCATTAAGAATCGGTATTCTATACGTTTCTCCATAGGCGTGGGTGAAAGGAATTTTGGTGTAAACCATGATTTATGTTTCGCTATATAAAACACACTACAAAATAGTCCACCAAATATAAGCTCTACAAATCTAAAAATGGATAGTGAAAATGTCTGGGTCAAACCATAATCAAGACGTACTGCCAATGATCCACTCGAGTTTAAAATTTGATTCAGAATGAAAATTGGTATAAATAGTAGACCAGTGAAAACTGCTGCAACAACGGGAATTCTTAATAAACCAAACAATTGTGTTCTGTATTTTTGACGGACAAGAAAAGCGAAAAACACAGCCATTCCAATTGTTTCTACAATCGTAAAAATATTATGCGTTCCCCACCAGGCCATGGATATCCCGCTGATTAATCCAATGATTACCGCAGGAAATAAACCATAAAATCCTGCTGCCATCTGCCAGGGGATTGTGATAAAAAGAAATAAGAGAAAACCGGATGCGACCACCCCAGGCTCTAAATTTGTGAATTCAATCCCACCAAGAATAACTGAAAAGGGTGCCAGAATTGCCAGCCCATAAAAAAGCCACCAATTTTTTTGTTGCCGGCTTGGAAGCGGTTGCCAAATCCTCTTCACAACAAGAATAATCAGAAATAAAAATACAAACCACGCAGCAAAACCAAGAAAATCTTTCGGCGGGTTTAAATAGGGTCTTGAGGGAAAGAGAACAGTGTAAGAAATAGGCATTGTATTCCAAAAAACAACTATAAAAATTATAGCATTGCTGTTTCAGCTTAAGGCATTTTGGCTAATTGATTATTTTTCTTCCAGATATGCCTGTAAAGAAAATTGGTTTTATCCTTACTTGCTTCGTTTTGAAATTCCTCAATCCACTTTTTTTGCAGGGTGAAGGCATCATCAAAACAATCCGCAATAAGCTCAATTTGACCTTCAAATTCCCTCATCCTGCCAACAAAAACTTTCTCAAGATCATTCAAATCTTGTATGTAATCATGGCTTAATGCTGGATAATTTTGCAAAATCTTACGATGAATTCTTTCCTGTTGCCACCAATAAGATTGACTATCGTACTCCAATTCAGGTGATTGACCAAAATAATTCAATTCCTGATCTAAAGACATTGGTTTAAATATACTCAGGCACGGTGCTGATGAACCTGTGACCCAAACGATGAGTCGATCATCACCTTGTTCAACAACCATTGATCCGGTAGTTTGACTGACACGAATGGGACCAAAGCCAGAGTGCATACAGATATCTGCTCCAGTTATTCCTTTATCCGGTCGATAATTTTCTTCAACTCTGTGACTTCTCAGTGTCTCAAATACATCTTCAAGCTCAGTCTTTGGACCTGTTTCATTAATTTTCCTTATTGAACACGAACGGCGTTGTTTTGAATCACTAAAAGTAGTGATCAGCCAATCCGAAATTGATTCCCGAAAATTAAATTTACTCTCCTTTTTTAGCCAACCTTTTTCTTCAGCAAACGTAATAAGGTTTGGTGAAATTAAATCCCATTTATCTTCAATGGAGTAACCATTGGAGATTGCTCCAAAACCATCTATTTTTTCTGCTATCCAATGTTTTTCAACTGTCTCTAATTTCCAGGCTTCATGTTTGTCTGCAATAATAAAGCTGTTATGATAATAAAATGGATGCATAAACCCACAATTACCAGATTGACCATATTCCTCCAATAATGCCGTAATAACATTCAATGCCTCTCTGGCATTGTTCCCCCGTTCCAGACCTAAACGAAGATAATCCATCCCGATTAAACCTGGTTCTTTTCCTGCCGGAATTTTTGAAAAAACAGCTTCATTTCCAATAACTACGCCGTATTCGTTCACCCCCATCTCTGCTCCCCAAATCCATACTGGTTTACCCAAAAGGATTTTGTTCGTTTTTTCTACCTGGGGAATCGAGATATAAGTACATTTTACCAATTCACCTTTTTCATATTGTTTTTGAGGCACAATTAATACTTCATGAGCCTCATTCGGATCCCGGTCGGAATTTTTTCCAAAGTAAAATTTTTTATTTTCTGTAAAGTCTGGCATTAGAACAAAAGTGTCGCACATTTTGATTCCTTCCTGATCGATTGGATTATTGTGAAAATGAAATATTAATTTTTATTCTTCCGATAATAAATGTCCTTCTATACTTGAAGATTCTTTTTCTCTTCTACCAACTTAAAAATATACTGGAAAACTTCTTCAGCATTCATGTGATCTGAATCAATCATGATCGCGTCCTCAGCTGGACGTAATGGAGCGATTGCTCGAGAAGAATCAATTTTATCTCTGCGCTTTAAATCATCCAGCACGCTTTCATAGGTCGCTTGTTTTCCACGATTTATTAGTTCCAGATACCGGCGTTTTGCGCGTTCTTCAACAGATGCATCCAGATATAATTTGATTTCAGCATCAGGCAATACAACCGTGCCTATGTCTCTACCAACCATTACGATACCCCCACGATTTCCAATCTCACGTTGTTTTTTAGTCATAGCCACTCGCACTCCTTTGTAGGCAGAAACTTGTGAGACATTTGATTCTACATCGGGTAATCGAATTTCCCAGGTGACATCTTCCTGCTCGAGAATTACATCATTGCTGCGACCATCATCAATTGTCGCTGGATGAATATCAAGATCTATCTCTTCAGCGACTTTGGTAACCAGACCTTCATCATTTACATCAACATTTTTATTTAATACCGCTAATGTTACTGCCCGATACATGACCCCTGTATCCAGATACATAAAATCCAACGACTCTGCCAACCTTTCTCCTAAAGTTGATTTTCCAGAAGCAGCTGGGCCATCCAATGTGATCGTAAATGATTTTTTTTCCATATATCTCCTTTTAGTTATTGAGTATCAACGCCTGGAAACAAACTATTACGTATCCAGATAATGATAGATTTTTGATAAAGCATATCCTGGGGAGCTCGCCTGGTTAATAACCATCGAGTAGTTTCATTGGCATTCATTGAACCCCAGGCTGGTTTCGATGTCCACAAAATATCCTGTCCTCTAAATGAATCAGCCTGTACCAGATTCTGATCAGCATTGCTTATAATGGCATCAATCTCCTGATCCAAAGGTATAACATCCCCCTTCGAAATATTGTCAAAATTTCTTAATGCCCAATACATGGATGGTGGTTGATTCCCCAGAATGTGGATGTTTATAGATTTTTTGTCTCCAAAATTCCATTCAGAATAATTTTCCAAAGTTTGGATTAACAAGTCATGCTCTATGGGTACTGGATTGATACTGAGAATTTCATTTTGATATGGGTATCGCAATCCAGATGCATTCACAGACGCCGATATAGTGAAAATTAAAAAATAAGAAATGGACAGTAATAAGAAACTTTTGCCAGCAATTTCCCAACTGATTGCCCACCCAGCCAGTAAACCTGCACCGATAATTAATGCAAAACCGGCAATAATAAAAAATATTCGCAGGGTATTTTCCTGTTCTCCTTGATATGAATTTGCAAACATGCTCATAAAAGCCAGACTGATGAAGAATAAAATAGCCAGAGCAATCAAAGCCACAATGATGATTTTCATTTTTAGCTGCCCTGGAATGTAAATAAATAGGTTCATAAAAAATGATCCTGCAATCATTAACGAGAAGACAATGATTGCATTCATAACAATGGTCTTCTCAGACATGAGAACTATTTGAACGATACTGAATGTAATTAAACCCGTGATGAATAACCCGGCAATCTGATTTTTACGAATGATGTAAATAGTCCCGATCACCCCAAATAGAATTGCTGCAATTTCATAAAATAACAACCCACGAACCAGATCTGATAAAGTCACGATTGAAAGTTGTGAGAAACTATTGAAGTAAGCATATATGCTATATCCGACTCCAGATAATTGACCTGGAAAAATGAAACCAAAAGTACTCAGAAGAACGTATGCGCCAATCGAATATAAACTAAATTTTTTCCATTGGAAGGATTTAATTAACTGAATGATCTGGTCATAAATGGAATTATTTTGTTTATTTAGAAATAAATAGACATACAACAATGAAATCAAAATCGGGACTAAAAGCATTAAGAAAACTTTTCCACTCAATATGCTAATAACAAAAAATACCGCACTGGGGATAACGGATTGCTTAATAAAAAAGTAGATAAATATGGAAATTGAAAAAAGGAATAATATCGTGCTATCAACCTGCCTGGATAAAGAAATAAAAGTCGGACTCAAAGCAATCCAAAAAGACAAAATAATCATCATTTTTGGATTAACATAGTTCCTGAATAAAAAGGGAATAAGAATAAATAAGACTCCTGCAATTGCAGGAAATAATCTCGCAATTAAATTGCTATTTCCAAATAAAAAGAATAAAACCGCCTGGATATTGGATAAAAAAATCTGATCCGAAAAGCTTGTTCCTTGCTCTCCAGATATCAGGCTTAAAGCATGCAATGATACCGAGCTTTCAACATCCGAAAGTGGCAAACCACCTAAATTAATAAATCGAAAAGCAATTCCTATAATAAGAATCAGCCCATAGATCAAGTATTCAATCGTAAATAATTTTTTTTTCATTTGTTTATCTTATCTACTTTTAGTATCTATTAGGAAAATTTTGAGTATCAATTATTAATATCAGTATCCCTCAGACCAAAACAACTTGTTATTTTCATCTTTCAAGATTTGGAACACGCCAACAACAGCATCCAGGTTTAACTTTCCATAAAGATGAGGAAATAATCCAGTGTCCGGAACCTTTTCAAGCAGTAAATTTGATTTTAACTTATTAACATCAACCTTTATCACTAACAAACCTGTTTGATTCTTGTAGAACCGGTCAATGACACCTGGAATTTGATCCTTATATGAAAAATGGATAAATCCTTCACTCGTTAAAGAATCAGGAGCATAGAATTCAGATTCTGAAATTTGATTCCAGTCAATTTGTGAAATTACATGATAGATAAATTCTTTGTTATTTGTCATTGATCACCTGATATATTGTAGTACTTCCTAATGAATAAACAGAATTCCAAAGCTTGCCATCTAATTGTTGGAATTTACCAAGACCATCACCAATGTATTTTGCTTTCTCCATTTGACCCACAATGATATATGAAACACCAAATTTCTTAATGAAATCTTCCGTTTCCAGAATATCTGTTGTCAGGTAGAAATTATTGACTGCGTCCACCCGATCAGTAATCCAGGTTGAAGGAACGACTGCCCTTTGTTGACGTTGATGCCAATTCCAACCTACAACACCCGGTAATCCTGTGTAAATGGAATATCGGCTTCCCCAGCGATACTCAACTGTGTTGGCTTCAACGATAACTGGCGATCCAATCACATTTTCCTGCATCCATCGGATAGCTTGATAATCCTCATCAAGACTCATATTTACACCCTCATCATAGTAAGATGAGTGTTTCATATATTCCATGCCATCCAGTGTGAGTGGTATGTTCTCACTCATACGATCATCAATTTTTTCAGTGGCAGCAGTTATTGGATACAACGCTGCACAGGCGAACAGTGTAATCAGTATAATCTGCCAGGTAGTTTTCACTTCCGGGAACCAATGTTTGATTATTTCAGGGATACTCCAAATGAGTGCAGCACCACTGCTGATAGCAAATAATATCCAGGCTTGTAGATAAAACTTGAATACTGTATTCATTCTGCCAATATCGCCTTTAAGCACAATCAACTCAACCATCAAAGTCAAAACCAGGGCAGTACCGGTCAGGAAAAGAACAAATCTTTTTGCATCGGATTGATCTTTTCTTAATATCAATAATCCAGCCCATACTGCCATGGGAAAAACCAACCAGGCTGTCGTAATTCCTTTTATCAATAAAAAGATGGTGATTGAAAGTATAGTTGCCATCGCCAACCATATCCAGAAACGATACTTGAGCAATTTTTTCGCTTCAGATAAAGGCGTACTTGCCAGCCAATGAATGGTTTCGGTGATGAACCAACCAATTAGAATAAACAGGAATAGTCCCCAATGCGTGAAATAAGACCAGAAAGGAGAATGACTGCCTGTCCAGGGCTCTATTTTCGTATATGCCTGCCCAAACCATTCCGAAAACGGATAATACAAAAGAAAGGCAGCTGCAACAAATACGCTCAGAATCATGATCGTTTCAACAACCCTGGCAACGAAACTGCTTAAATGATAAGCTGTGCGAAAGCCTTTCCCATATCGAAGAATTGTATAAAGAATGACTACCCCACCCAGTATCAAATAAGTTGGAAAATCCCATGTGTTTGTGGGTCTTAGTGCGCCAATCGTGACAGCGCCAACCAGAATCAATATGAATTTTACAAACCAACCTGGAAGATTCTCACTAAATTTCCATTTACCGAAAACAATGGAAAGAGACCAGGCAATCGCCATAACAGTGACCGGCATGGCAATTACATGTGCATGTGGGTCAGCATAAATAAATGAAAAGAATGGGAATTCTGTAATCGGTTCTTGTGGTAATGCACGGCTGGGGACCCAATACCAATCTCCTGGGTAAAAAGGAAGATTTTGTCCACTAAAAAATCCGCCTAATCCTTTGATGGTCCATAACCAGCGTTCAAAGAATCTTGCACCTTCGATGACACCATCCGGAGAACCGATTTTTTGTAACCCATGCCAAATCATCCTTATGGTACCAAGATTTCCCAGGATTAATGTTAATAATACTCCTGACAATCCAGCTTTTCCTTCAGTGGAATTGAAGATTTCTTTTATTGATTTTGGCGAGATATAGTCAGGATCATTTTCTTTTTTGTAAAATGAAATCAGATTCCAGACTACACTGAATGCCCCAATTCCAACAAAACTGAACAGGGTTGGCAATACGATGTTGTAAGCAATCGAGGGCACGATACCCAGCCATTTAATGAAAATTCCAATGATCACAAATCCATAATAGTAATAATTGATATATCCGCCTGCGTACCAGGGATCATAGGGCGGAAAAGTAGTACTTTTGATTACTGCATTCAAGTAGGAGAAATCCATCGGTTTTTCTCCACCTTTTCCAGGATGCCATAAATCAGGATTTCCTAAACGAACAAATAAGAAGGCTACGAACAATACCAAACTGACAATTTCAATCCAGATGAAGAGATTTTTTAATTGTTTTATATCTGTAAAGATTGCTTGCTTTGTTAAATATCCGATCAATAGACAAACAAGCACGACAAATCCGATGACTATCCAGATAAAGCTCTGAGTTACCGAAACTCCATAAGATCCACCAATCCAGACGATTAATGAAACAAAAAGCATCCCAAACAGCTTGCTGAATGCATACCCTTTATCCACAAGACCATTGAAACCTAAACGAACAATCGGGTAAAACACCAAGCCCAAAACACTTATTGCCAGATACCAGAGTATCACTGCAAGGATAGGATATTGATTGATAATATTTGAAGTATCAAAAATCTCTGACCATGTACCTCCGGTTTGCTGTATTTCTAATTGTTTTTCAGAAAGTTCCAAATCAGCTGGATAATCAGGAAATTCACCCGGTGTGTAGTAAATTACCTTGCTTAGATCAACTTCACTGAGAATTTGTATAACTGAGACTGGATCATAATCACTAGATTTTTTGAAAATAAGCACCTTCGGGTGATCATAAACAGTAAACGCTTCGTCAGCATGCTGGTCATTGATTTCAAAATTACCAATTTTTGGATACGACTCAAACACCTTTACCAGTTCAAAACCCAGATTCCCCTGATACATACCAGGTCTGGCAATACTGTAACACTCATATATTTGTTCCTCAGTTGGACAACCCATCAATTCTTGGTAAAACCGGGTGGTCAATGGGTAACGTTCTGGAACCCTGGTTGTGGTTCCCCACTGCCGGTTAGAAGAAATGAAAATATAATCACTTTTATACAATGTTGAGATAAATCTATCGAGTTTCTCCTGATTGTCTTCCCAGTACATCTCAAAGGTAAGATCTTTTTGATAAATACCACCATAGGCATCATATCCATCCGTACGCAAAGGTAGACCATCATCCCAAACCGATTCATTCGCGGTGGCACTGCCCACTAATGAGATAACACCTGCACCTTTATTTTCCAGGATGATTTGATAAGTATGGTTAGCTTCCAGAATTAACGGAGGATCAATCTTCACAGAATATTGATTGATTTTAATTGAGTCATATTGATTAAATGGGCCAATCAACTCAGATCTCGACAGAAATTGTCCGGAATTTTCCAGATCGAAAATTGAAACGGATAGCTTCTCATCCGCTTGACCAATATTCTCTTGTTGAATAATTCTTACAAATGTGATTTCATCCAGAAGACCAGCTTCATCAACACTGAAATGAGAGGAAAATGAATTTCCCTGTGAGAGTTGAAAATCATATGGATAGGAGATGATTTTTTGATATTTTTCTCCATCCTGCTGAATCATCAGATTGATCGGACCTGGCACATTCTCATAAATCCAGCGAGAGGCTTCAATCCTGGTGACGGGTTCTACATAAATTGAGCTGAACATATACGCCCAGATAAATGTGCCAACAAGGGATACAACAGATAGGATTCCACCAGTGATTTTTAATGGATTAGACCATCCTGATTTTTCAGGTTTATAGGTAAAAAGAAAATAGATCATCCAGGCAGCGATCAATGCAAACATCGGGTAAACAGGCATTTGATAGCGCATCACTGAATTTCCCAATGATGACTGCCAGAGGAAATAACCCATCGTCCAGACCCACAGTAACAGATATTTTTTCCACTCACCTCGTAAAATTCGCCAACCCATTGTTAGTACACCAGACCAGGCAACAATGCTGAGTGGTAAACCTAACCCCCACAAAGAAAGGTTCTTTCCTGAAAAAAAGAAATTTCTACGTGCCCATTGCAAAGCAGGAGGGAAATCTACTTTTCCGCTGGATTGTGCGCTCACCTCCCGTAAGTTGTCCAACCATAAAGAATTAAGCTGAATGCCAAAAAATCCTGGTCCATCAAAGGCATATGGCTGAAAAATTCGAAAAGATAATAAAGCAAAAAATCCACCGATGACCAGATCTCTTAGAATGAGCTCGCCTTTTCTCCCTGAATCCTCTACTGGAATTTTTTCCCAAAGGATTAAGAAAGATAATGGAAGTAATAGTGCAATCGTAACTGTATTAATTTTCGATGCTGCAGCTAAACCGACCACAATACCGAAAATAATTGAAAATAAGAATGTTTTCTGACTCGGAAGCCAATTTTTCTTTTTGCTACTACCTTCAATATCCTCACCTTCATCTTCGGTTGCTGAATTTTTTCCTCGGGTAAAATCATGTTGGGATATGATGACAGCAATATAAACAGCCAGCGTTGTGAAAAACGTGGCGAATGTGTCTACGGTAAAGAAATGTGATTGTTGAATTTGCAATACAGCCATGCCCGCAAATGCAGCTGCTAATAACCCGACCCATTGATTAAACAACTTCTTTCCGATAAAAAATAAAAGAATGACACTCCCTAAATCGAAGAGACTGGATAAAACCCTGCCAACCTGTGTAATTTCATTCCAACCGACGAAATCGAATATTCCTTCCGTGACATACCTGGTGAGGATAACCGGAAAATCTCCATAGACAAAGAAACCGTGTCCGCGATTGTGTGGATTTAAGGAGGATATGTGGGTGTTGAAATAGCTACCAATGGAATCTACAGAATCCAAACTCGCTCCAACCCAGATTAAGAAGCGCTCATCTGGATGCAAGTACATGTATTCACCCCAAAAAATACCTCTGATGCGAAAGAAAACACTTCCTGCAAGAACAACTAGAAAAAGTATGGGTACCAGGATTGTTAAAATTTTATTGTTTTTCGAGTTTTCAATGTTATTCATTTAAATTCCTATGGAGCCATGATGTTCTCTTCTTGAATTATTACTGGAGGAATATGATAAATATAAAAATCCTTTCCTTCAAATCCTGAATCATAGTTGTAAAGAATTCCATTTGGAAACATTGTCTCTAATAATGAAAGTGCATCCTGATTATCCGATTTTAAAATAACCAGTTTTTCACCGTCATCAATATTCAGTTGATTGAATTGTTCTGGCCATAAAGCATAATCTTTTGTTGGATAGCCAGCATTAATGCCAACCAACCTCGTGTCCACCCAATGCGGAGAAGGAACGACATATGCTCGATCAGCATTTCCAGTCGATCCAGCAAAATTTCTAATAATTGATCCAATCTGACTTGTATTCCACGCCCCAGCCATAAATTGTTTGTCAAATTGATTAAATACCAGATCATGATTAATCAATGTAGAAATCAAAAACAAAACGATTCCAGCGAAAGAAACACCAAACTTGTATCTATTTCGCCTGGCTACACGCCAAATGCTATAAAAAACACGCTCAAAACCTATGGCTACAAGAATAAAAACTGGAATTATTGCCCCTGCCGTTCTGTTTAAACTCGGATTTTCATCTGGAAATGCCAGCGACAAAATCGATGGCATCATTAACAAGGGCACTGCGAGTATAAGAAATAAATCTTCCCAATTGCGATACTTCAAGTATTGAATGAGAACAATAATACTTCCCAATAAATACAAACCTGCACTGACCATATCCAACGCAGGCCGGTTGGGAATGGAATGCACCCAGGTTCCCCCATTTGAGTAAAAGAACATAGTCTCGGCTTTCCATAAATTTTTCAGGAAAATTTCGCCTGCAGGTTCAGTGATTGCTCTTTCACTCGATGTTAACCGGGTCATCATTCGGTAACTCACCGCGTCTGGATTCACCATGGTGTATTTGAAAAGCGGTAAGAATATTATAAAACTGGCAATTACCAGAATGATGAATGCATTGACGGTTTGATTGCGTATCCCTTTGGACTGTTTGTGGATTAAGAATAAAATGACAGCAATTACCACAACAACAGGAAGAAATCTGGTTGAACTGTATCCATGTAATCCCAATCCTATGGCAATCCCTGAATAAATAAAATCATTTCTTCGCTTCTGTCGTAATCCCCTGATCAAATAGAATAAAGCAGGTGCAGCAAACATTGGATAAAACGGAAATCGTAATCCTACTCTGGAAATAACGTTCGGCCAATATGCGATGCCTGTAAATAAAAAGGCTAAAATACCAACCCATTTATTTCGTAATTCTTTGCCTAATAAATAGATATATGGCAAGGTTAAAAATCCGGCCAAAGCGGTTCCAATTTTCAAACTCATAAAAGAGATACCCGTGTTACAAACGATTGCCAGGAAAGCAGTCCAATAAAATTGGAAAAATTCTCGCCCGGTATTGCGAATGAAAAATACAGGAAATTTTCCATTCAGAACATCATACACATCTAACAGTTTTTCCGCATGGTCACTGAACATTTCACCCAGAACTTCATTCAACCTGTAAAAACGAAAATAAAACACCAGAATTGTTGCAACGCTGATGAATATTAACCAGGGTGTGATTTTAATGAAGGTTTGCTTATTATTGATAGCTCGTTTGAAATTTTCAAGTGGGATTTTGATTTGATCAGCTTCAAACACAGCAAGCAGAAATAAAATGAGAGATCCTATCCATAAACCTAAGTTCAAACCATTAAATAGAATTTCATTTGCGGTATTCTTTCGAAATGCAAAAAAAGCCAAAACAAGCAGCAGTCCACTGGCAGCTAACAAGTAAAGTTTTTTGGTTGATAATTCAAAATCTAATTGTTTTGCATTCGTCACATTTTGATAATCAAAGATCGAATCTTTCGAAATGGCAGACCAAATGATCAAACCAAAACTTGCTATGAAGAACATGATAGCCACAGATACATTTCGTTCTGGTGGTTCCATAAAGAACTGCCCAATGATTGCCAAAAATAGTGCAAGAACTAATCTATATTGCCCCCAATTTGTCAATAAGCTGACAGGCATTTCCTTAATTTCACCATCTTCAACCTTGTCGATGGATATATCTTCTTCTACTATTAAATTAATGAGATACTCCTCAGAAATTGAATATTTCCAAGGCATAATTTTTGCTTTGATAAAATCTAATAAACTGGGTTCATTCATAAAGCATCATGGGTCAAAAATTTCTACAATTATATCCCATCCAACTTTCAATAATTTTATGTATTTATTGTACTAATTATTATTTAGATACAGAAAGATGCTATTTTTTATATGTTATGTAAAAAGAATAAGATCCCTTTTCTTGATTTGGTTCTTCATTGTAAATTCTTCTGGTAAGTGCTTCAGTAAAAAATAAATTCCACTTTTTAGGGATGAGGATCCATCTTCTGAATAGAAAATGGCTTATTAATGAAGGTAATCCAAAATAATGACCCCATTCTAAAACGTGCAAAGCTTTTGGAGAAAAATAATGCCACCACTTTTCGATTGAAAATCCTGCTTCAGATAAACGGTTTTCCCATACATCCGGGGAATCACAATGATGATGTCTCGAGATCCAATTAAAGAATTTTCTGTATAGGTTTCCTAATCCAGTTAAATGAATTCTATCGAACCAAGTAGAAATAGATAGATTTTCAAGAAATAAATGGTTGGGTACACAAAAAATAAATATCCCGTTTGGTTTTGTTACCCGGGCAACTTCCTTGATAACTGCATCAAGATCTTCTATATGTTCCAAAACAGAATTACTGACAATACTACCAAAATACTCATCCGGAAAAGGTAACTGGTTTCCCAATCCATTGATAACCTGTTTATAACATCCTTGTTTTGCAGCTAATTTGACAGGACCTGACCAGGGATCAATGCCTATATCAACAGGATGGTCAAAAGTAATCGATGCAAAATGCCCATCCCCACATCCTAAATCTAAAATCGGTTCTTCTAAGATGATATCCTGATATGCACGTGCTTCCACAGCACGTAATAAACCTCTGAAATATGGCATTTCCTTTATCTGCAACCATAAGTAATCTTTTTTCTCAGTTTCACCGGGATTTTTTGTTAATCCATTCATGAATGAGAACTTTCCTTTGTAATCGATGCAAACAAATTTTCGTATTCCTTTGCCACCATATCAGGTATGTATTTCTTTTTGATCGTATTAAAATCATTTTTATATTGAGTAGGGTTCCGAAGAATTCTGATCAAAGCATCTGCCAAAGCATCAGAATCTCCAATCGGAATAATTTCTCCCATTTCGTGCATTTTCACAGGTTGCCTTACCCCTGGTAAATTAGAAGCAACACAGGGTATTCCATTGATCATTGCCTCAATTTGCACCAAACCAAATGCTTCGGTCGAATTCAAACTGGGTAAAACCAAAACATCCAGATTAGGGTAAAACGCTGACATTTGATCTGGATTTAACACCCCAACAAAATTCCAATTCCCCGATTTTTCGTATGCCTCAATCCTGGCATGTAATCGCTGGAAATAATTTTCCTCACCGATAATATTTTTGTATGGGCCAGCGAATTGAACCTGTGCATCAGGGAACTCTTTAAGCACCTTTGGCATGGCTTTTAACAATACTTCGACACCTTTTTCAGTCGCAAATCTAGCCGCCATGCCAATAACCGGTGAATGATTCTCAGGATTGTTCTCAACTCGAAATTCTTCTATCTTCTCTGTGGAAATCTCGGGTAAAACTACAGGTGGTAGGGCTACACTTAACTTTCGTAAATATCGTCTTAGGTAAGTCGAATTTTCTGCGTAATCCCTGGTATAGGTCACAATTTTATGTGCAAATATGGCCGCCAATTCATTCATCATCAATACAGCTTTATTTGCAAACCACGCCACCACTCCGGAGGGCATAATTAAATCACAATGGTATGTGATGATGGTTGGCTTATTAAATAACCTTCCCCTCAGCGCTACACCTGCAGCGTCGAATTGTGGCAAATGTAATTGAATGACATCGTGTTCCAGCACTAATTTTGTTGCCAGATATCCAAAAGCAGGCATGATTACGCCTTTACTTAACCGAAACAAAACGGGGACACGAACGATTTTTACGCCATCAAGAATTTCTTTCCTGGGTAATGATTTTTCAAACTGAGAAGTCAATACTGTCACAGAATGCCCACGTTTGACCAGCGCTTTCGCTAATCTTTCTGCGTAAATTGTGAGTCCACTTGTGTGGGGACGATAATATGTCAATACAATTAATATCTTCATAGTACTTAACCTATGTAGTAAACAGGTTTACATTTTCTTCGGCCCAATTAAATAATTGTTGTAAACCGTTACGTACCGAAACTTTGGGTTGCCAGTTTAATTCGTCAAACGCTTTCTGAATATCAGAAACATAGATTTTTTGATCCCCAGGACGCCAATCCCCCCACACAACTGGAATCTTTTTATTCAGCATTTCCTCCAAAATCGGAGAAAATTCCTTCCACACCGAGATCATCTGGTCAGCACCACCACCAATGTTGTAAACCTCACCAGCCGCGATATCAATATTCTCGATACAGGCGTCATATACATCCAGTAAATCTTCGACGTATAACACATCTCTTACTTGTTTTCCATTCCCATAAATGGAAATTTGTTTCCCGGTTAAGACAGCAATAATAAACCAGGCTAACCAGCCTTGATCTTCAACACCAAATTGGCGCGGTCCATAAATGCAACTCTGGCGCAATATCACAGTTGGGATTCCGTAGATCCGGTGATAATCGCGCACGTATTGATCCCCAGTACCTTTTGAGCAACCATAAGGAGAATGAAAATCCAAAGGAAACTTTTCTGAAATCCCTTGCGGAAAATCCAGATAACGATAATTGGTCTCATTTTCAATGACTTCAATGTCCTCCATACCGCCATAAACTTTATTAGTGGAAGCATAAAGAACAATTGGATTTTTGTTGGAATTTCTTGCAGCTTCCAGGACATTAAAGGTGCCGTACGCATTGATCTCGAAATCTTCTCGTGGATTAACGACAGAAGTGGTTACTGCTACCTGTCCAGCAAGATGGACAATTACATCCATATCACTCACAGCGTTGTAAATTGATGCCTGATCTCTAATATCAGCTTCAATGAGGTTGAAAGAGTCTTTTTTGATGGATTCCAACCAGTTCAAATTTAACGTAGAACCTGGACGTGATAGATTATCATAAATAGTAACTTGCTCACCTCGTTTTATTAATCGGGCAACATAATTAGACCCAATGAATCCAGCACCACCCGTAATTAAATATTTTCTAGTCATGCATCTCTCCACTTCTTTGTTCATCTTTTAATTGATCTTTAAATTGGACAAGTTGTGAAAATAGATTTTTCAGTGAATATCCATCCCGGATTAATGCATATATTCCAAGAATGCCTATCAGAACAAATTGGGATACATGCATGATCAACGCGAATGCAAGCGCTATTGATTCATCGATATTAAACAACTTCAATCCTGCCACAATGGATGATTCATAAATACCCAATCCAGCAGGAGCAGAAGGTAAAGCGATCCCCAATGCTAAGGTTGTGTTGGCAAATGCCCCCCACCACCATTCAGACGTACCTGTAAGAATAAATAAAAATAAAGAAAACTGCACAAAACTCACCAACCACGAAGCCAGAACCCCCAAAAAACCAGCTGCGAATTGTTTTGGGTTTCTGAGTGTTTTGAAACCTTCTAACAATGAGAGAAAGAAAGGAACGATCAATTTGGCTAATAGATTTGATTTCTTGCCAATTCTGCTTAATAGATTTTCAAACGGTCTTGAATTTCGAATAACAAAAAACAAAACGATTAATCCAATAACCATTATTCCTAAAATTAACCAGGCAGTGGTTTTAATCCAGGCCATACCTACAACATAGGGTAACATGATCAGTAAGAAGAAAGCCAGAATGATCAAGTCAAGCACCCGTTCGATAAAAATCGAGGAAAGAATATGTCCCGGATTTGCGTTTAAGGATGCCCCCATGAATACTGCCCGGCTTATTTCACCTAACCGGAATGGAAAGATGTTGTTGATAAAATATCCCAAACATAATTTCAGAAAAGTGTTCTTGTAAGTTGGACGGAATCCAAGGAGTGCCCGCCAGCCAAGTGTTCTGACAAGCAAAAACAATAAAGTAAACAGCGCAGCCAATAAATAATATGAAAATGGGGTGCTCTTTAAAAGATCAAATGCCCGATCTACCGGGACAAGTTTGACCAGGGCAAAAATGGCGATGAAACTCAATAAAAAACCTGGAACCCATCGCCAAATAATATTGATGTTAAAAGAAGATTTTTGGCTTTTTAATTTCAATCACCCTCCAAACGCAAAACTGCCATGAATGCATCTTGTGGGATTTCTACATTTCCCACCATCTTCATGCGCCGTTTACCGCGTTTTTGTTTCTCCAACAATTTCTTTTTTCGGGTGATGTCTCCACCGTAACATTTCGCTAAAACATCTTTCCTTAATGCCTTTACATTCGCCCTGGAAATAATTCTTCCGGCTGCAGATGCCTGAATAGCAACATCAAATAATTGTCTGGGAATTAATTCTTTTAATTTTGTTACCAGAGCCTGACCTTTGTGATAAGCGTCTTCTTTATGCACAATGGCAGCCAATGCATCAACCGGCTCACCACCCACCAAAACTTCAAGTTTTACCAGATTTTCAGGTCGATATTCAGCAATGGAATAATCCATGGATGCATATCCTCTGGTTTTGGATTTTAAATCGTCAAAGAAGTTGATAATCAGTTCTGATAATGGAATTTCAAATGATAATTGAACCCGGTTTGCGGCTGGGTATTCCTGTTCTTTGTAAATTCCCCTGCGCTTTCTTACAATATCCATCACCGTACCATAATATTCTGTCGGGGTGATGATTTGTAAATTCATCCAGGGTTCTAATATTTCGGATATTTCGCCTTCATCTGGAAGCATGGCCGGGGAATCGATAAAGATTTTTTCTCCATCTTTCATGACAACCTGATACTCAACAGATGGGGCTGTCACGACAATATCAAGGTCGTACTCTCTTTCCAATCGCTCCTGGATGATCTCCATATGGAAGAGCCCGAGAAAACCACACCGGAACCCAAAATTTAATGCCTGAGAAGTTTCTGGTACAAATTCTAGTGCAGCGTCATTAAGCTGTAGTTTCTCAATGGAATCCCTTAAATCCGGGTAATCCTCGCCATCCACCGGATAAATACCAGCAAATACCATTGGTTTGGGATGTCGGTATCCTGGCAAAGGTGTTGTGGCTGGATTTTTTGCCAGGGTAATCGTATCCCCAACCCGGCACTCAGACACCGTTTTTAAGCCGGTAGCAATATAACCAACCTCTCCATCAGATAAGTCCGTGACAGTTCGCATATCAGGAGCGAACACACCAATTTCAACCGGTCTTAAATCAAGTCCATTTGACATGATTCGAATGACATCGGTATTGGTCATTTTGCCTTCCATGATTCGAATGTAAGCAACGACGCCCTTATAAGAATCATAATGCGAATCAAAAATCAGCGCCTTCATCGGAGCTTCCGCATCTCCAATCGGTGCAGGAACATTTTTTACAATGCTTTCTAATACTGATTCAACATTTATCCCGGATTTTGCAGAAATCTTGATGACATCATCTGGATCCGTACCTAATAAATTAGAAATTTCCCGGACGATCTCATCCGGTCTGGCAGATGGCAAATCAATCTTATTGACCACGGGAACAATCGTCAAATCTGATTCCAGTGCCAGATATAAATTGGCCAAAGTCTGCGCTTCAATTCCTTGAGATGCATCCACAACCAATAATGCACCTTCGCAAGCTAATAACGCGCGACTTACTTCATAGTTGAAATCCACATGCCCAGGTGTATCGATTAAATTCAATTCATAAATTTTTTGATCATTGGCTTGATATTTCATCCGCACAGCAGAAGATTTTATGGTGACACCTTTTTCACGCTCCAAATCCATACTATCCAAAACCTGTTCTTTCATATCCCGATCTGAGATGGTGTCGGTTAATTGGAGCATGCGATCTGCAAGTGTGGATTTACCATGATCAACATGAGCGATAATACAAAAATTTCGAATAAACTCATTTTCCATAGGCGTAAGAAGTATACCGCAAATTGAATTATTCCTGAAAATTTGGTCTATTCTAAATCCGAAATTATTGAATTAATGGCTTCTTCAATTTTTTCTCTTGCATCTTCCTCACCAAGCGATAAATGAGCCAAAAACTCAATATTTCCTTTAGGACCTTTTAGTGGTGAAATTATGAGCCCCTCAAACCTAAATCCATTCATAATCGCAAAATCAAGCGTTTCTTGTAAGATTTTTCGATGAATATTTGTATCCCTGATCACACCAGCCCCTTTAGCGGCATCTTTTCTTCCCGCTTCAAATTGGGGTTTGATAAGCATAACAATTTGGCTTTCTTCATGAATCCAATTTTTGATGACAGGTAATAATACTTTTAAAGATATAAAAGAAGCATCTACGGTGACTAAATCAATAGCATCTGGTAGTGATATTACATTTCTGGCATTGGTACGTTCCATGACCACAACACGTGGGTCATTCCGCAACTTCCAATGTAAAATCCCAAAACCTACATCAATTGCATAAACTTTTTTTGCCCCATTCTGTAACAAACAATCAGTAAATCCCCCGGTTGATGAACCAACGTCAACACAAATTTTATCCGCTAAGTTCACCAACCCAAAACTTATAAGTCCACCTTCTAATTTTTCTCCACCTCTTGATACAAATTTTGGGCCTTTTATGATTTCTACTTTTGCCTTGTCATCGATTTGTTGCGAAGGCTTCAGGACCTTTTCACCATTGACTATGATCTCGCCAGCCATGACCAATCTTTGTGCCAGGCTGCGTGATTCCACCATTTTGTGTTCATATAAATAAAGATCCACACGAATTTTTGACATTCTTAAGATTTTACCCTACCTTTGATCAATTGTTTCAGACAAAAAAATGATATTCAAAATTTCTTCATATTTTTACAGATATGATAATATTGATACATGCTTAAAGCGATCCTTAAAGAAATGCGCGTACATCAATGGATCAAGAATATTTTCGTTCTCATTCCATTGGTTTTTGACCGCCAATTATTTTCGATTGAGCCATTGTCCAGAACCATAATAGGATTTTTTCTGTTCTGTTTTGTTTCATCCAGTGTCTATTTGATCAACGACATTATGGATGTTGAAGCAGATCAAAAACATCCCAAAAAGAAATCCCGACCAATCGCTTCTGGTTCTTTACCCATTCCGATCGCAATTATTACTGCCATCATTCTTGTTTCGATATCCGTCATCGGGGGATTTTTTTTATCCAGATCGTTTTTACTCATTTTGACCATTTACTTCCTGATCAACTTGGCGTATTCCTTAAAACTTAAACATATTCCTTTGCTGGATGTATTGATAATCGCGACTGGTTTTGTTTTACGGGTTGCTGCAGGCGTATCGATTATTCAGGTGGAAAGATTTTCTCCCTGGTTATATGTTGTTACAACGGTATTGGCATTGTTCTTTGGACTCGGAAAAAGGAGAGGTGAATTAGCAACCATCCAGCAAAACAATAATGAACAAAGAAAAGTACTGGATGGTTACACGATACCGCTTTTGGATCAATTAATCACAATCATTTCTGCAACAACCCTTATTTCCTACAGTCTTTATACTTTTTCTGCCCCAAACCTGCCGGATAATCATGTCATGATGTTGACAATCCCGTTTGCAATCTACGGAATATTTCGATATCTATATTTAATTCAGGTAAAAAATGAGGGTGGCGCTCCGGATGAGTTGGTTTTGTCTGATTGGCCATTACAAGTCACATTCCTTTTGTTTGCAGTATCGGTTGTAATAATTTTCTATTTATTTTGATTATGCCAGCAACAGTATCAACTGCCCCAGGTAAAACAATTCTTTTTGGTGAACATGCTGTAGTGTATGGTCAACCAGCCATTGCTGTTCCGGTTAATGAAAGACAAGCCAAAGTAAAAATATTTCCTTCAATCGGGTCTCAAACTGGTCAAATTCAATTCATAGCACCTCAGATCCAACTTGAGCAGAATTACGTTGAGTTGGATAAACATCACCCATTCCGAGTTGCACTGGAGCAGGTGAAGAATTTTCTGGATATATCTCACTACCCTGCCTGCAAAATCCATCTCACCTCAACAATCCCAATTTCATCGGGTTTGGGATCCAGTGCTGCCATTTCGGTTGCTTTAATCAATGCTTTATTTGGTTTTGTTGGCTACCAGGCTTCGGATAGCCTTTTGTCAGAATTGGCATACAAAGTTGAGATCGAATTTCATGGCACCCCTTCTGGTATCGATAATACAGTCATTGCGTATCGAAAACCTGTTTTTTTCCAAAAGGGAAAAGATATCCAATTTATCAACCCGGGAGGCGATTTCACAATCATCATTGCGGATAGCGGAATAAGAGGGAATACAAAAGTTGCAGTCGCTGGTGTGAGAGAACGCTGGCTGAACAACACAAATTTATTTGAGGAATATTTCCAAAAAATTGGTGAAATTGCCTCTCACGCAAAAATTGCCCTGGAAAATGGAGAGCAAGAAAAATTAGGTCATCTCATGAATGCAAACCAGGAACTCCTAAGAAAAATCGGGGTTTCTCATCCATCTATCGAAAATTTAATCGATATCTCAATCAAGCATGGTGGATTGGGCGCAAAACTTTGCGGTGGTGGTTTGGGTGGGAATATAATCATATTATCAGATAAAGAAAGAGCTGAGAACATATCCGAATTATTATTAGCCAATGACGCGTCCCAGACAATAATAATGACTTTATCGAAAGAAATCATAAAATGAATGATTTGATTATGATCAAATGGGGTGGATCACTGATAACGGAAAAAGACAAACCCTTCACCCCCCGCCTTGAAATCATTCAGTCTTTAGCTAAACAAATAAAGAAGTTAACAGAAATCAAACCAGATCTAAAAATAATCCTGGGACATGGTTCTGGATCTTTTGGTCACGCAGTGGCTTCTAAATACCAAACCCGCAATGGAGTTAAAACGGAAGAAGATTGGATTGGATTCTCCCAGGTCTGGCACGCAGCCAGAAGTCTGAATGTCATCGTCACCCAGGCTTTACATGATCAGGGTCTGCCTGCTGTGACTTTTTCCCCTTCATCTTTCATCTCCGCATCAAATGGCAAGGGTTTTGAATTTTTTCGATTTCCATTTGAGAGAGCCTTATCTTCAAACATTTTACCGGTCATTCATGGAGATGTTATATTCGACCATCTGCTAGGGGGTACGATATTATCGACGGAAGATATTTTTCTATACTTGACAGATTATTACCAACCGAAAAAGATTTTACTGGCTGGTATTGAAGACTTTATATGGGCTGATTTTCCAAATAAAAAAATCCCAATCAAATCAATAACCACCAAAAACTTTGACAATATTAAAAAGGTAATAGGAAAATCTTCCAGTGTTGATGTAACCGGTGGCATGCTTGAAAAGGTAAAATTAATGATGGAATTAGTCAAGAAATATCCCAATACCAAAATTAGCATTTTTTCCGGATTATCATCAGATAGTTTAATCCAGGAATTGCTAAGTGAACCAACAGGAACATTAATAGAAATGGAGTAAATGATGACTATTAATTCTCTCAATGTATTGGAAAGAAATGAAGATAAATATTTAGCACCTTATGGATCAAAAAGCAAAGATTCAAAAGGCCGGCTATATCCAGATAGTGAACCGGCTTACAGAACACGATTCCAAAGAGACCGTGATCGGATCATTCACACTTCTGCTTTTCGAAGGCTTGAATATAAAACCCAGGTTTTCATTAATTATGAGGGAGACCATTACCGAACAAGATTGACTCATACATTAGAAGTAACCCAGATAGGTCGTTCTATTGCCCGTGCTTTAGGTGCAAATGAAGATTTGATCGAAGCAATCTGTCTGGCACATGATCTGGGTCACCCACCATTCGGACATTCAGGCGAAACAACGCTTAATCGCCTGCTGATCGACCAGGGTGGATTTGACCATAACAAACAATCTTTTCGGATCGTCACCAAACTGGAAAATCGCTATCCAGATTTTCCTGGATTGAACCTCTCCTGGGAAGTACTGGAAGGAATTGTGAAACATGAATCAGAATATGATGTTTCCGATGCAAAAGATTTTAATCCCGATTTGCGTGGAAATATTGAGACACAAATAGCAAATGTTGCAGATGAATTAGCCTACACAGCTCATGACCTGGACGATGGGTTGAGATCCAGGATGATTTATCCTCAAATGTTATCCGGGATTGAATTATGGGAAATTCTATGCGCTGATGTAAATTGGTCTGGTGGAGAATTAGATGACCTATCCCGCCACACAATGATACGTCAATTGATTGGGATGGAAATTGATGACGTTTTGAGTCATACAGAATCACTTCTGAAAAATCACTCGATTCGATCAGTAGAAGAAGTACAACGTTTGCCATTCAATATTGTTGGATTCAGTGAAGAAATGCATAGAAGAAATCGTGTATTAAAGGATTTTCTTTTTAATAATTTATATCGACATTATCGAGTACAAAGAATGTCGTTTAAAGCTGATCAAATTTTATCTGAATTATTTAAAACCTATATGCTGGAACCAAGTGTTTTACCAAAACATGTCCACGATCGTATGGGAAAAAGCGTTCCAGAAAGAGTAGTTTGTGATTACATTGCGGGAATGACAGACCGTTTTGCAATTGATGAACATCAAAAGTTATTTGATCCAACCTTATTACCATGATAAAATTCAACCTCTTCTTAAATTGAGGAAATTATTGAGTGCAATTAATAACAAGTGAATTTTAGGATGGTAAATTTATGACAGAAACATCATATTTAACTGCAGAAGGTCTGGAAAAATTACAAATAGAACTCTCTCACTTGAAATCTACAGTGCGGGATGAACTTTCTAAACGATTACGTGCTGCCATTCAAATGGGAGATCTATCGGAAAATGCTGATTATATTCAGGCAAAGGAAGAACAGGGTTTTTTAGAAGGTAGAATTCAGGAATTAGAAAATCTATTGAGTAATGTTAAGATAATTGAAGAGAAAGATCATCGAGATGGGAAAGTAGATATCGGTTCCATTGTCACCGTTCAGGAAGGAAATTACCCTGAAGAAACTTACTATCTTGTGGGACCCAAAGAAGCTGATCCACCCAATGGTAGAATTTCGTATCAATCCCCTATCGGTAAGTCTTTAATTAACCATCAATTAGGGGATGAGGTCAATATTGAGACACCTGGTGGAAAACTAAAATTAAAGATAATCAAAATCGAGTAAAGTCAAAAAAACCGGAGGAATAAATTCCATCCGGTTTTTTCTTTATCATTCAAAATTTATTTGGGCCAAACTGCCAATTCGAGCGTCAAACGATCAAAAAAGCTGTTCTCGGGTAAAGCTCCCTGTCCGTAATTCATGTCTACGACGCGAGCCTCGAGTACTAATGTTGCAGTCTCTAAGAAAACTTTTCCACCGGGTTCTAATAAAACCGGTTCACCTTTAGACGCCAGTCGATTTGCAATCGCGGCATCATCATAAGCGTGTTGACTCATCAAGACTTTGGTGACCGTCTGTATATCGTTTTTATCAAACAACCAAACTTCAAAAGCTGTGATTTTCTTTGGTTCACCCACACCAATGGTTTCGGATATACCAACGCCACACTCTCCTAAGAATTCTCCGGTTGGTGAATCAATGCTGAATGAGTCGTCAAACAGATCATCTCCGCTGACATAAGTACTCATAAATTGAGTGATCGGTACATCCTGTTCTGGGGTTGAAAATTCAGCAGGAATGCCTTCATAAGAATCCACATCGGACTCTGAAACTTCAGGTTTCGATCTTACTGGAAATATTTCACTTATATTACGTTTTCGAATAAAGAAGATGTAAGCTAATGCACCACCAATGATCAAAGTAATTAGACATAAGACAATGACCAGGACAAAAGGATTGAAGTCTGATTTCTTTTCTTCAGTTTCATCCCCGGGCATTACTTCTTCTTCAGCTGCAGTTGCTTCTCCAGGTGCTTGAACTTCCTCTGAAGGAGGTTCTTCTGCTGGTAATACAACTTGTGCCAATCCCAACGCAGTCCGGAATTGATCGATATCTGTAATGGATAATCCACAATCGCCAGGCATTAAACCGGCTAATTTTTCTTCACTTACAGACCCTAATCCTTCCAAACGTTCTTTTGCTTGAAGAGAATCGCCGGTTTTCATGAATGAATGAACAACCATGCAGAAGTAATCTTCCTGCAAGTCGGCTCTCAGATAAGAAGGATCTGCATCAGTCCATCTAACCGGCATTAATCCCCAACCCAAAATTGGCAGCCCGATAATCAAACCAATGAGAAATCCGATTCCGGCTGTAATCAATGGTCTCTTTAAGTATTCTTGGATCTTATCCATTTTTCTGCTCCTGGTGATTTGTCATAATATTTGGATTATTACATTTAGATTTTAGAACAAAACGTCTAAATATGCAACAATTCCAACCTTTTCTCTCTAGTTGCAGATTTTATGCCAATTCTTCTTTTTCTCCACGAAGAATATCCGATTGTAAAAATGTTTCTTCACATTTTAAACATTGCAGGTCCCGTTTATTAATGACTACCAGGGTACCATTACAATTCGGGCATGGTTCCGAAACTGGTTGTTTCCAGGAAGTAAATTGACATTCCGGATAATTTGAACAGCCATAAAAAATTCGTCCTTTTCTGGTTCTACGGATGACAACTTCACCGGTTGAACAATCTGGACACTTAACGCCAATTTTTTCTAATATTGGCTCTGTATAGCGGCAAGTCGGGAAATTACTACAACTGATAAATTTTCCAAATCGTCCAAAACGAATAACTAATTCATGACCACATTTTGGACAGTCTCGACCAATCTTTTCCAATTCGGTTTTCGTCTCCGGCATTTCTTCTTTTGCGCGGTTCAAGTGGACAGAAAAGTCCTGATAAAAATCTGTTATTACAGTATTCCAAACTTTTTCACCAGACGCGACTTGATCTAAAGAAGTTTCCATTGAGGCAGTAAAACCAGGGTCCACGACTTCATTGAAGTGACTCACTAGCAAATCATTTACGATCATGCCTGTTTCAGAGGGGATTAAGCGTTTCTTCTCCCGTTCTACATACCCTCTTTCTTGAATAGTTGAAAGTATAGGAGCATAAGTTGAAGGTCTGCCAATTCCAAATTCTTCCAATAGTTGAACCAGCGATGCTTCTGTAAAACGCGGCGGCGGAGTTGTAAAGTGTTGTTCCGGAATTAATCGTACAAGTTCCTGTTTTTGTCCGTCTTCTAAATTGGATGGCAATAACACCCCGGTGTCATTTCCATTTTGTTTGTCCTCATCTTTGGCTTCTTCATAAACAATCAAAAAACCAGAAAACCGCAACGTAGATCCAGACGCACGAAACTCATACTGATTCTCTTTACCATCTGCTTGAATCTCCACCGAAACAGTATCGTAGATGGCTGATTCCATTTGAGAAGCAACAAATCGTTTCCAAATGAGTTGATAAAGTTTGTATTGATCGCCTTTTAAAAATTTCTTTACTTCTTCTGGAGATCGAATTACGGAAGTAGGTCTGATAGCTTCGTGTGCTTCCTGCGCTTTAACGGCTCGCGTTTTATGTTGCGGGGGGGTTGCTGGAAGAAACGTTTTGCCAAATTTGGACATGATATAGCTTCTAACTTCTTTTTGAGCAATTTCCGAAATATTGGTTGAGTCAGTTCGCATATAGGTAATCAAACCAATTGAACCACCTTCACCTACATCCAACCCTTCATATAGTTGTTGTGCCAAAGCCATCGTCCGCCTGGCTGTAAACCCTAATCTGCGTGATGCTTCTTGTTGTAAAGAGCTGGTGATAAAAGGAGCTGGTGCTTTCCGCTTACGTTCACCTTTTTTCACTTTTGTGATCCAATAATTAGCCTCTTCTAAATCGCCTAAAAAGCTATGAGTTATTTCTTTGTTTTTTAATGATGGTTCTTCCCCATTGATACGGAATAATTTAGCAATATAAGTCTTTTTCGATTGATCAGGCTTAAGTTCAGCTTCAATTGTCCAATACTCTTCTTGTAAAAAATCTTCGATTTCTCTTTCCCGTTCAACAATCAAACGTAACGCAACAGATTGAACACGGCCAGCTGATAAGCGACTACGAACCTTTTGCCACAGTAAAGGACTGAGGTTATAACCCACCAGCCGGTCCAGAATTCTGCGGGCTTGTTGGGCATTGACTAAATCCATGTTGATGGCTCTTGGATGTCTAAATGCTGCTTCAATGGCTGGTTTTGTAATTTCATGGAAGACAACTCGATTGGTTCTATTTTCATCAATTTCTGCAGCTTCCATCAGATGCCAGGCAATTGCTTCACCTTCTCGATCCGGATCGGTTGCTAGATAAATTTGTTCAGCTGTTTTGGCTAACTGTTTTAATTCTTTTACCACAGTTCTTTTTTCATTTGGAACCCGGTATTTAGGTGAAAATTGGTTCTCAACATCCACAGATAATTCTGACCGCAATAAATCACGCACATGGCCTACAGAAGCTTTTACAATGTAATCTTTTCCTAAATATCGCTGAACAGTCTTTGCTTTCGCAGGTGATTCAACAATCACTAATTTTCCGCTTAGTTTTGGTTCTTTTTTTACTGATGGAGGAGGTGTTAAATTTAAGTGTTCCTCAGTTCTTCCAGTTCTATATAAAGTCGTACCACAAACAGAACAAACTCCTTTCGTTACGGGGGCTCCAATTTTATTGAATGAAGCTTCCGGGTTTTTTATCTCGCGTTTTGTTCTGCATTTTACACAATAGGCTTCCAAAACAATTCCTCCTACAAATAATCATCCAAACCGTTTTCGGTCAAAAATTTTACAACATTTTTTATTTCTTGTGATTTTTCTCGATCACAAATCAAAATTGTATTCTCACTCTCAACAATTACCAGGTTTTCAATCCCTAGCGTCACAATCATGTGTTGATCAGAACGAGAGTAAACCAAAGTGTTTGAAGTGTCAAACCCAATATGGCGCGCAGCCAGATTCAAATTTCCATCCTGATCCAATTCCATGACATCGAATAAAGATTCCCAGCTACCAACATCATACCATCCAAGATTGGAACCAGGGATCACAATTACATTTGAAGCATGTTCCATAATGCCATAATCAATAGTCTGGGGAATAATTTTTTCCCAATAATGCGGGAGCATTTCTTTATAATTACCCTCAACCAAAGTAGTAGTAATTTCCTTAAGAATCAGGCTTAATTCTGGCATTTGTCGTTTAAATTCTTGTAAAATCGTATCCACGTGCCATATAAACATACCAGAATTCCAATCATAGCCACCTGATGAAAACATGAGTTTTGCATTTTGTGTATCTGGTTTTTCTAAAAATTTGTTAACTTTAAATGCCCATCTATCTTCAAAACATTTAACTGGTTCACCTTTGTGTATGTAACCATAACCTGTAGCTGCAAATGTAGGTTGAATCCCTAAGGTAACCAAATATTTATCCTGTGCAGCCTGGTAACCAGATCTTAATAGATTGTGAAATTCTGGAATATTTTGAATAAAATGGTCAGCCGTTAGAATGACTAAAATTGCTTCAGGATCGATTTGCTTGATATAGGTTGCTGCATATCCAACGACTGACGCAGTCCCCTTAGGAAAAGGTTCGATCAGAAAATTCTCTTTGGGTATCTGCTGGGTTTGTGAAGCCAATAAATCAGCTTGTTCAGCAACTGTTACGATGAAGATTTTCTCTGGTGCAAATAATCCATTCAGACGATTTACAGAAATTTGAAAAAGAGTATCTTCACCAAATATCTTTACCATCTGTTTGGGTGTTTTTTTTGTTGATAAAGGCCAGAGACGGGTTCCACCACCACCAGCCATGATTACAGCGTAATAATGTTGAATATTATCCATTATAAATATTCCCCTTTTTCTTCTTTGATAACGACGTATTTCATACCACCAACTTGTTTGGTTAATCCCTTCAATTCCATCATCGCTAAATAAGAACTGACTTGAGAAATTGGTAACTCCGATAAATTAGTGATCTCATCAACATGTAAAGGTTCATTCGATAAAACACTTAAAATTTTTTCTTCAAATAAGTCAATAGGATATTCTTTTCTAAATGATTTTCTTTCCTGAATGAGTTCTACCTGAATATCCTGTAAAACCTCTCGAATATCCAACAATGGTTTTGCGCCTTGTTGGATTAATTTATTTGTACCTTTGCTTTGAACATTGTAGATGCTGCCAGGAACAGCGTATACATTTCTTCCCTGGTTAGTGGCAAATTCAGCCGTGATCAATGCTCCGCTGGTTTGACCTGCCTCAATCACAATTGTAGCTCTGGATAATCCAGAAATAATTCTATTTCTAGGTGGAAAATTATTCGCTTCAGGCGCAGTACCCGGCGGATAATCACTGATCACCGCTCCAGCATTAGAAATGTCTGCGGCTAATTTTCTATGTTCAGCCGGATATATTCGATCTACCCCACTCCCAAGAACAGCAATTGTTCTTCCGCCGGATTCCAATGCTGACTTGTGCGCAATACCATCCACACCTCTCGCCAGACCGCTCACAACTGTTATTTTATGGTCTGCCAGGACGCGTGAGAATTCTTCAGTAATCTGTTTCCCATAATGGGTAACTTTTCTCGTTCCAACGATTGCAACCGCCCATTCATCTTCTAAAGATAAATCTCCTTTTATGTACAAAACCGGTGGAGGTTGATCAATCTCTTTGAGATATCTGGGATATTCGATATCATCTTTGATCATTATTTTTATACCAGCAGATTGAATTCGTTTGATATATTGATTAAGATCGAAGTCTTTTCTGATTCGTAAAATCCGCTCACAAATCTTTTCAGATAGACCAGTTTCCTTTAATGATGAAATCGGTGCATTCCAGGCTGTTTCAAGATTACCAAAGTAATCTACCAATGCTTTCATCCTGACTGCACCTATCCCCTTTATTAAGCTAAATCCAACCCAATAATTTCTTGGATCCATGCTTAATCCTGGTTGTAGTATTCCAATGGTTTCACAACCATAAATCTATTTTTTATGTCAACTTTTTGGATTAAACTGAGTAAAGCTGGGTACAAGATTTCTTTTCGATCTTCACCAACAATCACGTACACGTCATTTGCGCCTGTTTCAAGAATTTGAGTAATTTCTCCAATTTTTATATCATTGGTATCCATCACAGACAATCCTATCAATTGATGATGATAATACTCACCTTCTGGAAGATCAGGAAGTTCATTTGCATCTACAAAAACAAAATAACTTTTGAATTTTTCAACTTGTTCGATTGTAGTAAATTCGTCAAATTCAAAAATTAAACTTTTGGAATGCTCTTTGATTGATTTTATATGAGCGGGAAAGTGTTCATCACCAATGAACACTTTCCTACCTTTCTTTAATCGTTCAGGAAAATCTGTTAAGATATAGAAGGCAATTCCACCCTCAAGGCCATGAGGTTTTCCAAGTCTACCAATAGCCAAATAGACAGGCTCGCCATGATTGGGCGAGCCTGTGCCATACTTATCAGGTTCAGACAGCACCCGATGAGTTTTTTTCATCGAGGTTCGACCACATCTAATGATGCTTGTTTACCTTCACGAGCAGCAGCTACACGAAGTAAAACTCGCATCGAATTAGCTACACGTCCACCTTTTCCAATGACTCTACCCATATCTTCTTTTGCAACCCGTAACTCAACACGCGTTTTATTACCACCACGATCGCAATTAACTTCAACCTGGGTTGGATCATCGACTAATGAACGAGCAATATATTCAATTAATTCTTTCACGGCTTATTCCTTTCTTAAAGCAAGTTTTTGACTACGCTTAATAAGTTCTTGATTAAGCCGGATTTGTCTTCTGGTTAGATGTATGTTTTGCGTAGATCTTTTCAGCTTCCTCTTTCAATACATCCATTGATTCACCTTTCTTAAATCGGTCGAATCTCTCCAAGAGGCCAACTGTTTTAAAGATCTGTTCTACAGAATCGCTGGGTTGAGCACCTTTAATCATAAAATCAAAAACCCGGTCTTCCTGAATACTGATTGTTAAAGGTTCTGTCCTTGGATTGTAGAAACCTAAAATTTCTAAGAATCTGCCGTCTCTGGGACTTTCTTTATCTGCTGCAACAATACGATATGTTGGTTGACCTTTTAATCCTTGTCTTCGTAATCGAATCCTTACCATCGATTTTTACTCCTGTTTTTATAATTTTTATTTTTGATAATCTGATCTCAATTTGATTCTGAGAGGAAACGTTGAAGGGGACGTTTTTAGAATCACACTTTCAATCAGACTAACCGAATAAACGAGGTAATCCACGCCCTCCGGATTTTTGAAAAGTTTTCATTAATTTCTTTATATCACGATATTGCTTAATTAGGCGATTAACATCCTGTACTTGTGTGCCGGAACCTGAAGCAATTCTTCGTCTTCGTGATGCGTTAAGTATATCCGGAAATCTTCTTTCTTGCGATGTCATGGAATTAATGATTGCTTCAGTTTGTTTTAATTGTTTTTCAGCATCTCTTGGATCCACTGCCCGCGCCATTTGCCCCATATTACCAGGCATCATCTCTAATATTTGAGATATTGAACCCATTTTCTTGATCTGTTTTAGTTGTTGAAGAAAATCGTCCAGTGAGAATTCGCCACTGATCATTTTCTCAGCTTGTTTTTGTGCTTCTTTCTGATCAAAAGCCATTTCTGCTTTTTCAATTAACCCAATTACATCTCCCATGCCCAGGATTCTGGATGCGAGACGGCCTGGATCATACGCTTCCATAGCATCAATGCCTTCTCCAGTACTGAGAAATTTGATGGGAACACCCGTGACACTACGGATTGATATTGCTGCCCCACCTCTTGCATCACCATCAATTTTTGTCAGTACAAGTCCCGTAATGGAAACTGTATCTCGGAAACCTTCAGCAATATTTAATGCTTCTTGACCAATCATCGAGTCTACAACCAGTAAAATTTCAACAGTTTTGACTCTCGCTTGAATCGAGCGAAGTTCATCCATTAAGTCTTGATCTAATTGGGATCGTCCGGCTGTATCAATGATTACAACTGTAAAACCACCTTTTCGAGCATAATCATAAGCGTGAGAACTTACCTCTGGAGGTTTCTTTCCATCTTCAGTGAAAACAGGCACATCGATACGCTCACCCAAAGTTTGTAATTGTTTTATGGCAGCTGGACGATATGGATCTGCTGCTACCATCAAAACACGTTCTCCCTGTGATCTTAGCTTTTTGGCTAATTTTGCCGAAGCAGTTGTTTTACCGGAACCTTGTAAACCGACCATCATGATCACGTAGGGTTTTTCTCCCGTTAGGTTGATCTTAGATGGTTCACCTAATGTCTTAATTAATTCTTCATTGACAATTTTTACAACTTGTTGACCAGGGTTCAGGGCTTTGGATACTTCAGCCCCAACGGCACGTTCACGAACCTGGGCAATAAATTTTTTTGCCACACTGAAATGCACATCAGCTTCCAATAAAGCCAACCGCACTTCACGCATTACATTGTCAACATCGCCCTCGGAGAGTTTTCCCCGTCGGCGTAATTCTTTGAATATCCCGTCTAATCTTCCAGTTAAATTTTCAAACATAAAATTTCTTCAATTTAAATTAATATAGTTTATAGCGTGCAAGATTTTAGCTTGTTCACGAATTTTGGTCAAGGAATTCTATCACAGGTTATTTTTAAACTGAATTATTAATTTTTTGTTATGGATATTAATAATTTAGTCTACTTCGCAACTTTTCTTGTTGGCAAGTGTTATCTTGATTGGTAAAATGACTTAAATCAAAAATAATCAAAAAGATAGAGAAAAATCGGAGAAAATAATGGCACAGGTAGCTATAGTTACAGACAGCACAGCTTATATTCCAAAAGATCTTCAATCAGAATATAAATTCCAGATTGCACCACTGCAGTTAATTTGGGGCGAAGAACAATTTCGTGACGGGGTAGATATTCAGCCTGTTCAATTTTATGAAAAATTAGCACATGCTGAAATTATGCCCTCCACATCGCAAGCTACTCCAGGAGCTTTCAAAGAAATCTACAAAGAATTATTGAGCCAGGGTTATGATATTTTTTCAATCCATATTTCATCCAAATTATCAGGAACCATTGATTCTGCTCAACAGGCAAAAGCAATGTTAGAAGTTGATAATATTGAAATTTTTGACTCGGAAAATACAGGAATGGCATTAGGTTTTCAAGTATTAGCTGTCGCTCGTGCTGCTGCGAATGGTGCTTCTATTAAAGATTGTGTGAAGATCGCACAAAAAGCCAGAGAAAATTCAGGTGTTTTATTTGCTGTAAAAACCCTTGAATTTTTACATCGAGGAGGGCGAATTGGTGGCGGGCAGGCATTTCTAGGCACGATGCTAAATTTGAAACCAATCCTTGAAGTGCGGGAAGGAAAAATTGAAGCAGCTGGCAAGGTACGCACCATGAATAAGGCTGTAGATAAAGTAATAGAGATTACGAAATCAAAAGTTGGTAATCAATTACCAGTTAGAATTGCAATCCAACATGCAAATGCTTTACCTGCAGCGCAAAATTTACTTGAAAAAGTTATTCAATCATTTCCAGAAGGGGACATTGTTGAAGCATTTATTGCTGATGTGAGTCCAGTAATTGGAACTCACACAGGTCCGGGAGTGGTTGGAATAGCTTATATGGCTGGTTTGTAAATGATGAACGTCCGCAAGGACGTTTCTTATTTTGATAAGTATCCTGGGTTATACTGACAGAGATCACAAGTCTAAGTAAATTTATTATGATATTTATCCTTTTCCGATAAAATGAATTTGTATTATTTATGTTTATTCGAAAGGATGATTTGATGAAAATTTATGAAAACCTCGGATTTCAAATCCCAGAAATTTTATTGCCAGTTGATCATATAGACTTTCAAAAATGGGCGATTATTGCCTGTGATCAATACACATCCCAACCAGAATATTGGAAAGAAGTTGAAAATATCGTTGGATCATCCCCATCTACATTAAATATGATCCTACCAGAAGTTTATTTAGACACAGATGAAGAAATAAACCGGATCGAATTAACGAAGAACACCATGGATGAATATCTCGAAAAAGGAATTTTTCGGTCCTTTGAAGGTTTAATCTTAGTGGAGAGACTTATCGGTGATAAAACCAGATTTGGCTTGATGTTGGCATTGGACCTGGAAAAATATGATTTCCAGAAAGGGTCACAAACCTTAATTCGAGCCACGGAGGGCACTATTATTGAACGACTTCCACCACGGATCCGCATCCGTGAGGGTGCAAAATTGGAGTTTCCACATATTCTGGTTTTAATTGATGACCCAGAAAAAACTGTGATTGAGCCACTTGTGGAGAAAAGGCTACAATTTGATAAATTATATGATTTTGAACTGATGAAAAATAGTGGACATTTGATCGGCTACGGAATTAACCAGGAGGATTACCTTTATTCAATTCAAAATGCAATGGCTATTTTATCAAATCCTGACCGATTTAAAAAACATTACAACGTTGGAGATGATTTTGGCGTTCTTCTTTTTGCAATGGGAGATGGAAATCATTCTCTGGCGACAGCAAAATCAATTTGGGAAAGTGTTAAATCAAAAGTTGGAATGGATCATCCATCCCGATATGCTTTGGTCGAAATTGAAAATATTCATGATGCTGGCTTAGATTTTGAACCGATCCATCGTGTATTGTTTAATATCAATGATAATATTTTGGAAAAGATGCGTGATTTCTGGAAAAGTGATTTTGACATAACGGAATACAAAAATCAACATGAAATGATCTCAGTGGTTGACAATCAATCCGGAAAGTCTCACAAATTCGGCTTTATCTTTCGCTCTTCTTATTTTGTAGTTGATATAAAACATCCTTCTACGAATTTGCCAGTCGGGACATTACAAAATTTTCTAGATAATTTTTTACAGAATGGCGGAGCAGAAAAAATTGATTATGTTCATGGAGGAGAAGTAACCTGTAGGCTGGGAACAAAACCAGGTAATTGTGGCTTTTATCTTCCAGCAATGGAAAAAAATCAATTATTCAAGACAGTTATTCTTGATGGTGCTTTACCCCGCAAAACTTTCTCCATGGGAGAAGCATATGAAAAACGATTTTATATGGAAGGTCGAAGAATAACAAGAAAGGAATAATATGTTTTCACCAGAAATGAAAAACTTTGCCAATCCACTCCCTCCAAATGAAGTTCATTTTATTGATTTGAAAATTGAACCCTGGGAGGATAAAATGCGATTTAAGATATTTGCCAAAATATCAGAATTTTTAGAACCCCCCAATCTAAATTTTTACATTTCAAACACAAACTCAGAAATTATTTCTGAAGTGAGCTTGATTGAAAATATTGATACCGATATTGTATTTACGATGCACTTACGAAACGCCAGTCAACCAGATCAGTTGACATTATTGGGTGAAATTTTTTATTCAGATGAAATAGGCAAAGTTGATTCACAGACGATCAGTTTTACTTTAAACGAATAATTAATTACATGAGAAAGAAGTATGCAGTAATCATTCTGTTCATCTTATTATGGGGATCTGTTTTATCAGGCTGTAAAACCGATATTGAAAATCAATTAAAATTGAATGAAAACGTAGAAAGCACTTCTTTTCTTACAACTGAACTTGGTCAAAACCATTCAACTCCAAAAATCACCCAAAAAACTCCAACCCTCCACCCAGATCCTCGTACTTCTTCAGTGGAGAAAGATGAACCGACATTCACTAATGACACCTCATCGTCAATTGAAACTGAACTCATCTCTCCCCTCGAAGGAATTAAATTAGAGGAATTAACTGAGATCGTTTCAAATCCTTTTAGTTATGCGGGTGATGGAAAAGATGACGGACATCACGGGACAGACTTCTCATTTTATCAATACAAATCTTTTGAAAAAATTGAAAATTTACCTGTCCTTTCAATAACTTCAGGAAGAGTTAGCTCGGTAATTCATAATCGCCCACCTTATGGCAATATGGTGATGGTTGAAACTCCGTTATCTTCATTGCCAGATTTTCTTCGAAACCATCTCCTTCACTTTCTGCCTGAGTCTGAAATCCCATTTCAAACAAACTTGAGTTGTCCTGCCTTTCAATCTGAAGAAAATTCTCAAATTTCTGACCCATTTTCACTTTACATTCTTTATGCACACTTATATTCACCACGAGAATTGCGGATAGATTCGCTAGTTCTTAGTGGCAATCCAATCGGTGCGGTTGGCAATTCCGGATCATCAGGGAATCCCCATCTGCATCTGGAATTTAGAATTGGTCCATCAGACCACAGCTTCGAAGAAATGGCGCATTACGACAACACAGCTTCACAGAATGAAATCTCCAATTACTGTTTATGGCGTGTGTCAGGGCTCTTTTATCAGGTTGATCCAATGGAAATCATTAAGTATTATTTACAAAACCGTTAATTGCAAAATTTGGCGAAGTTAAAATTTAAATGCTACAATCAGGAAAGAATTTTTCTGATTCTTCTTAAATTAGTTACAATGAATAATAATCACAGAAATACTCCCTCTAAAGCCAATTTACTTTGGATCACATTAGCCATTGCGAATCTGGTATTGGTATTTTATTTCATTAATAATGTCTTTTCGAGTAAAACGAATGGTCAGTCCAATCTTGTAACATCAACCTCACCAACAGAGACTACCACCAGTACTCCTGAAACATTGCTGGAAGAATCCATTCTTAATGAAATCTCAAGCGATCTGCCAAATAAAAATCTATCTCAATCTGAAATACCGTTATTTGTAGTTTCTTTTTTTTTCAATCAAAAATCCCAATTATACGCATTTCATCCAGAAGGCATTCCGTTTACCAGGTTAATCGACGAACCATATGAAGAAATTCACCCAAGCACGAGTCACGACAATAAAAAGATTGCTTATAGCGCAAAAAAGAATGGGTATTGGGATATCTATGTATTGGATTTGACAGACGGATCAGAGATTAGAGTTACTGATACGCCTGAGTATGATGGCTCTCCTACCTGGTCATCCGATGGTTTATACCTGGCATATGAATCTTATCATAATGGTAATTTGGATATTTTCATTCAAGATCTTCAAGATCTCAATATCAACCCGATTCAACTAACAAACGGAAATGAGCCGCAATATTCTCCTTCCTGGAGTCCTAAAGGAAGAGAAATAGCTTTTGTTTCCACACAGGATGGAAATGAAGAAATCTGGTTGGCAAAATTGGATGCAGTGGAAAATCGTTTCATCAAAGTTGCTGATCGACCTGAACAAACTGATTTAAATCCACGGTGGTCTGCCGATGGTAATAAATTGTTGTGGGTGAGTGATAATAATGGTTATCCTACCATTATGCAAGCAGATTTTTCCAATGGAAATCCAATAATTACAAAAGTTGCCATCGGCGATTTTGCATTTTTGACCTCAAATTTATTTTCTTTTATTCAATTGGAAGCTAATCAAAATTTTTTGATTTCAAAAGATCAATCCGGACAAATGGTTTTCCCTTCTATTGAGATCCCCGGTAAGGTAAATGGTTTAACCTTAATTGATAATTATAAAAATAACGACTTCTTAAAGTCTATTTTAGAAAAGAACTTAAAGCTCGTTGAAATTAATAATAGTTTGGAATCAGAACCATCCTCAAATTACAAAAGCGAATTGGTTTTGTTAGAAAATGTTGTAGCAGAATATCCATATTTATCAAACAAAGCATTTGGATCGTTTAATGAATTGCGTTCTTCCATTGCCATGGCAACGGGATGGGATTTTCTAAATCAATTGGACAAGACTTTTATTCCAATCACTGATCCAGCAACCCCAGGAACTGCTGAAGAATGGCTCTATACAGGACGCGCATTTGAATTCAACCCACTTTCTATTCATGCCGGATTAACGACTACGAGTAAAGAAGAAAGAAGTGGCCAAACATATTGGCGAGTATTCATAAAAGCCAGATATCAGGATGGATCTCAAGGTATGCCACTCAAACAAATGCCATTCGATCTTTCTGCTCGATTTAACAATGATCCGAAAACCTATGAATCTGGTGGAATGAAAATCCCAATCCCTGAAGGTTATTGGATTGACCTTACCGAGTTAGCTGCCAGTCATTCCTGGAAACGATTGCCTGCCATTAATAACTGGGAAAAATATTTTAATTCTGCTCGTTTCAATCAATTTGTATATTCAAATGGTATAGACTGGTATGCAGCAATGAAAGAATTATATCCAGTTGAAGCATTTCAATCACCAACACCGATCCCAACCAACCCATTAACCCCAACAGTTAGCCCAACGATTCGATATTATCGATCCCCCACAATTTCAAGCACCCCAACAGAATCCATCATGCCTACTCGTCGACCAACCTGGACCCCTCAACCATAAATTTATGAAAAATAAATTTTTATTATTAATTTGGCTGATAACTTTTATCGTGGTGGTGGTTTTGTTTTTGGGAAGAACTGTCCCACAAATTTCAACCACAAATCAAAATTTTAACGATTCTCAAGTCAATACCGCTCCAGCAATTTTTCCTCAAGCTTTCGAGGCTGTTATCCCCGATAATTCCGACACAAATACCCCGAATGAGCTATTGGTGACTAATGAAGAAGCAATTGCATTGGTATTACCCATGCCGGATGATCCTCCTGTTTCTCTTTGGCGCCCTCCTTTATATCCAACTCCTTGGGCAATTTCCCCCAATGATCATTTTTATTTTTCAAGGCCAATTGCTGCAGATGAAATCAATTGGCCATTAGCAAATTACCGTTATGGATATTTCTTTCCTGAAACGGATATTATTCATACAGGTATCGATATTACAGCCAAACGTGGTACTCCTGTTATCGCAGCTGCCCCTGGAACTGTGATTTGGGCCGGTTATGGGTTATATACTGGCTCTTACAATGAAGAAGATCCTTATGGAATGGCAGTGACAATTGAGCACGATTTTGGGCATAAAGATAAGAATTTATTGACGGTTTATGGCCATATGGATCGAATTGATGTTGAAAAGGGTCAAAGGGTGGAGACAGGAACACAATTAGGGATTGTAGGAAATACTGGATTCACGACAGGTCCCCATTTACATTTTGAAGTTCGCTATGAAACGAACAGTTATTTCAGGACCAGGAATCCTGAATTATGGTTATCGCCACCTCAGGGATGGGGAGTTTTGGTAGGACAGATAAAAACAATAGATAATTATTATATTCACCTCAAAGAGGTATATGTCCGTAGTAAAGATACCAACCAATCCTGGATGGTACTTACTTATGCAACAAATAGTATCAATCGTGATGAGTATTATAAAGAAAACCTTGTTCTCAGTGACTTACCTGCAGGTAAATATACACTATCATTTACAATTGATGGTATAACATATAGGCAAGAAATAACCATTTATCCAGGTGCGATTACATTCTTTTCGTTTCGAAATAATATTGGTTTTTCATTCGAAACCCCATCAATTCAAACACCTGAAGATTGGGAAAACATAGTACTTTCTGATGATTTTCTTCCCTGATAGTTTTTAAAACCTTGACAGAATATAGCAATTCAATTGAAAATCAATATTAAGTAATGATAATCGACAAAAGGAGTGTTTAATCAATTGGAGGTATCAATGAATAAAAAAATTAAAAGGACCAGTTTCTGGATCTTCGTTATGTTAATAATGTCAACATCTCTGGTGGCATGCAAACCAACTGCTCCTGTAGAACCAACACTGGATCCGGATGTAATCTTCACGCAGGCGGCAGAAACTGTTGCTGCACAATTAACCCGTACAGCTCTCAGTCAACCGACGGCCACGAACACAGCACTTCCATCGCCGACGGTAACACCCACCATTCAACTGCCAACTGCGGTCACAGAAACAGATTCAGCCAATGTAACGCCTGAAGTAACATCTCAGACTGGCTCGACACCAAATCCAAACAAGATGGCCTTTGTTTCAGATGTGACAATTCCTGATGGACAGGTGATCCCACCAGGAGCAAAATTTGTAAAAACCTGGAGACTTAAGAACACAGGAACTACGACCTGGACTGCCAATTACAGAGTTAGATTATGGGCAGGTAATAGCTTTGGAGCACCAACATCATTCTTGCTAGCTCAGGAAGTAAAACCTGATGCCGAAGTTGATATTTCCATTGAATTCACTGCGCCAAGTCAAACGGGTGAATATATTTCTCATTGGATTCTGTCTGATGATCAGGAAGCCAATTTTGGAAATACATTTTATGTCAATTTTGTTGTAGGTGTCCCGGCATCTCCAACCGCCACACAGGCCGAACCAACTGCAACACTCGCCCCAACTGAGGCTGTTGCCGCAACCCCTTAATGAAGCGATTTTTACAAATAGATCTGCAATTCTTAAAAGATGAAATTAAAACCGAAGCGAAAAGCCTCGGTTTTTCTCGTATTGGATTCACAAACCCTGATGGTCCACTTCATTTTGACACATTTTTTGATTGGATTAATAACGGTTATGCGGCTGAGATGGAATATTTGACCCGACCAGATACCATCGCCAAGAGAAAAGATCCAAAACTTATTTTACCTGCTTGTAAATCAATAATTGTTGTCGCAATGCCTTATACACCTTCAGGTTTTGAAAAACGTGATAATAAATTTCCAAAAATTGCCAATTATGCCATTGGAGACGATTACCATATTATTATTCCAAAACTATTGGATAAACTTATTAAATTCATCGTTTCAAAAGTCAATCCGGTAGAGGTAGAATATAGAGTTTACACAGATACTGGTCCAATTCTAGAGAAAGAATTAGCCCAAAAAGCTGGTTTAGGTTGGATTGGAAAGAATACATGCCTGATCATTCCTGGCAAAGGATCATTTTTTTTTCTTGCAGAGATTCTTATTAATCTTCCTTTTGACCCTGATATTAAATTTGAGAAAGATTTTTGTGGAAATTGCACCCGATGCATAGATAGTTGCCCAACAAATTGCATTCTACAAAATCGAACGATTGACGCCAATCGATGCATATCCTATTTAACAATTGAAAACCGGGGTTCGATACCTGAAGAATTACGAAAAAAAATAAATGGTTGGATTTTTGGGTGTGATATATGCCAACAGGTCTGTCCATGGAACATCAAGTTTTCAAAGGAACCTGACCCAAATTTTTTTCAAACAAGTGAAAGCATAAAAAAATTTGATATCGTTTCTGATTTAAAAATAGATAAATCGGAATTCAAAAATAAATATTTAAAGTCACCCATTTATCGGGCAAAATTTGTGGGGTATAAACGGAATTTATTGGTGGCAGCTGGAAATAATTTCCATCCTAAATTGGTTGAACCTATTTATAATATTTTGAATAATGATGAAAATCCTGAACTTCAGGAATTGGCTGCCTGGGTATTGAAAAATAAATATGAATGATCAATCTCATTAATTTCATAGGATTTATTTGATAATTCCTAACTTAAATAATAAAAGCCCTTCGATCAACGTTAGGGCTTTTATGGTCTTATAGGTTAAGGTGTTGGTGTAACTGTAGCTGGTAATGTCGGAACTGGTGTAACCAAATTTACTCTAACTTCTAAAACCTGACCCGCGAAAATTTGATTGGAATTTGTCAATTCGTTTAATTCCATTATATCTTCGACGGTGCTCAGGAATTTTTTAGCAATTAAATCCAGGGAATCACCAAATTGAACAACGTACGTTAATTTTGTTCCCCGGGGTAAATTAGTTGGCCATGGTGTCGCCGTAGGCAATGCCTGATCAGGCGCTGGAATAATTATCTTATCTCCAGGTTGGATTGGACAGGTACCAGCATCAAAATTATTGATAGCCAATAAAACCAGGAGATCTACATCGAATGTTGCAGAAATGTCATAACAAGTGTCTCGATCAACAATCGTATATTCAATCGGTCCAGAACGCGTTGGGGTTATGGTCACGGTCGGTGTTTCAGTAGCCGTGGATGTCATTGTAAAAGTTGCTGTGGGAGGAACTTCTGTTGGGGTAAATGTCGCAGTGGAAGTTGGTGTTGAGGAGGCAAAAAGACTGATTTTTGGTGTTTCTGGTCCTACCAACCACATAACTAATAAAACGATTCCAACGATTACAAGGATTAATGCCAATCCCCAAATGATAAAGGGGAGCATTTGTTGTCTTTTCTTATAAGCAGCAATTAATTTTCTTGGATCATCTCTTTTCATTTTTTAGTCCTAAATCTCACGAAATCCTAAATTATTGAATCATTGTATTCTGATTTCTTTATTTTTGCAATTACCACATGTTATAATCAAAGGTACCCAAAAAATCAATCAATCTAAAATCCAAATCCAATCGGAGGCTTAAAACATGGAAATTTCTATTGCGCAATATAAACGCTGTGATGTTGTAAAGGTTGAAGGCCGTATTGACAGCGCAAGTGCTCCCCAATTACATGAAGAATTCAATAAATTATTGGAAGACAATCACTTTCATATCGCATTTAATATGACAGATGTTAGTTTTATTTCCAGTGCTGGTCTTCGCGTATTGATTTCAACACAAAAGAATTGTAAAAGATTTAATCGTGGTGAATTAGTGCTCTCAAATGTTCCTGAAAATATCAAAGCAGCATTGGACCTGGCTGGATTTACAGCGTTGTTTAAGATTTTTGACAGTGAAGTAGCTGCCGTAGGAAATTTTTAATAAATATTTCATTACCATGAAAACATTGACTTTTCCTGGTAGTTATTCCAGTCTGGTGAAGATTGGTGAATTTGTAACCCAAGCAGCAAAATCTATTGGATTTGATGGGTTTGAGCTATATAAAATAGAAACCGCTGTTGATGAAGCATGTTCTAATATTATTGAACATGCATACGGGCAGGAAGATATTGGGGATATTGTAATATCTGTTGTCACGGATCTCGACAAAATTACGATTACATTAACTGATTTTGGAGAACCATTCGATCCCAAATATGTTAAGCAACCTAATCTAGATGCAGATCTTCAAGATCGCGAGGACCATGGATTGGGCATTTACATGATGAAACAGTGGATGGATGTTGTGGTCTTTGATACTCTTAAAGATAAAAATGTCCTGACTTTGGTAAAGCATTTAAAGGATTGACTTTGTCCTCATCAAGCGAATTGCAAGCTATTCCAGAATGGAAACAATATCTTCGATTTGGTGAACGTCTACTGGATCAACCATCTGTAGATAAACAGTGTGCATTTATTCAGGAAACAATAAAAGATTTATTGGGCGCAGAAGCTACTGTCTGGCTATCAGAGCCTTATTTCCCATTACCTGGCGATCAGAAAAAACCAATTCTTCCAGATGCACCTGTCTCTGAATTGGTAAGAAAAACTTTTACTCAACAATTAATTAATTTTGATCAGGGAATTAATATACCCTTTATTGGAAACAATAATTCTTCAAAACCTACTCACATTGCAATCCCATTAATCAGCCAGGATAACATGTTAGGAATTCTCGAAGTCAAACGAGAAAATAGTCATTCATTTGATCAACTTGAAATAAATTTTCTGGAGGGTTTTTCTACTCACGCAGCAGTCTCTATGCAGATCATACGACAGGTTACACTGAAAAATTGGCGCATGGAGCAACTATCTCTTGTACGAAAAGTTTCAGAACAAATAGCCAATGTACATGATCTCAAATCTCTGTGTGAAAAAATTACAAGTTTGATACAAAAAACATTTGGTTATTATTTTGTAGCAATTTTTCTCTTAAATGGGAAAACAAGATCGTTAGAATTAAAAGCTTCAACCAGTGCTTTAGAACCTGATTTGGCTTTACCACCTTCAATTATGAGTATTGGTGAAGGCATAATAGGTTATGTAGCCCGTAATGGAAAGGAACTCATAGCACCTGATGTGACAATTGAACCTTTGTATAAACCCTATGCAAATTTACCAAACACAAAAAGTGAAGCTACTTTTCCATTAAAAATAGACAAGAAAACGCTTGGCGTTCTTGATATTCAAAGTAATCAATTGGATGCATTCAGTGAAAATGATGTAATTGTGTTAAGTGCTCTGGCAAATTCTATAGCCATCGCTGTTCAGGATGCAGAGTTATATGGCTCCCTATCCCAACGTGCAGAGCAAATCTCTATTATTTTTGAAGTAAGTCAGGCGATCAATTCCTTCCTGGATTTAGACGAATTACTGGAAAAAATCATCCAAATTATCATTAAACGGTTTGGGTTTAAGTACGTCCATATCTTCACAGTCCATGCAGGTAGAAGAAAAATATTTTATCAAGCTGGATCATTACCAGAAAGTAAAGATTTAGTTGAAAAAGGATTTTCTTTTGATCTGGATGAAGATGGGATTATCTCCTGGGTAGCACAAAATGGAATTATTGCTATTTCCAATGACATCAGTCAAGATGAAAGATTTGGAAAACAAACTGTTCCAACTCATGACTACTATTCAGAATTAGTCGTGCCATTAATCTATGGTGGAGAGATTCTTGGTGTTCTGGTTATTCAAAGTGAAATAAAAAATGCCATTGATGAGCATGATTTATTCATATTTGAGGCAATTGCTTCAACAATTTCATCAGCGCTCCGAAATGCTTTCCTTTTCCGCTCAGAACAATGGCGACATCAGGTTGCAGAATCATTCAGATCCGTTATTAGTATGATTTCTGCGAATACTGCACTGGACACTTTGTTGTGTAATATTCTTGAAAAGTTAAATCAGAATTTGCCATGTGATGCCTCCGCCGTCTGGCTTCTTGATAATCGATATGATCATCTTGATGAATTAAACCCAAAAACACTCTCACTTGCCGCTACCTGGAATATTTCGAAAGAAAAATTAATAACTGCTTTGTCAAAAGAACCTGGAACCTGGGAATTAATGGAAATTGCATTAAAAGATACCGAACCAACCATCCGATCCGAAGAACATCCATATGGTCCCTTAGGTATCGCCCTCGATTTTCCTTCTGATTATTCTTCCATTGCTGCACCTTTACGAATTGGCGACCAGATTCTGGGTCTATTAACATTAGCGCATAATACGTCCAGAAGATATGGCGATGAAGCCAAAATCATAAGTATAACTTTCGCAAATTATGCTGCTGTAGCCATAAATAACGCCAGATTGTATACCGATGCTCAGGAACAAGCCTGGATGTCGACAGTGATGTTGCAGGTATCTCAAACCTGTCAAAATAGTGAGACAACCGAAGATTTGCTGGAATCTATGGTTCGTCTAACACCTTTACTGGTTGGGGTCAAAAAGTGTGCTTTTTATTTATGGAACCCTTATGAGAATTATTTCTTTCTCAAATCTGAGTATGGTTTTAGCTCACCTCCTAACCCGGTATGGAACAAAGATGTGCCGGCAGCTTTTCAAGTACTGAATTCATATAACCCGATATATATTCAAGATTTAACAGAGGAATTGCACTTCGAGAATAATGATGAATCTTTACAAAACAGTACGATCATGTTGCTTCCATTACGTGCTCGCGGGGACCTATTAGGTTCATTCCTCGTTTTTCATGAAAATAAAAATCCTACATTGGAGAATAACCTATCCAATGACACACTTTCAATCCTTCAAGGAATTGTCCAACAGACGGCTGTTTCGCTTGATAATATGCGCTTGATTGAAGCCAGGCAAGAGGAAGCATATATCACCGCAGTTCTGCTACAGGTTGCCCAGGCTGTTGTTACCCAACCGAATCTATCAGATACATTTGACACGATCGTTAATCTGCTACCCATTCTGATTGGTGTGAATGCCTGCATCATCTATATGCCGGATGACGACGATGATCAAAGTTTCAAAGCAGTTGGTGTCTATTCAGATAACGATGAGCACACTTCCATTTTTACCTCTCAAGAATTCTGTGAAAAAAATCCCCTGCTTAATTTTGTCTCAAAATTCAACCAGATTGCCTATACATTCATCACAAATGAAGAATTCGAAACGGAATGCATTAAGAATTTAAAACCATTACCTTACATTCAAGAAATGAAAATTGATGTCCCTGACCACATGTTAATTGCCTTTCCGATCAATCTCAAGGGGGAATTATTAGGGATTTTATTAACAAAAGAAGATAATCTATCAGCCCAATATTTTGAGAAAAGGGTTGAACTATTAAATGGGGTATCCCAGGAAATTTCATTAGCAATTCAAAATTATTTCCTACAAAAAGATATCGTAAAAAGAGAAAAACTCGAGCAGGAAATACAACTGGCACGACAAATTCAAAAAACCTTCCTGCCTGATTCTTTGCCTGTTCTTCCTGGATGGCAAATTCAAACACGATGGGAAACTGCTTTACAGGTTGGCGGAGATTTTTACGATATTATTTTCCTTCCAAACCATCGCGTTGGTTTGGTAATCGCCGATGTAGCCGATAAAGGTTTGGCTGCATCCTTATACATGACAGTTTCAAGAACTCTCATCCGCGCCTTTGGTCAGACGATTGCTGATCCGGGTGGAGTACTCAACGCCGTGAATAATTTACTGGTAGGTGATACCCCCAGTGGTATGTTTGTGACAGCAGTATTTGCAATCCTGGATTTAAAAACAGGAAAATTGATCTTTGCTAATGCTGGCCATAACCGGCCAATTGTAATTCGATCTCACAAATCATTAACCGAAGAATTACCACAAGGCGACATGGCACTCGGTGTCATGGAAGATGTGCAATATAGGAACATGGAATTTTCAATTGAACCTGGAGATTTAATTTTATTCTATACGGATGGACTCACAGAAACTTTTTCGATGGATGATGAGCAGTATGGAGTAATGCGGTCAATTGAATTCTTAAAACAAAACCATCATCTCAACATTAATGAAATACTGGATAAACTTGACCTTGAATTGCATGATTTTCGGGAAGGTCAACCACCCAGTGACGATTTAACGATGATCGGACTAAAAAGAGAAGAGATGCCTTAATTTTGGTCTGAGAAAAATAATTCGTACCAGATTTTCCAGTTAGGCAATGGCTTGGTCTCAACAGTAGGTTGCAAAACAGGTGTTGGTGTCAATTCAGAAGAAGATAATGGAACAATTAATACCTCGCCAGGTTTTACCATATACCCCTTTTCTCTGGCATATTCCTCCACTGCAACTTCAGATGTAGCATATCCAATCTGTGTCTCTATATGGCTGTTGGTGATGCGTAAAGAAACAACTTCGGTCTGCATTAAATTGTTCTGATCACTTAACTTGGATAATTCATTGTACCTGGCACTCAATCCCATTAATAAAAAGAAAATGACCACCAGCGCAATATATATCGAAAATTTCCGAAAATCAATTTGCAGATTTTTCACCTTAACTCATTATGCCTCATTTATAATTTTATCAAAGATACATATTCTATGCCAAGTTAAGCAATTATTTAGAAATTAATATCAATGAGTACTTAAACAAAAAAAGTGCCGAAGGTGGGATTTGAACCCACACGAGCGTAAGCTCACTACGCCCTGAACGTAGCGCGTCTGCCAATTCCGCCACTCCGGCTCTTTATGAACGCTTTGAATTTTATCGGAATAATGATTTTTGTCAACCTTTTATTAAGAACCATGCTTCTCATCGAAAGTATAATAATTAGAATTGCTGAACCATTATCCTATTTCAAAAACTTAAAGACGATTTTCAAGAATTTCAAATAGAAAAAGGAACCAATTAGCACTATACAACGTCTTAGAAAAGTGAATTTAATTTTAGATATACTTAGATTAGAGTTTACAATAATATAGGTTTGAGTTCTAAAAAACAAATGATTATGAAAAAAAGCGCAATTATTATATTCAGCCTAATGATTATTCTGACTGCCTGTAATTTACCAGGTTTAGGCAATTATGTAACCTTGCCATCAGGTTCTAAAGTGAAATGGGTGAAACTCGATCCAAATGGATCACCTACGGCAACTCCTTTTTTACCTATCATGGAAGAAGTGGTTACCCCAAATCCTGAAACTGACAAAACTGAAGGTGAAATAGCTGTTCCAACTGAGTACAAACCGCAAAGGCCAGAAGGACAGGTAAACATTTTAGTTTTAGGTTCTGACTATCGTCCGGAATCAGGATATCGAACAGATGTGTTCATGTTGCTCTCAATATATCCAAAAGAAGGTACTGCTTCCATTCTCTCATTTCCACGTGATCTATACGTCTATCTTCCCGGTATCGGAAATCAAAGAATCAACGTAGCACAACCTTTTGGCGGTTTTGCATTAAGTAAGGCGACGCTGGAAGAAAATTTTGGTGTTACAGCAGATCACTACATCATGACTAATTTCCAGGGTTTCAAAGGAATTATTAACAGTCTCGGTGGAATTACTGTAAATGTAGGATCATATCTTTCGGATCATTGTGAATTACCACAGGGGGATGCCTCAAAGAATTGCACTGTTTACGCCGGTCCAAACTATATGAATGGTGATACTGCACTCTGGTATGTACGATCACGTTACACGTCCAGTGATTTTGACCGGACGAGACGTGCACAAGAAGTAATGTTTGCAATTTTTGAAAAATTAATGTCTCTGGATGCCCTTTCTCGAGTACCGGAGTTATACAATTTATATCTGAGTTCTGTGGAAACAGATCTGGGATTAACAGACATCGTTCCACTTATGCCTGTCACCAGTCAAATTCTTTCAGATCCATCCAGATTACGCCGTTATGCGATTGGTGAGGAACATGTCTCACATTATGTACTTCCCAATTCTGGTGCGAATGTTTTAATACCAAACTATGAATTGATCGAACAGATTATAATCGACTCAGCTTTTACACCCTGATAGACAGAATTCAATTCTGAATTTTCCTGGATCAATTGACAAAACCAACAAAAAAGTGTAAATTCATAATATCTATACGAAATTTGAGGTGATTATGAAAACACAATCTGATTTTGAATCACATATCCATTCATCTACCCCCCTTAACCCCGCTATTCAAGCCTGGGAAATTTTTCTGCAAGACCAGGATAAATCCCCTTTTACCGTAAAAGCTTTTATCAATGATTTGCAATTGTTAGCCAGCTTTATTCCTCCAGATAAAGCTATCGGATCAATAACAACCAATGATTTGAATCTTTTCCTTAAATGGCTGGAAAATGGTCGTGGAGTCCCCTGTAGCCCTAAAAGTCTGTCGCGAAGAATCACATCTATTAAAGCTTTTTTCCGGTGGTTGCATAACAATGGCAGAATTTCCATCAATCCGGCAGAAAGAGTTGTTCAAAAATCCGTCATCAGTCCATTGCCAGAGGTATTAACACCGGCAGAAACTGAATTATTATTGGAAATTGCCAATCGTTTTCGCAATTCGACCAAACCTGATACCCGATATTTCACTTTACTCAAATTATTATTTGAAACTGGCATAAAAAAAGGTGAATGTCTGATGCTTGGGTTAAATCATATTGATTTAAGTTCACCAAATGGACCATTCATCTTCGTTCGCTACAATAATCCAAACTATCGCTATAAAGAAAGAAAAATACCTGTCTCCCCAGAATGGGTAGCAGCTTATCAGGAATATTTATCACAATTTAATCCCAAAGATCAGGTCTTTCCGTGGTCGCCCCGTCGTTTAGAATACATATTGGAAGATTTGAGTAATGAAGCAGGTTTAGAAAAACACCTATCGTTTGACATGTGTCGTTGGACCTGCGCTGTTAATGATTACAGCTCAGAGATGGAGAAGGACGCAATCCGCCAGAAGCTAGGGATATCTAAGATTCAGTGGAGAGAGATCGGGCAGAAATTAGAGCGGTTGTCCCAAAAGTATTCTTAACTGATTTTTTTCAAAACAGACATCTTAATAATTTTTTTTGTAGAATCAGTAACTCGAAATTCGTGAGCTGGACGATATCCTGGTATCCATAAGATCCTGTTATCTGAATTTGTGACCAGTGGCCATTTTTCTCTTGCTGCTTGCATTATTTTTTCATTGATAAAAATATCGCTGATTTTAATGCTCCCTATTTCCATTCCAAGTGGTTGAAATCTGTCACCATCTTTCCTTCCTCTCAGGAAAATATAATCGCTTATTTTTTCTCTATCCAGCAGAACCGTGAATTCATTCTCGGTTTTAATTTGATTATTGATAGGGGCATTTATTAATTCAATTTGAAATAACCAATTTTCTGAAACTTGAATGCAATCATGCTTTCCAGTTTCTATCTTTACTGTATCCCGAATTTGTGGAAACAATAATCCCATCCAATCCTTAGATTTTGAACCAAAGAGGATCTCTTTGTTCGTAAAAATAGCCACCAAACGATCCTGAAGGTCAATTTCCCCAGTTTTGTTTTTGTCCATAAAATTCAAAAGGTTTTCAATATTCTTAAAAGACAAATCTCTCAAATCAGGGCGTAACAAGAAAGCAACAAATCGAATAATCCTTCTTTGCAATCCAAGTGGTTGTTTCTTTAATTCTGGTAAATTTAATCGAATAAATCGGCGATCTTGTTGCAAACAAATTGAATCCCAAATTTTTGATAAACGTTCCTGAATTAATTCGTCCTCACCTTGTAAGACATTAGCCATATTCAATAATCTCTGATTTAACCCGCTGTATCGTTCATTCAAAAACGGTAATATTTCATGTCTGATCCTGTTTCTTTCGTATAAATTGGAGAAATTGGTTTCATCAACAACATAATCAAGATTGTTTTTTGTACAGTATTCCTCAATTTCATACCGCCAGAATGATAATAATGGACGCAGTATTTTGATTTCTGAATCAAATTCAGGGATAACAGCAATATCCTTCATTCCTGCTAAACCGGACAGTCCACTCCCCCGCAACAGATGCATAAAAATTGTTTCTATCTGGTCATCTGCATGGTGACCAACGGCAATATATGGGGCTGCATTATTCCTTGCCACTCGGTAAAGAAAATCATATCTTCTTTTTCTGGCCGCTTCTTCCAGAGAAAGATGGTATTCTTTTGCAAATTCCAAAACATCCGCTTTTTGAGAAACGAAGTCACATCCCAATTGCCTGGCACGCATCCTGGCAAATTGCTCATCTCGATCAGCATGTTTACGAATCCCATGGTTAAAATGAGCAATAATTAATGGATTTTCCAATGTAGTAAATAGATTTAATAGACACACACTATCCATTCCCCCGGAAAAAGCGATTACTACTGGCTGAGTGTTGGTTAATTTTAAATTGTTCTTTATAATGTTAAGAAATTGTAAATCCATCTTCTTATTGTATCTGAAACATTGACAGAATTTTTCTTTAATTTTTTATTTTAAGCTATATTTATATAAGATTTCCTAATAAATTAAAAAATGAGGCATAAATTATGGCAGAAAAAATCCTTATTATCGATGATGACTCCGAAACCCTACGCTTGATAGGAATGATGCTCCAAAGACAAGGATATCAAACAGTTACTGCTAATAATGGAGATGAAGGGGTAGCTTTAGCAAAACACGAATTACCCGATTTAATCATCCTTGATATTATGATGCCAGAAGTTAATGGATATACAGTTGCGAAACATTTGCGCGCAGATCCAGCAACTTCAGAAACTCCAATATTAATGTTTACAGCAAAAAGTCAAGTAGATGACAAAGTTGCAGGATTTGAAGCTGGCGCTGATGATTACTTAACAAAACCGGTTCATCCTGTTGAGCTGGTAGCGCATATTAAAGCCTTATTATCACGTAGAGTTTCCCACCAGACTGGTAAAGTGATTCAGAAAAACCAGGGATTCACGATCGGTGTGTTAGGGGCTAAAGGTGGATTAGGGATTTCATCTACTGCACTCAATCTTGGAATTGCTCTCAGTGAGAAAAGTGATTTAGGTGTGGTATGTGTTGAATTATCACCTGGAAATGGTATTTGGAGCCTGGAACTCGGATTAGCAGATACCAAGGGTTTGGACAATATTCTGCTAAGTAAACCAGGTGATATAACCATCGAATTAATTGAAAAAAATTTAGTAAACACGTTATTTGGTGTGCGTTTATTGCTTACTTCTTCACTATTCTCACCGGTTCAAATGACCGAAAATTTGAAAAAAGTTGGTTTTTTGCTGGATGGTTTAACAAAAATTGCAAAGGTCACCATCCTGGATCTTGGTGTTCCAAATGAAGAATATCTGAATGAAGTAATTGATAAATGTGATCAAATTATTGTGGTAACAGAGTCTTATCCAATTGCGGTTGAAAGAACAAAGCTTATTCTGGAAGAATTAACCAACTATGGTTTTGGGAAACATAAATTGATAAGTGTTATATCTGTCAATCGTGTCCGAGCGGATATTCAATTGACCCAACCACAAATTCAGGAAAAAATAGGAGTATTACCTCTGCTAACCGTCCCTTCCGCCCCTGAACAGGCATATCAAGCAGCCATTCATTTCCAACCATTCATAAAAATACAACCTGAGAGTCTGGCATCACAACAGTTCTATCGCCTGGCAGAGCTATTATTAGTCAATATTAAAAAATAATGTCCGATTTTGAAGGTAAAACTTCATTTGCTGCCAAATTAATTAATGAAGCTGACTATATTGTTGCATTAACAGGGGCAGGTATTTCTACACCTTCAGGTATTCCGGATTTTCGCACGCAAAAAACCGGTCTTTGGGAAAAGAATGATCCACTGTTGGTTGCGTCCTTGAGTACATTTCTAAATCAGCCTAAGGTTTTTTTTGATTGGTTAAAACCACTTGTCAAAGATATTTATTTTGCCAACCCGAATGCTGCACATGAATCACTGGCTAGATTAGAAAAAGAGAACAAACTTAAAGCAATCGTTACCCAGAACATTGATAATTTGCATCAAAAAGCCGGTGCAAAAAATGTTATTGAGGTACATGGATCAATTTCTGAACTAGTATGTCTCAATTGTAAGATCAAAGTTGCATTTGATGAGCATCTTGTCAACAACTTCATTGATCATTTTTTAATTCCAAAATGTGAACATTGTCAAAAGTTTTTGAAACCTTCGATTACTTTATTTGAAGAAATGCTTCCTGTTGATGCATGGGATTCTGCCTTCGACCATTTTCAAAAAGCTGACCTGGTCATCGTCATCGGTTCTTCGCTTGAGGTTTACCCGGCCAATCAACTACCCGCAATTTCTGTTTCCAATGGTGCAAAATTAATCATAAATACTTTTTCGACAACACCAATGGACAAAGATGCTGATTTGCTGTTGCCATTTGATGTAATAGAAGTTTGGCCGAAGATTCTTCAAAAATTGAATATTAAATAATCTTCAATTCATTTTTCCGGTCAGATATCAGATTCAACTTCTTAGAGACTTCCCTTTCGACCAAATTGTCTTTCCAGAAGATCTACCGATAAATAGATCATGGTGGGACGTCCATGGGGACAGGTTCTCGGAGCCGCACATTGTTCCAGGTTATCTAGCAGTGTTCTTTGTTCTTCTTTAGATAAAATCTGACCACCCTTAACAGCGGCGCGCTTACAGATCCTGGCAGCAATAATGGATTCCACCATCCCACCCAATGGTTTTTCATCATCCTCAAAATCCTCAACCACTACCCGTATGGCCTCAAGTGGATTAATTCCAATTAATAATGCCGGGATTGCCCGAACCTGAAATGTGTTTGGTCCAAACTCGCTTACTTCAAAACCTAATTTATCCAATATTTCTAATTTTTCTTGTAATAATACTGCTTGATGTAATGGTAGCTGAACAATTTCTGGCGATAACAATGGCTGTGATGGGATCACATCACTCATTTGATTCATCATTTTTTCGAATAGAATACGCTCATGGGCTGCATGCTGATCGATCAAATAAAGCCCATCTGGTCCTTCCGCTATAATATAGGTTGCTCCTATCTGCCCAATATGACGTAACAATGGCAAATGTTTTGGCTTTTCAAGATTTTCTTCTTTATCATCATGATCAATTACACCTTGTGATGAACGTGAAAAAACTGGCTGATCTTCTGTGTTGGTTAACATCGTTGCCGGAGACCACTGTGTTTCAAAATCATGGTTTACTTTAGAATCACTTTTCCAAAAAGATTGCGAAATTTCTGGCACTGGCGAATACGCTAACAATGCTCTTCTGGCAGCTCGTTGCACCATACTGAAAACCAGTTCAGGTTTTGAAAATCTCACTTCAGCCTTGGTTGGATGAACATTTACATCCACAAAATCAGCCGGGAAATCAAGAAACAATACTGAAATTGGATAACGACCCACCATGATCATCGTGTGATATGCTTTTAATAACGCTGAATTTAAGGCCACGTCCTGAATCCAGCGACCGTTTACAAAAAATGTTATTTCTCTTCTATTAGATCTTGTGATCGCAATCGGACTGATAAACCCATTGATGTGATATGGATGATCCTCAAACTTCACCTCCAACATTTGCTTGGCGATTTCAACGCCATAGATTTGTGTCAGGATCTCTCGTCTATCACCATTTCCACTCGATTGAAGGAGTAATTGTCTCTCATTGTATAAATGAAATCGAATATTTGGATATGCAAGAGCTAATTTTGTTATGAGAGAACTAATTTTTTGTTTTTCAGTGATATCTGATTTTAGAAATTTTAAACGGGCGGGAACATTAAAAAATAAATTTCGCACAATGACGGACGTTCCATCCGGACCTCCAAAACGACTTACATGAAATGCTTTTCCGTCAGTATTTTCAAGCTTTCCACCAAGTTTCTCTTCTTTTTGTTTTGAAAGTAAAGAGAAATGAGAAACTGATGCAATGGATGCTAAAGCTTCTCCTCGAAATCCAAGGGTTTGAATCTTGAATAAATCGCTGGCTCTTTGCAATTTGCTGGTAGCATGGCGAGCAACAGCCAATTCTAACTCTTCGAATGGAATACCATTCCCATCATCAGAAACCTCAATCAATTTTTTCCCAGCTTCACTGATTCGCACCGTTATTTGGCTTGCTCCTGCATCTATCGCATTTTCAACCAATTCCTTCACAACAGATCCAGGTCTTTCGATCACCTCCCCTGCTGCAATCTGTGAAGCAACTTCATCTGTTAATACTTTAATTTTTCCCATAATTTAATCTCTTTGATCAAGTTATTTTACATCTGATAGATGAAAGCGTCCATTTCGAGTAAAATGAAAAAGTATGACTGTTGAATTACTTATTTTTGATTTAGACGACACTTTATATCCGAGTTCCTCCGGTATCTGGTCATTGATTCGTGAAAGAATTGATTCGTTCATGATCTCAAAATTAGGATACACGCATGAAAACGTTCTTTCTGCTCGAGAAAATTTCTTTCTAGAATTTGGAACAACTTTAAGAGGTTTGGAATCTGTGCATCATATCGATCCTTACGAATATTTAAAGTTTGTACACGATGTCCCAATTCATGAATACCTGTTTCCGAATTCGCAATTGGATACAATGCTGTCCAACATTTTGCAAAGAAAAGTAATTTTCACCAATGGAGATCGGTGGCACTCAAAGCGAGTCACAGATGCATTAAGGATTACAAACCACTTCAACGAAATTATCGATATTCTGGATGTGAGTCCTTACTGTAAACCGATGATTGAATCTTTTCAAATTGCGTTGGAAAAACTAAATGTCTCTAACGCTCAAAATATCCTGATACTGGATGATAATATCCGGAATATTCAAATGGCTGAGAAACTTGGCTTGCAAACAGTATGGGTAACAGAAAATAATCATTTTCAAAATTATGAAGGAAAGCAAATCAAGAAAGTAGAAGATTTGCTAAACATATACCCGGAAATTGCTTTAGGAAAGGTGAACTAGATGGAATTATCTACATATAAAGAGCTTTTTCTCATCTTGTTCATAGTAATGGTATTAGCCACAAATGTGTGGTTATTTTCATCTATAAAAAAAAATAAATCCGAAAGTTCTTTTCATATCCTCAAAAAATCAGCTGATACACTGCGTGATCCATTCAAAAAAGAAAATAAGGATTTAGAAGAACTTTCATTACTGGTAAAAAATATTAAAAACGAAACTATAAATAAGGAGAATTTATGAACTCCAGTCCCTGGAAATTTATGCTGCTGGTTATTGCCCTGATCATAATCGTATTTGGTTCTTTTTCAGGAGGATTCCTGGTTGGACAGGCATTTCCTTTATTGAATCAAAACAAAACCACCGCAACAACTACTGCACTCACAAATTCAACATTTTCTACCTCTTCTTCAGAGGAATTGGATACACTGTTCCAGCCCTTTTGGGAAACCTGGAATTATGTAAATGATCAATATGTAGATCAACCTGTTGATCAAACAATAATGATGCGCGGTGCCATAACTGGTATGTTGGAATCTCTCGGAGACCCACATACATCCTATATGGATCCAGAAATGTTTCGCCAACAGAACACACCTCTTCAAGGCGAATATGAAGGTATAGGAGCCTGGGTTGATGTAACCGGTGAATATATAATCATTATCAGTCCAATGCCCAATTCGCCAGCTGAGAAACAAGGATTAAAACCTGAAGATCAGGTAATTGCAGTGGATGGTGAAGATATGACTGGAATAGAAGGCAATTTAGTTCTCCGAAGAATTCTGGGCGAAGCGGGTACCGATGTGACATTAACCATTTTTCGTTCTTCAACCAATGAAACCTTTGATGTTACGATCACCCGACAAAAAATAACGATTCCCAGTGTCTCCGGTGAAATATTGGAAGATGGTATTGCTTATATCCAACTAATCAATTTTGGAGAAAAAACCCATCAGGATCTCAGAGATATTTTGAAAGATCTTCTCAAACAAAAACCTGTAGGTTTAATTCTGGATATGAGGAATAATGGCGGAGGTTACCTGAATACAGCCATAGATGTTGCATCGGAATTTGTAAGCCAAAGCCCCATCATGTATGAAGAGTTTGGTGATGGAGAACGTATCACTTATAAAGCAAAACCAAATGGACTCGCAACAGAAATACCATTGGTTGTGTTAATCAATGAAGGTACTGCTTCAGCATCAGAAATCACAGCCGGCGCTATTCAGGATTATGGACGTGGCGTGTTGGTTGGGAAGAAAAGCTATGGAAAAGGTTCAGTCCAGAATTGGGTCACACTTCAGAATGATCAGGGAGCGATTCGAGTTACAATTGCCCGTTGGCTAACACCCAATGAAAGGCAAATCAACTCATTAGGTCTCGAACCAGATTATGAAATTGAGATCACTGAAGAAGATATTCAGGCAGAAAGAGATACCCAATTAGAAAAAGCGATAGAATTGCTCTTAAATAACTAGTGGTATGATTATAAAATAAAAAAAAGCCTCTGTCAGCACGCGAAATTGGTGTTTGACAGTTCTAACTGCGGGCATTATAATCAATCTCCGCTGAAAAAATAACTTGGGAGAGTGTTTAATGGAACAAAATGTAACAGCGGAAACAAACCGCATACCGATTTCCGAAATCAAACAGAAGATGAAATTCACCGGTAAAGTACTAAAAACTACCCTGGCCGGTGCAGCCATCGATATTGGAGCGGAAAAACCGGCTATGCTTCATGTTTCCCAAATGGTCTCATCATCAAATGAACCTATTCTTTCCGTGACCGATGTTTTGAAAGAAGGAGAGGAACTTGATGTTTGGGTAAAACGAGTCCGAGATCAACGAATCGAACTCACCATGATTAAACCTTTGGATTTAGAATGGCGAGAAATCAAAACAGGTTTAGCGGTAAAAGGTAAAGTTGTCCGGTTAGAGACATTTGGCGCTTTTGTGGAAATTGGTGCAGAACGCCCTGGATTAATTCATATCAGTGAAATGGCACATGGCTATGTGCGCACACCTGCTGATGTGATGAAAGAAGGCGATGAAATTGAAGCTGAAATTATCGATTTCAATCGTAAAAAGAAACAAATCAAACTTTCAATTAAAGCCTTAACACCAGAACCGGAAAAAGAAGAAAAAGTTGATCAACAAACGCCTGTATTTTATACAGATGATCAATCAAAAAGAGAAAAACCTGTTCGTAAGAAAAGAGAAAAGAAAAATCGAAAGAAAGATTCAACAGAATTTTCTTCATTAGAATTTGATCTGGCCAATGGCCAGGCTGAAGAAGAGCCGACAGCTATGGAATTAGCTATCCGCGCTGCAATGGATAAAGCGAACGCAAAAAAACATGAATCAAAAAAGAAAGTTGCGAAAGCCCAATCTGTACAGGATGATTTATTAGCCCGAACCTTGGATCAAAAAACAAGTTAATTTTTTTAGCTCCCAAGTATCTGAATATAAAAGTCCACTCGAAAGAGTGGCTTTTTTTTTACTAATTTCAAATAGGAAAAGGGATTAAATGGTAAAATTTTTAATCGATGTTTTTTTTGGATATTTTATCCATTTTTCCGATTACGAAATTTCATGCACTTATTTAAGGGAGATCGAATGAATACCAAATATATTTTTTTTACCGGTGGTGTAGTAAGTTCTGTTGGTAAAGGTGTCACAGCTGCAGCGATCGGTCGTCTCCTGAAAGAACGTGGGATCAAGGTTGGCGTTCAAAAATTGGATCCGTATATCAATGTTGATCCAGGGACAATGAGCCCTTATCAACACGGTGAAGTTTTTGTGACCGATGATGGAGCTGAAACCGATCTTGACCTGGGACATTATGAACGCTTTATTGATATTCGTTTGCGCAAAGAATGCAACGTCACCACTGGTCAGGTTTATGCAGAGGTAATTAGCAAAGAAAGGCGCGGTGATTATCTGGGGGGAACCATTCAGGTCATTCCGCATATCACCAATGAAATCAAACGTCGCATTTCTTTAGTGGGCAAAACAACTGACGCTGAAATTGTATTGGTAGAAGTTGGAGGGACAGTCGGTGATATTGAGTCTCAACCATTTTTAGAAACAATCAGACAATTGCGCAGTGATCTGGGTCGTGAAAATACCATGTTTGTCCATGTCACCTGGTTACCTACCATTGGTGCTACAGGTGAAATGAAAACCAAACCGACACAACACTCAGTAAGAGAATTAAGATCAATTGGTATTTCCCCCGATATGATTATCGCCAGATCGGATTATCCAATTCATGATGATTTATGTGAAAAAATTGCACTTTTTTGTGATGTAAGCCGTGAGTCAGTTATTCCAATGGTTACTGCCCCTAATTTATATCAGGTACCTTTATTGTTAGAAAAAGCAAATGTTGGTAATTTGATTGTTAAACGCCTGGGACTTAACCCCAGTCGTGTGCCTGATTGGACCGAATGGGAAGAAATGATTGAAAAGATTTTTAAGGAAAGACCAAAATTGCGAATTGCATTAGTCGGAAAATATGTTGAGTTACATGATGCCTATATGAGTGTTCGCGAAGCTTTAAATCACGCTGCTGTGAATCAAAATTTAGATTTGGATATTGATTGGATTCACTCCTCAGAGTTAGAAAAAGGCAAATCATTTAATCTCCTCGCGGAAGCAGATGGCATCGTTGTACCTGGTGGGTTTGGTAGTAGAGGGGTTGAAGGAAAAATTGCAGCTGCTCGTTTCGCACGCACCCATAAAAAGCCTTATCTGGGTCTTTGCCTGGGAATGCAATTAATGGTTGTTGAATTTGGCAGGTTTATTTTCAATGATGAATCCGTGAATTCTTTCGAGTTTGATCGCTCGACTCCACACCCAGTCATTGATTTAATGCCTGACCAGCAACACATAACGGATATGGGCGGAACCATGCGATTGGGGTTATATCCATGTCATTTAACCCAAGATACACTTGCCCAGGATGCTTACCAGAAAGATTCAGTAGAAGAAAGACATAGGCACCGCTTTGAATTTAATAATCGTTATCGAGAAATATTTGAAAAGAATGGAATGGTTTTTTCAGGGTTATCGCCGGATGGGAAGCTGGTTGAAATTGCCGAACTAAGAGATCACCCATTTATGCTTGCAACCCAATTTCATCCGGAATTTCTTTCACGGCCCAACCGTCCCCATCCATTATTCGATAAATTTATACAGGCAGCCAGTGAATATTCCACTAAGAAATAAGAAAAATTATTCCAATTCTTTTCCTATAGAACCTAAAAACGGTTATACTAAGGGATTGAAAATGGAATTTTTCACAATCAATAGAATGAGAGGTTAATATGGATACAACTATTGTTTCAATTTATGGTCAGGAAGTACTCGATTCGCGCGGCAACCCAACTGTTGAGGTAGAGGTTGTATTAGCTGATGGAAGTTGGGGCCGAGCTGCCGTCCCATCTGGCGCATCCACTGGATCACATGAAGCCTTAGAACTTCGTGATGGTGATAAAGAAAGATTTGGTGGCAAAGGTGTACTCAAGGCAGTAGAGAATGTCAACTCAGAAATCGCCGACACTTTGATTGACTGGGATGCAACTGAACAACGCGCCATCGATATGGCATTATTGGCATTAGATGGCACAGACAACAAATCCAAATTGGGTGCTAATGCAATCCTGGGCACTTCTCTGGCAGTTGCAAAAGCAGCAGCAAATTCCATGGGATTACCGTTATACCGCTATTTGGGTGGTGTACATGCGCACGTATTACCAGTTCCTATGATGAATATCCTGAATGGTGGAGCTCATACAGCCTGGCAATCTACTGATGCTCAGGAATTCATGGTAATGCCTTTAGGAGCTCCAAATTTTGCTGAAGGACTTCGTTGGGGCGCAGAAATCTACCATGCTTTGAAAAGTGTTCTGAAATCTCGTGGATATGCCACCCTGGTTGGTGATGAAGGTGGATACGCACCAGCTCTCAAAGCAAATGTTGAAGCTGTTGAAGTGATCCTTGAAGCGATTGAAAAAGCTGGTTACAAAGCCGGGGAACAAATCGCCATCGCTCTGGATCCAGCTGCATCTGAATTTTATGAATCAGAAACCAAAACATACAATCTACGCAAAGAAGGAAAGAAACTCTCATCTGAACAAATGGTTGCCTTCTGGAAGAATTGGGTAGATCAATATCCCATCCTCTCTATAGAAGACGGGCTGGCAGAAGATGATTGGGATGGCTGGAAGCTGTTTGTGAGTGAAGTCGGAAATAAAATCCAGATTGTTGGCGATGATTTGTTAGTCACCAATCCCGAAAGAATCCGCCGGGCAATAAAAGAAAATGCTGCAAATAGTGTATTGATTAAACTCAATCAAATTGGTAGTCTTACTGAAACATTGGAAGCAATTGAAACAACACATCGTGCTGGTTGGACAGCAGTAACTTCCCATCGGTCGGGTGAAACAGAAGACTCAACCATTGCTGATTTAGCCGTTGCCTTGAACACTGGCCAAATCAAAACCGGTGCACCTGCCCGATCTGACCGCGTTGCTAAATATAATCAACTTCTCCGCATTGAAGCCGAACTCGGTGAAACAGCTGAATATGCAGGATGGAATGCATTACACATCCGCAAATAAGTAACCTGATTTTTGAACATCATAAAAAGGCTCCCAATTCTGGGAGCTTTTTATTTGAACAGATAAGAAAAATTCAATGGGTGTCCAGATTGATCAAACAATCATTATCTACTTGAATTAAGGTAAATTATTTATAAATATCTCAACTGCATTCATGAAATCAGTTGGACACTCTTCCTGTGGGACATGGCCACAATCTGGAATGACCACCAGTGACGCGTTCGGTAACTCAGAAGCCAATTGAATACTCTGATCTGCGGGAATAATCTTGTCATCAGCTCCGGTGATCACCAAAACCGGCATTGTTATTTCTGAGATACGAGAATCAATATCATTCTCGCCATTTGCTTTGGTAAACTCCCAAAGACCAACATCCCATCGGTCAACGGAGAGGGGTTTTTGATAATTTATTAAATCTTCTTCCCTAATTTTCTCAGGGTCCGACCAGGCAAGCTCAAGAATTTCAAGCCCTCGTTCTCGTATTGTTCGAACGAGGACAGGTCCTAAACGATCCATTTGTGGTAGATTAAGCAGTGGTTTAATCCATTTTGGGGCACCTCCACCGCCATAGACAGCTGGACTGATAAGAATCAATGCATCTATTCTGTCAGGGTATGCCAAAGCTGTCTGCATCGCGACCGTTCCACCGGCTGAATTCCCTACTAAAATAATTTTCTCAGCGGTTTTTGCCTCAGAGAACGCTAATAAAATCTGTGATTGATACTCCAGTAAATATGGATTGGTGTTTACCTCCTTGTAAGGAATTACCCTTTCAGTCAACCCAAACCCAGGCCGATCATATGCCAAAACTGAACCAAAGGATGAAAAAGGTTGCATCACTTTTTGCCAGCTGTAAGTACTTGAACCAAATCCATGTAATAAAACAATCAACGTCTCACTATTACTTTCGATTTCCTGATAATGGACATCTACCCCATTAATCTCCATAAACTGACTATCAGAATAAACCAATGCTTCCATGGGCTTAATCCCATCTAATGGAGGCAAAGGTATTAATAATGGACCCAACACGATCAAAAGTAATAGTAAGATGATAAATAAACCAAGCGGATTAATTTTCTTCATGTGATCCTTTTTTATTGTAATTTTAATAAATAAATCCAAATCAACAAAGCTTTTTGTATATTAAACATTATGCAAATCTTCTACAATTTAGTTAATTAATTGATTTACCTTTAGCCAGATTTGGTCAAACATTTCTACGGTCAATTTTCCAGTTTGCGTATTTTGCCGGCTGGGATGATAGGATGAAATTAAATTAGGCATTTCTCCAGGAAATTTATCCACTCTGCCATGACTGAAAGGAAATTGTTGCTTTTTTTGACACAAATCAGAAAAAATCCTTAAAATGTGGTTTTGAGCGATTGCACCTAAGGCTACTACCACTTTAAGATTTATCATGCGGGAAATCTCATACTGTAAATAGGGAAGGCAATTCTTAATTTCTGATGGAGTTGGCTTGTTTTGCGGAGGAACGCACCGACACACAGCAGTGATGAATAGATTATTTAAAGTTAGATCATCATTCAAACTCAACGACTCAGGTTGTGATGCAAAACCGGCACGAAACAAAGCCGGATACAAAAAATCACCAGATGCATCACCTGTGAACATTCTTCCGGTTCGATTGGAACCATGCGCACCTGGTGCCAGCCCCACAACCAGCACCTGTCCATTCAGATCACCAAATCCCGGGACTGGTTTACCCCAATAATTCCAATCACGGAATGCTCTTTTCTTTGTGATTGCAACTTCTTCTCGCCAGCTTACAAGACGTTCACATAAACGACATTGAATCAAATCTTCATAGTTATTCATCTGAAATTATTTCCTCCCACAAAAACTTCTATAAAATCAACATGGCATCACCAAAAGAGTAGAACCTGTATTCATTTTCAATTGCATTTTGATAAAGATCCAGTATCTTTTCCCTGCCTGCAAAAGCACTAACCAACATAATTAAACTCGATTTAGGTAAATGAAAGTTTGTAATCATCGCCTGTACTACTTTAAATTCATAACCAGGTAAGATAAAAATGTTGGTTGGACCGGTATAAGCGCCAATCACTTCTCCATCTCGGGCATATCTGGCACCCGTTTCGAGAGTTCTCACACTGGTTGTTCCGACGGCAATGATTCTGGCACCATTTTTTGCAGTCTGGTTGATTAAATTAGCAGATTCTTTGTTTATTTCGCACCACTCTGTGTGAATTTTATGTTTTTCTGGGTCATCTTCAGTAACTGGTGCAAAGGTGTCCAATCCAACATGCAACGTTATTTGACAAAATTGAACGCCTTTTTTTGTCAATCGGTCCATTAATCCATTTGTAAAATGAAGGCCGGCGGTAGGTGCAGCAGCTGATCCCGTTTCTTTCGCAAATACAGTTTGATATCTCCCCTGATCCTGAAGAGGTGTATGTATGTAGGGAGGAAGTGGCATCTGACCAATATCTGGCAAATACGGATCAATCGAACCACTAAATTGAATGAGTCTTTCTGATCCTTCCAGATTTTCGATGACTTTAATTTTTATATCAACTTCTGTACTCAATTCCAAACCTGCATTAACTCGTTTCCCCCCAACCAGGCATTCCCATAGGTCATTTTCCCGTTTTTTGAGTAGCAGAATTTCGACTTTTCCTCCACTAGGTTTTCTGGCAAATAAACGTGCAGGAATGACCCTGGTTTTATTGATAATTAATAAATCACCGGGTTTTAGAAATTCTTCAATTTCATAAAATTTTCTATGCAGTAAATTTTCTTCCTTACGATTCCAAACCAATAAGCGAGAATGATCTCGAGGTTCAATTGGCGTTTGGGCAATTCGTTCTTCTGGGAGATGGTAATTAAAATCTTCAGTTTTCAAAATCACCTATCATAACAAGCGTGGTTGTTTGTCATCTTCTGGATAAACCATTCCCAAATGCTCGTAAGCAATTCTGGTAGCCACCCTGCCCTGACTTGTTCGGTCTAAAAAACCTAACTGTAAAAGGTAAGGTTCAACGACATCCATGATCGTATCAGGTTCTTCACTGATAGAAGCCGCGATTGTACTTAATCCAACCGGTCCTCCACTATATTTTTCGATGATTGTTCGGATGACACGGCGGTCAATTTCATCCAAACCAAGAATATCCACATTGAGTAAGTCCAATGCATCAATGGCTGTCTGGTAGGATACAATACCATTCGATCGAACCTGTGTAAAATCACGTACCCTGCGTAACAACCTTAAGGCAACTCTGGGGGTTCCTCGTGCTCTTCGGGCAATCTCCTTGATCCCATCAATTTCATACGGGACTGAGAGCATATTGGATGCGCGTTGAACTATCTTTTCCATCGAATTTTGATCATAATAATCTAATCGGTAAACTGCACCAAATCTCGCTCTTAATGGAGCAGTGACCAAAGCTAATCGGGTAGTTGCACCGATCACTGTAAATCTGGGTAATTTAAGTCGGATCGATCGTGCACTTGGACCTTTTCCAATAATAATATCCAAAGCGAAGTCTTCCATTCCTGGATAGAGAATCTCTTCAATAGCCCTTCCCAACCGGTGGATCTCATCAATAAAGAGGATGTCGCCTGCACGCAGGTTGGTTAGAATTGCAGCCAGATCTCCTGCTTTTTCGATGGCTGGGCCTGATGTAATTCGAATATTGACACCCATTTCATTCGCTAAAACATGGGATAAGGTTGTTTTTCCTAAACCAGGTGGCCCATAAAAAAGAACATGGTCGAGGGACTCGTTGCGTTGTTTTGCCGCATCGATTAGAATGGATAAGTTCTCACGAACTTGATCCTGACCAATGACATCGGCCAGGGAGGTCGGTCGTAATGTTTGATCCAAACGATCATCAGGTTTTGCTTCAGGACTAATCATTCTTTCATCGCTCATGTGTTCGATTATACCTGCAAAATTCTTCCAGAGATGAAAATTTTTTACTCATGTTTCAGCAATTTTTACAAACACACAATTAGAATTTTCTTGTCAATTGTGATGGTTTTACTCATTTCGGCTTGTTCTTCATCGATAGATTTGACCAACCCGATTGGATTTGGTTTGTCTTCCAAAGCTGATGTGGATGAATGGTCAGATAAATTAGGGGCTCAATGGTACTTTGATTGGGCAACGAAAGCATCACGAAAGTCAAAACAGTTAGAATATTGGCAAACCATTCGGGTCAACCAGAATGGCTATTCTCCATCAAGAGAAAAAATCGAAACCATCGCGAGAAAATATTCAGGATACACATGGATTATCGGAAATGAACCAGATAATGCTCTCCAGGATAATACTTCTCCAGAGAAATATGCTCAAATTTATCATGAGTTGTACGTGCTGATTAAATCCAAAGATAGGCATGCCAAAATCGCAATAGCGGGAGTGAGTCAACCCACACCAACCAGATTGGCTTATCTCAGTAAAGTCCTGGAGGGTTATGAACAGTTGTACCACGAAAAATTACCTGTTGATTGGTGGAATATTCATGCATATGTTTTAAGAGAGGAAAATGATTCGTGGGGTGCAGGTTTACCGGTTGGTTTATCTATAGAACATGGTGAACTTTATGAAATTGAGCAGCATGGTGATATATCAATTTTTCAGCAAAACCTGATCCAATTCAGAAAATGGATGAAAGAAAATGGTTATCAAGATACACCTCTCGTTGTCACGGAGTATGGGATATTACTGCCTGAAGAATTTGGCTTTTCTCAAGAATTTATTTCAGATTATTTGAAAGACACAAGCGAATGGATGTTAACTTATCAGGATGAAGAAATCGGATTTGCTGAAGATAATTATCATCTGGTTCAAAAATTTGCCTGGTTTAGCCTCAGTGACCCGAATTTTTCTTCAGCCAATCTTGTAGATCTGAATAATAAGACCCTGACCCTGGTTGGTGAGTCCTTTAACTCGCTTACCCAAAAAAATATTTCAGAGAAATAAAAAATTCCTTTAATAATCATCACATGCTATAATGACCTCGACTAATTCATCAGGAGTTATCTATATGACCAGTTTGATGATTTCTAAACATCCATTATTAGCGCATAAACTTTCTAAATTACGTGATGTAAAGACCGAACCAAAGAAATTCAGGGAATTGGTACGGGAAATGGCCGGCTTATTGGCATATGAAGCTACAGCCGATTTAAAAATAGAACCAATTGAAGTACAAACACCACTTAGAATCGCACCCGGATTTGAGTTGAAAGAAAAAATTGGTTTGGTACCAATTCTGAGGGCGGGTCTTGGAATGGTGGAAGGTATCTGGGAACTCATGCCCTCCGCGGAAGTCTGGCATATTGGTATTTACCGAGATGAAAAGACCCTGAAACCAGTTGAATATTACAATAAACTTCCTACTGAGCCGACTGTAAGCGTCTGTCTTATATTGGATCCAATGCTGGCTACGGGTGGATCAGCTGTTGCTACGGTAGATGTTCTCAAGCGTTGGGGAGTGAACCGCATAAAATTTGTTGGTTTAATTGGAGCGCCAGAAGGCGTTGCGCAATTACAAAAACATCATCCGGATGTACCCATTTATTTAGCCGCGTTAGATGATCATCTCAACGAAGTTGGATATATCGTCCCGGGTCTTGGTGATGCTGGAGATCGGCAATTTGGAACAGGATAATTTAGTTTATTAATTCATCCAATTTTTCTGTGTGTAAAAACACCAAGCAAACCAAAGCAATTTTTTTAATGACAAAAAAGCATTGAAATAATTGCTTTTTCATCCAAATTTAATTAACTAATTGTTGCCAACTGTTAATTTCTAACGTATCGCAATCCAGTCATTCTGAAAATTACCAGTCTTAATATCCAGGAAGGTAAAAAAATCAATAAATGAACCAACACTGATACCACTAAAACAAATGATATGGATAATAACCAATTATTAATGACAGGATAAATTGAATCCAACATCCAACCTCCCAGACCAGAGATGATCACCACCACCAGGATAATAGAAATTACGAGAATTATAATTTTCCAGGATTGACGATCCGCCTCCGATGGGATCATAGTAGTACTTATTGCAAATGCTAAATAAAACCACAAACCAAAATCTGTCATCTGAGGTAAATTCTTAAGTGAAATCACAAATGCACTTAAATTAGCTTCATAATTGATATCAGTGAGAGCGGTAAATCCCAATTTCTGGGCCCCAATATATGCAACCAAAAACAACCCAATAATAAAAGGTGCCAGCCCAATGAGCGAATCTCTGATAACATCACTTTTGGCTGTCTGAACAAAACCTAATCTTATTTTGCCTTGTTTTGTGACCTCGGGAAGAAGTGATATCTTTTTCACCGGTACGCGCAATATGATGGCCATTAATAAATGACTTATTTCATGAATAAAAACACCTGGCAATAATAATATTGAAAATATTCCAATTGCCAGGTTGGGTTTTCGAGTGAGAAATAATAAAATAATTTGTATTTCCCTTTGCAATAAGCGTTGGGCAAAAATTAAAACAAGTAAGCTTAACGAAAAGAAAATAAAACCATCAAATTTCAAAAGTTCTCACTTCGCCGCTGCTTTAACAATTTCGATGAAATCGGGTTTTAAAGAAGCTCCGCCGACCAACGCGCCATCAATTTCAGGTTGTGAGAAGTAATCAAATGCATTGCTACCGTTTACAGAGCCACCATATTGCACGCGGACCGCCTGAGCAACTTTTTCTCCAAAAATATTATTTAGAGGTGTTCGAATCGCCTTGAAAATGATGTCATTGGCAGTCACAGGATCACATGCCAGGCCAGTCCCAATCGCCCATACAGGTTCATAGGCAATGACAATTTTCTCTGCAAGTTCATTTCCGATGTTTTGAAGCCCAATCTCCATTTGGCGGGTAATAACTTCCAGTGTCATTCCTTTTTGGTTCTCAAATAGTGTTTCACCTACACACATAATTGGAATAATATCATTGGTTAGCGCAGCTATTACCCGGATATTTACGGTAGTATCCGTTTCTCCAAAGTATGCTCTTCGTTCAGAATGACCAATAATTGCATATTTGGCAAATTCCTTAACCATTAATGGTGATATTTCACCTGTGAAAGCGCCTTGCTTCTCCCAATGAATATTTTGAACGCCAACCCCGATAGAACTATTCTTCAACATGGATGATACTTTAAATAATGATGTGAAAGGCACACAAAAAACACTTTCAACAGATGAGATTTTTTCAATATCTTTTTGTAACATCATGACAAGCTCTTCGGCTTCTGCAACAGTTTTATGCATCTTCCAATTTCCAGCTACTATAGGTTTTCGCATTTTATTCCTCTCAAAAATAAACTTATTTAAGTTATTTTACCCCAACATGGTTATTGAAAAGTAATTTTCTTCACAATAGCTTTGGATATATGAATTCCAATTTGTTAATGAAGTCACCGAGATGACCATTGACGTTCTATACAAGAACGATTATGATGAAATTACCAGGTTGACCAGATGATCGCGGCGCTAAATGTGTCGAGGAAAGTCCGCACTCCGTAGAGCGAGGTGCCGGGTAACACCCGGAGCGGGAAAGCCTTTTTAGGTAACCTGCTAGATCGGGCCACAGAAACAAACTGCCTTATCGGCGATGGTGAAATGGTGGTGTAAGAGACCACCGGCGTTTGTAGTAATACAACGGCCAGGCAACCCTCATCTGGAGCAAGGCCAAGCAGGAACATAGCCATTTGGCAGGAGGCTGCTCGTCTCCTTATAAGTTCCGGGTAGGCTGCATGAGTGAATTGGTAACAATTCACCTAGAGAGATGATCATCCTTTGAATTGCCGTCCGAATAGGATACCCAATGAAAAGACAGAATGCGGCTTATCGGTTGACCTGGTATTTTTTTAATAAACTTCCGGTACAAAAGATTGATCGGTAATTGGGGGCCTTACATAACCTTCTTCTTTTTGTCTGGGTGGTAGATCGATTGGTTGTGGAGTAAGATCTTGATATGGGATCATACTGAGCAGATGGTGGATACAATTCAATCTAGCCCTCTTCTTATCATCAGCGTTTACAACATACCAGGGAACCTGTTTAATATCTGTGTGGGCAAACATCTGATCTTTTGCTTTGGAATATTCCACCCACTTTGATCGTGATTGTAAATCCATTGGGCTCAATTTCCAGCGCTTGGTTGGATCTTTGATCCGATCTTCAAATCGCTTTTCCTGTTCATCATCACTGACCGAAAACCAATACTTTAGAAGAATAATTCCTGATCGAACTAACATTCTTTCAAGTTCTGGAACAGATCTTAAGAATTCTCTGTATTCATCTTCAGTGCAAAATCCCATCACTTTTTCAACACCGGCCCGGTTATACCAGGATCGGTCAAATAACACCATCTCTCCAGCGGCAGGCAAGTGGGTAACATATCTTTGAAAATACCATTGTGTCTTTTCACGTTCCGTTGGAGCAGGCAAAGCAACTACACGCACATTTCTGGGATTTAGGCTTTCTGTAATTCTTTTTATTACTCCACCCTTTCCAGCTGCATCTCTCCCTTCAAAAATAATGACTACTTTTAATCCTTGATCTTTGACCCATTCCTGCAATTTAACAAGTTCAACCTGAAGTTTTCCTAATTCTTTTTCATAAAGCTTTGTTGCTAATTTAGGTTTTTTTTCGTTGTTGATATTTTCTTCAGGTTCTTTTTCCGGCACCACATTATTTTTCGATTTCTTGCTCTTATCTTTTTTTGCCATCTTTTCCTCACATTATGATTACCATCGTTTGTTTCCTCTTATTATAGAGATGAGTAGAAAAAAATCCAATTGAATTTTGGTCATAGAAATCAGAATTTTTTTGTTTGGTTTATTCAAATGCAAACTTTAATTGATGAATCGGAGTTTTGCCATTCATTAGGATATATTGTGAAACCGATTCTAGAGAGATCCCTAAAAATTTCAAATCACTTTCTGATTGAATTTTTTTTTGTTTGCGATACCTGGCAATCATTTCAACCTTTTTTGGTCCAATCCCAGGGATTCTCAACAGTTCTTCTCTGGATGCTCGATTAATCTCTAATGGGCTTCCTTTCAAATTATTTTCTGCCCAGAATTTTTTTGGATCAAAATTCAAATCCAAAAGTCCGTTTTGATCAAATGCAAAATCCTCAAATTTGAAACCATAATCCCTTAAAAGATAAGAGGCCTGGTAAAGCCGGTGACCTCTCATTGGATTTTCAGCAGGAAAATTTTCGAGTGGAGTATTTAAGACTGGAGTAAAAGTCATGTAATAAATTCTTGCCAGGTGAAAATTCTGAATTAAATAATCACTTGCTTTAAGAATTTCTACATCATTCTCTCCTGAAGGACCAATCACCATTTGTGTGGTAAGTGATGGCCATTTTTGTCTCCAATTTGGCTTTGGATCATGATTTTTTCTTATTGATTCCACCCATTTCAACCTCGAAAATAATTCTTCTCCAAAATTTTTGAGTGGCGCTAAATTATTCAGTCGCTCGGGGTTGGGAGCTTCCAGATTGATGGACACTCTATCTGCATATTTCATTAACTGCTTGATCTGATCATACTCTGCACCAGGCATGATTTTCATATGCAAATACCCACCAAATTTCCTTTTGGTTCTCAATATTTCAGCTGTGTCGATTATTTTGTCTTGCATCCTTACGCCTCCCCCTGCTATACCTGAGCTGAGAAATAATCCTTTAGCAATATTCTTTTGATTTAAATCAAGAAAAGTGCTTGCCATTTCGTCTGGAGTAAAAGTTGCTCGATGAAAATCACGTCCTGATCTAAAAGAACAATACTTACAATTTCTTTCACACACAGAAGTGATCATACTTTTTAGCAACGGAATTGTCTTACCTCCAGACATCTTTGCATAGGTCACCAAAGGATGTTTTTCAAAAGAGGATTTATCAGGACAATTCATTATGGATGTTTCCAGACTTTCCCCCTCTTCTACATCCATATTTTCGGTCAACAATCTTAATTTTTGAAATCTATCCACAAATCAATTATAGAACTTATGTTCTTAATTTACAAGTCCGAATCTTGTGAACAACTCCAAATTGGTGTAAGATGAACAAAACTGATCGTTAAGGAGTCTTACATGTTTAGTGGGATTAGTAAATTGTTATCCACTATACTTTTATTATTAATTTTCTCAATTCCCCAACACAATATTAAAGCACAATCTACTGATTTAAATAATAATATCGGTTTTGTTGTTTGTACACAAAATGTTTACTATGGATTTAATTCTGGATCATCAGAAAACGAATTAAGATTTCGATATACTCAACAAAATAGGCAGAGTGTATTATTTATCGATTTATTTGAAGAAAATCAGTTTTTTACCATTGGTGCATACAACAATAAAGGACTTTTTATTCTTTTACTCGATCATCCTGGCAGTGAAGTAAAAAATAGACTGTCGCCTTCAGAATTTGAAAACAAGTATAGAAATCTATTATTTGAATCAACCAGGATAGCTGATTTAAATAATAGTGAATTATCCATGAATAATTGGGTCATACCAAATATGAATATCCTTATAGCGGATAAATTTGGTAAGACAATCATCATAAATTCGGATGAATTTGAATTTGAATATGTTCAAAATGACCTGCCATATCTTGGGGTCACTTACCTGTTTCCTTACGATCAATTTCATGACATACCAGATATCCTTAGACAGGAATCAAATCATTCCCAATTGATGACTGAAATTGATAAAACAGATGAAAATTTTAATTTGGAAAGCGGAATGGAGATTCTGATGAAATTCCACCCAGAAGGGAATACCAAAACATCTGTCCTCATCTCTCCTTCTGAAAATCAAGTATTTGTTTCTATGGACAAAACTACAGGGGAAATCTGGAAATTTGACATAAATGGTGGAACTGTCGAGACAGAATCCGGTTTTGACCGAAATCATAAAGCAAATATACCAAAATTAGGGATTACATCGTCTGATTTGATTGTATTAAATTTCAGTAATGAAAATTTAACAAGAGGAATTATTGCAATATCTATCGGAATATTATTGATAATCATTATTTCAATTCTTGTGTATCTACCCAGAAATAAAATAATTCAACAAGAAGAAATGAAATAATTAAAAAAACTAAACCTAAATCTAACCAAGGAATTTCTTTTACCTTTGAATTCAATATGATTCTCAATGATCTTAGAGATTACATATTCCAAATAAATTTATTCCAAATTTTTATTGGTATTCTTCCTTTGGAAGTGTATTGTTGTATCGCTTCCTGAATAAAACGCCAACCGCTGAACTAATATGTGCTCCAAATAGAATCACATAACTGGAAAAATAAATCCACAGCATTAAGGCAATTATTCTCCCCAAAGACCCATAGATTAATTCGTATCGCACCCATTGACTGGAAATGTACCAGTTCATGACAACAGTAATCAACTCAGTCAAAATGATGGCAAATGTAGCACCCCAAAAAGCTTCCGAAGGTTTCACCAATGCTTTTGGAATCCACTGGTACATAACCCAAAAAATAATGAAACGAAAAACTCTTGGGGTAATATAGGCCAGAATTTCGTATAAAGTCGTTTGAAAAATTGGTATTTGAAAATAGGCTAATAAATTCTCAACAAGTTCAATATTTAATAATGTATTAATCCCCCATAATATCAAAATCAAAATAGACAGGCCTACAATAATAATAATGCCAATTAATCTTCTTTCTAAAAAATTATGAGATCTTTCATCCGACCAGGCACGATCAACATTCAATGCAAAAATATTAAACATGGTTGTCGCTGACCAAATCAGGCCAATGATTGCCAACCACCCAACAGCACCACGTTTAGTTAAAACATTTTCTATATTTGATACGATAATATCTGGACTGATAGGAATCAAATCAATAATAAATTGATATACCTGATCTTGAACAAATTGAGATTTCAATATAAAACTGGCAAAAGAGATAATCACTAAAATTAGAGGAAACAACGAGAAAAATGTAAAGTAGGCCATGGAAGCTGCAGCTTCAGGTGCTCGTTCCTTTGCAAAAGTTTGACCAGCTAACCTTAATACGTCCAGACTTCCATGTAAATTTTTATTTATTTTTTGATAAACAGGTCTGATATATTTCTTTATTAGTGATTTATCAATCTTTTTCCATAACATAAATCCATTTTACCTTTAAGATTTCAAAAACCATAATAATTAATAATTCTCTCAAATGGCTTTGGATCCAGGTTCAAGATTATTTTTATTTCTTGACAGCACTAGAGCACAATAATATAATCTTTTTCACTGATCTTTAATATGCGGGCATAGTTTAGCGGTAAAACGAATGCTTCCCAAGCCTTAATCACGGGTTCGATTCCCGTTGCCCGCTCCTGGATAAATGACTGATTTGTACAGTCATTTTTCTTTTTAACCAATTTATTTTAACACCATGCTAAAATCATGTTATAGAAAATTTAATAATTGTCCTGGAAAAACCTTATGATTGATAGCAACCCAATTCCTATAACAAATTTAGATCAAGAAAAAGAATTGATAAGTACGATTTCCTTAAAGGGTCTCTCGGTACTTGTCGTGGAGGACAATGTCTCTAATTTTGTCTTAATGGCAAGAATGTTAGGATATTTAGGCATTCACTGTGAATGGAAGACTTCCGGCTACGAAGTTGTTGAATTTGCAGATAGTCTCCCAAAATTAGATCTCATACTGATGGATATTCGATTACCTTATGAAGATGGCTACAGTGCACTTAAAAAGATTCAAAAATCCGAAAGATTAAAGAATATCCCGGTTGTAGCAATAACAGCTGAAGCTGATCCATTACAAATTGAAAAAGCCAAAGCAGCTGGATTTAATGGATTCCTCGGTAAACCATTAAATCTGGATCGGTTTCCAGATCAAATGAAAAAAATTATTTCAGGTGTTCCGGTTTGGGAGCTCTAGAGAAAAGATATAATGGTGAAAATTGATAATAAGCGCAAAAGTCTCTTAACAAAACTTCTCACAATTAAGAATAATTCAGATAATAAACCTCAATCTGGCAATCTGCTAAGTTGGGAATTTATCATTGATTCAGAAGGAAATTACCTTAATATCAGCCCTGAGGTTACTGATTGTCTTGGTATTCCATCTTCCGAATTCCTGGACCAGTCCATTTTTACTTTTTCTATGAATCAATCCTCAGGGGAAAAGCTATTTTCACAATTTTCTGAACAAAATTTCCCACTGGACCTGGATGTGATCTTTTTATCAAACAATGGGAATTTGCTTTACTGTAATTTGAAATTAACAAAATTTTCTGAAGAATATCATTCCAAACCGACATACATTGGTATTGTCCAGACACTTGAGGATTTACACGGCTCGATTAAACCAAAATCCGAAGATCAAATACCAGATTTTAATGTTGTTGATAGACAAACACAGGCCATTGAAAAAGAAATCCAGGAATTTTTGGAGGATAAAAAAGTAAGTCCAAAAAATGAAGAACAAGTTCCAATATTGAAGATATCTGATACGCTATACTCACCTGCAGTACTGGATAATCTTCAGCGATATTCAGTCGAAGTAAATCATTTAATCGAGCCAATCGATATTTACAAATTGACTTACAAAGTCATTAATGAGTTTATTCCGAATCAAAATCTTTCAATGGGTATAACTCAAAAACAGACCCCAACCATGATTTTTCCTATTCGCAAAGTAGAAAATGAAATTAGTTACTACCCAGAAAATGATGATTACGAGCCTGTTCTAAAATATATAATTCAAACTAATCAGGTAGTCATTCAAAATGACCAGATACCTCCCTCTGTAAAAAAAATTATCACTTCACGCTCAAAAACTTTTCCTAACTCGTTGTTAGGTGTTCCGATTAGCGCAGGAAATCGTGTATTGGGTGCTATTCTTTTACATGACAAGAAAGTAATTAATCGGTTTACCGATATTGATTTGCAATATTTATCTGCCATTGGGACAAAAATGGCTACCGCTCTGGAAAATGCTTTCTTGTTTCAAGAAATGCAGTATGCATTATCTATGATTGAAACACGTGAACAATATCAAACACTAATCTCCCAATCTGTAAAAATTTTAGCAAATACAGGGACTAAGAATCTGAATGAAGCATTGGGATTTATGGGAAAAGCCTCGAATGTTGATCGTGTTTTCTTTGCGCAATCGAATGTTGGTGATGAAACCCAAACTTGGTCAATTCAATCAAATTGGTATTCTGTGGATAAATACAACTCATCTTACCTGACCGATCAAATCCTTTTTGAGGATTTTGAAGAGTTTATTCCAGTATTACTAGATAAAGGATTTTTCCAGGTTAACTTCGAAAATCTAGATAGACCAATTGATGAATGGTTGAGCAATAGAGGATCCAAGTCTATTCTTGTCTTAGCCGTTAACAGTGGTGACTCAATTCCAGGACTAATTATTTTGGAAGATTTGCATCAAAATCATTATTGGAATGTCGACGAAATTAGATTTCTGGGATTGGTTTCTGAAACCTTGTCCAGCGTTGTTGCATATGAAGAAAGAATAATCCAGTTAAATAACAAATTGTTAGAAACCGAAACGATAAACATAATAAAAGACAATCTTTTTTTTGCATCCACCACACAGGAAATTCTACAAATAGTGATGAAGTATATCTTTTCATTGGATATCATTGAAAGTGCTGTATACATATTTGGGGAACCAGAATTAACCAGACCGGAGCATTATGAGGTGGTAGCAAATTGGTCGAAGGATCCAGACTTCAATCAACCCATTCAAACCCATACATTCGATCGAAATACAGTGAATACTTTATTTCAGCAAGAATTCCCCACGTATTTCGCTAATATAAAAAATGCAAACCTTTCCAACCGGACGATTCAGTTGTTCTCTCACCTTAACATTTCATCCCTGGGTATTATTCCCCTTAAATTAAAAAGAAGGAAAATCGGTTCAATAATTTTATGTTCTGAAGTGGTTCATGAATTTTCAAAAGAAGAACAAAATTTAGTTGATATATTATTGGAAACAATAACATCTTCAGTTGAAAAATTCTTAATTCATGAACACTCTCATGAAAGGTTTTTTGAAAATACTTTTTTCAAAAATATCAATAAATTAGTAAAAACACAAAATCCTCGTGACATTATATTGTTTTTATCCGAATATATTCATGACGGTTCAGTAGGTGATTGTTCATTCTTCGTTCTTGAAAAAAAAGAAAATCAGAATACATTCGAATACTTTGAAATTAATAAAGAATATTCAACGAATGAGATGTCTTCCCTTTATGATGATTGGAAATCAATAAGATTTAACGACATATTAAACGAGTTGATAAAGTTGAATATTGATCGTTTTGACAATCTTTCTAATTTGAATCTTCAGGACGTAATCCTTGAGGAGTTAAATAAATATAAAATTGAAAGTGGTTATATTTTTCCACTTTATTTTAACGACCTTATTTCTGGGTATCTAACGATTATCTCGAATAAATCATTCGTCATAAACCCAGAAAAAATCTCCCATCTAAAATATGCAGCGAATGAACTATCAATTCTTTTAACAAATCGAGCAACATTGAGAGATTTTTCTGAACTTGATAACAAAATTAATATTGCAGCCAATATTGTTCATGATACATCATCTATTTTAAATTTGGATTTATTAATAAAGAATATAACGAAACAAATTCAGGAAAAATTTGGTTTCCTATCGGTAGCGATTCATGTTTGCAATAACGAAAATAATATACTTGACAAAGCTTCTGTATCATATGATGGATACGATGATAACGATCAATATGCCCCGGGATTAAGAGAAAATTCTTATTTGATCATCTCAGATGTTTTTGAAAAAGGGCAGGCAGTTATCTTAAAGGATGTTTCAGATCAAAATGAAGATCCTTTCAATTTAGAAACACAATGGACAAAGTCCCAGCTTGTTTTGCCATTAAAAATTGGTGATGAAATAATCGGTGTTTTGGATATCCATTCGAACCAATCCAACGATTTTGAATCGAAAGATTTGCGTTATTACCAATTATTAGCAGATCAAATAGCCATTGAAATTGAAAATGCTCGATTATATGAAAAATCTCAGAATGTTATTGATGATATATCCGACATTGATAGAATTAAAAGTCAATTTTTGGCTAATATGAGTCATGAATTCAGAACACCCTTAAATTCTATTATCGGCTTTTCTAAGGTAATTCTGACTGGAATAGATGGCCCTATCAACGAGACACAAAAACAAGATTTAACTGCAATTCATAATGCTGGTCAATATTTATTAAGGTTGGTCAATGACATTTTGGATATTACCAAAATTGAAGCAGGAACAATGAAATTAACGATGGATAGAACCAACATCCCCAATCTAATCCAATCTTTACTTCCTTCGGCTGAAAATCTGGCGAAAGACAAGGTTATAAAATTTGATGTTGTAAATTCTGAGGATTTACCAGAAATCATCGTAGATCGTGATCGCATAAGCCAGGTGTTGATGAATATCATTTCCAATGCTGTTAAATTTACTGAATACGGAAAAATAACAATTTCAACCTCTCTTGTCAAAGGATTAGGAAAAAATCAAGAAGTTATGATTACCATATCTGACACAGGTATAGGAATAAACCAGGCAGATCAGGCAAAATTATTCAGACCATTTGAACAAGCAGCATCCACAGAAAATATCAGAGCATTTGGTTCAGGATTAGGATTGGCAATTAGCAAATCTTTGATCCAACTCCATCGCGGGAGAATTGGTTTATTGAAGAGTTCTCCTGGAAAGGGTTCAACCTTCTTCATTGCTTTACCGGTTAACTAATTAGTTCCTTAAGAAAAAAATTCATGAAAAAATCATGAATTTTTGGGGTGCCTGGACGGTTTCGAACCCTCAACCTCTTCATCCACAGTGAAGCGCTCTGCCGTTGAGCTACAGGCACCATAGTGACCAGAATTTTATCACACTGCTAATTCATATGCAAGCTGATCTTTTATGTGTGTGACCAGATTTTCGATGAGCACATTTTCCTGGTGGCGAGTTTTAAGGTTCTTTACAGTAACCTGTTTGTTATTTTTTTCTTCTGGCCCTAGTATTAAAACAATAGGCACACCAATTCGATCTGCATATTTAAATTGCTTTTGTAGTTTTTGATTCTCATTGACAAGAATTGTTGGAATCTCAGCATTTCTCAAAATATTTGCGATTTCCAGAGAGTCTGGATACAAAGTCTCTTCAAAAACAGTCACCAATACTTTTGCAGAGGTATTTACAAATTCAGGAATGCAATGGTATTTTTCCAATACCAATCTAAGCATTACATCTCCCATGGCAAATCCTACACCTGGCAGTAATTCTCCACCGACATCACCTACCAGGTTACCGTAATGACCACCTCCAAGAATTGCACGACCTTCTTTGTCCATATCTCTTGCTTCAAACACAACACCTGTGTAATAGTCCAAACCACGGATGATTTGTGGATCAAATGTCACATAATCGCCAAGATCCATGCGTTCAAGAATTGCCATAATCAAGGCCAAATCTTCGGATTCCTTCCAGAGGTTTTTATCATTAAGGGTAACTTTTAATCCTTCAAATTGGTTTTGTGTAAGCCCAAGTGAAAGTGCAAATTCCTGCCATTGCTGGAATGACAATTTATCTTTGCGATCAATTAGACGAAACACTGCCATTTTTAAATCAGGTTGGATTCCTAATTTTTTAAGTACCAAATCCATCAATTCCCGGCTGTTGAGAAATATCTTAACCTGGTCAGGACTTAAGCCAGCTTTCTTGAAAAAGGTCGCACAAATCGCGATCAGTTCAGCATCACTCTCAGGTGCATCCGATCCGAGCATATCGACATTCCACTGGAAGAATTCACGGGTTCTTCCTTTTTGAGGTCTCTCATAACGCCAGAAAGGACCAAATGACCACCACCTTTGTGGAAAGACAAGCTGTTTTTGTTTTTGGGCAATCATTCTTGCCAACGATGGTGTTAATTCTGGGCGTAATGTGATGAGATCACCACCACGATCTGGAAATACAAAAGCTTGTTCTTTTACCAATTCTTCCCCTGATTTTGCTGCATATAAATCAATTCTTTCCAGAAACGGTCCATCATATTCAACATATCCAAATAATTGAGATACTTCCCGCATTTTTCCATAAATCCAGTTTCGTATCGCCATATCTTCTGGATAAAAATCTCGTGTTCCTTTGACTGATGAAATTATCTGTGTCATATCAAACCTCTCTATCGTTGCAAGTCCAAATAATATCATAAACCAATTTTTACTTCCATTAAATCTTCAATTATGATCTCATCCTAATAGTGTCAAAACTCATTTTTTTTATGTGTTTGTCTTGTCGCGATTGTTATTAATGAAAATTTTCACAAACCAAATTCTAGGGTAAAATAATCAAATAAGATGTGATTATTATTGGAATGCAGGTGAACATGAATTTAGGTGATTTAGTCAAAATTGTTGAAGGTAAAGTATTAACTGATTTGTTTGACAAAAATGAAATTGTTTTAGGTGGATGCGGTGCGGATTTGATGAGTGATGTGTTGGCATCTATTGAACCTGGAGCTGTGTTACTCACTGGTCTGTGTAATCCTCAGGTTATACGCACAGCTCAAATGGCTGATGTTGCCGCAGTGGTACTGGTCAGGGGAAAAATACCTCCAGAAACGACAATTGATCTGGCGAATGATGAAGAAATACCTTTGATAACCTCACCTTTTGGCATGTTTGAGTTATGTGGACGGTTATATAAAGCCGGCTTACCAAGTCTTGAAAAATCTGTGGCAGATCAATCAGATTTTGGTTTTGAATAAAAGAATAGAGTCGCAATGGTAACCAATCCCCCACAAAGAAAACGCATAATTTCAGATCAGGAAGCTGAAAATATTTCTCGTGTTGAGGAATTGGCTTATGAAATAAAAGTCCGCGAGGTTATGACCAGCGATTTGATTAGTTTCTCTCCAGAAATAAAGATGCAGGAAGTTCTGGAAGTATTTCGCCAAAAAAGGATTTCAGGAGCGCCGATTGTTTCTCCGCTCGGAGATTTAATCGGGATTATATCCATGGAAGATTTGATCCGTTGTCTGGTCGATATGGATGTAGATTCAACAATCAATAAGTATATGACCACCAAATTGATCACCATTCTTCCAACAGACCCGGTGATCGAAGCATCTAAGAAATTTGTTTCTACAAATTTTGGCAGACTTCCGGTGGTTGACAAAGATCAAAAATTGGTTGGCATGATCACCAAAGGTGACATCAATCGTGGTCTTTTGCGAGCGCTCGAAACAGATTACCAGGAAGAAGAAATTCGTAAATACAGAGCAAGTCATTTATTTGAAGATATTGAATCGGATCGCACCAGCCTTATCCTGCGTTACCAAATACAACAGGGGGATTTTGATATTGGTGGTCAGGCTTCTTCCAATATTAAACGGGCATTAATTCGGTTAGGTGCGTCCAAACAAATTGCTCGCCGTTGTGGAATTGCCATCTATGAAGCTGAGATGAATCTCATCATACACACAACCGAAGGTGGTGTGTTAAGGGTAGAAATAGAACCTCATCAAATTTCTATTGACGCTTATGATTATGGCCCTGGCATTAAGGATGTTGATCTGGCGATGAAACCAGGATATTCTACAGCATCGGATGCAGTGCGTGAGATGGGGTTTGGAGCTGGAATGGGTCTTGTAAACATTTCGCGTTGTGTTGATCAAATGAAACTGGAATCTGTCTGGGGAAAAGGTTCGCGTTTGAAAATGCGGTTATTCCTGGATTCGGATCATAAAAATAATGAATCGGAGAATCAAAAATCATGAGTAATTTAGCAACCATAATAGATAAATTAGAATTAAAGGTATTAACGGAAGAAAAAGATTTTTCACAAATTTTGGTTAAGAATGGATACACATCTGATCTCTTAAGTTGTGTGATGTCTGGGGCACCCAATTCATCCATCTGGGTAACATTACAGGCACATAATAATATTGTTGCCGTTGCTGCTCTCCTGGAACTGAGTGCCATCATTATCACCGAAGGTGCAATGCCAGAGCCTGCCACAATCAATAAAGCGAATGAAGAAGGTATTACATTATTACAAACAGAACAAAATTCTTTTCACATTGTTGGTAAATTATGGGAATTAGGAATTAGAGCAGAAAAATAGAGAAGATTTTGAAAAAATTTCGAGCTGATTTACACGTGCACACGGTATTATCTCCGTGTGCAGAAATAGAAATGCTGCCACCTCTGATCGTATCAGAAGCTAAATTTCGAGAAATTGATTTGATTGCGATTACCGATCATAACGCTTCTGCAAATATTGATGCAGTTAAAAAAGCAGCTCTTGGTTCGGGATTAACTGTTCTTCCTGGTATGGAATTACAAACTAAAGAGGAAGTACATGTTCTTTGCCTATTTGATACAATGGATCAAATAATGGAATTTCAACAACTCGTAGATCAAAAACTTCCACCGATTAAAAATCGTCCTGACTTTTTTGGTGAACAATTGGTTGTGGATGAGAAAGGAGATTTCATTCGTAAAGAAGATCGGCTTTTAATCACTTCAACATCTTTCAGTTTAAAAGAAGCTTATCATTGCGTTAATGAAATTGGCGGACTTTTTATGCCAGCACATGTCAATCGTAAAGCAAATGGCTTAATAGAAATTTTAGGTTTTGTACCGAATGATATCCCCTTTTTGGCACTTGAATTATCCAGACATATTACTCCGAAGCAAGCCAGAGAAAAATTTCCTCAAATTACTTCGTTCGAACTCATTCAAAATGGTGATGTCCACCGATTATCAGAATTTATTGGAACAACAATTTTTGAAATGGAAAATCCTTCCATTAGTGAAATAAAACTTGCATTAAGAAAAGAAGCTAATCGATCCTACTTTGTTAATTCCATAAATGAGGAAAGGATGACATTTTAATTTTTTAAAACAGATAGTGAAATTTGTAACAAATCAAGCGCTTTTTCTTAGGGATTTATGACTTTCAGCAATGTCGAATAATAATCCCATTAGGTAAACTTGATTAAGGATAAGCAAACAAATTTAATCCTTCATTAATTACGGAGCAATTCATGGTGAAATACTTAAAAAACATTCCAGCAAACGACCCCTTGATTATTCCTGAACAAAGAGCAATCATTGATCAGATTATTGAGGAACATCGGGATAAACCTGGAGCTGCAATGGTAGTTCTGGGAGAGGTACAAAGCAAAATTGGATGGGTATCAGAAGCTACTCAAGCGTACCTGGCTGATCAATTAGAGATACCTGTCTCTACCATTCATGGTGTTGTAACATTTTATTCCTTTTTTACAACCAACCCAAAAGGGAAACACACGATTAAATTCTGTATGGGCACAGCCTGTTATGTAGGAGGTGTTCCCCAATTAATGGAAAAGGCAAAACAAATATTGGGAATCGATATTGGAGAAACGACACCTGATGGATTGATAACTTTAGAAATATGTCGTTGTGTGGGTGCTTGCAGTCAGGCACCGGTCATCGTTGTTGATGAGGAAGTACTAGGCAGGGTAAAACCGAATAAACTTCCTCAGGCAATCAAACAGTTACAAAATTAGTTATACGAAATTGTGAATGAAAGAAATATCGTTACATCTACTGGATATTGCAGAAAATAGCATCAAAGCGAATGCATCTCATGTAACGATTTCTATTGACGAGAACACACTGGAAGATCGATTAACAATGTCAGTCAAAGACAATGGAAAAGGAATGACCACGGAAATGACTCAAAAAATTGTTGATCCTTTTACCACCAGCCGCACAACCCGAAAAGTTGGTTTAGGGATTCCTTTGTTAAAAGCAGCAGCAGAAATGTGCAATGGTTTTTTGACGATTACTTCTCAACCAGGTGCAGGAACCGAATTGATTGTCCAATTTCAACGCAGTCATATTGATCGCATGCCTTTAGGAGATGTAGCAGGGACGATCCTGCACCTGGTAATCGGTTCACCTGCAACTCATTGGACATTCAAGTACAAGGTGAATGATAAAGAATTTGAATTTGATGATCAAATCATTAAATCGGAATTGGATGGAATCCCCCTCTCCGAGCCAATGGTTCTATCATTTATCAGAAATGAATTAAAAGCTGGAATCAGTAATATTTCAATCAATAAATAATAAATCTCAACACAAACAGGAGTAATATTATGCCCACAATTAAAAGTATTGATGACCTCAAAAGAATTCGAGAAGAAGCACTCAAAAAACAGGGAATGAAAAGTGCCTCCGGCCAAAAACAAATAATCGTAGGAATGGGAACATGTGGAATCGCGGCAGGAGCTCGAGATACGATGAAAGCTATTCTCGAAAAAATTGAAAAAGATAATTTAAGTGGCATCATCGTCACTCAAACAGGTTGTATTGGTGTGTGTGAAATGGAACCTATCGTTCAGGTTCAAATTGGTGATGCTCCAAAAATCACCTATGGAAAAGTAACCAAAGATATCGCTGCAAGAATTGTTGATGAGCATGTATTGGCAGGAATTATTGTTAAAGACCACATAGTTAATATCTAAGCAACAAAGCAGATTTTTAGAAAAGCAGGTTATATGATGAAATACTTTCGAACTCATATCTTAGTATGCGTAGATCCGGAATGTCTATCGAAAGGTGCACATGACATTTTAGACAGTCTTAATGATGAGCTAGTAGCCACAGGATTAATTGATGAGGTTCAAGTGCTGGAAACCTCAAGGATTGGCGCTTGTTCTCAAGGACCAGAAATGATGGTTTATCCAGAAGGTGTTCATTACGCAGGCATGTCAGTCGATGATATTCCTTATCTGGTGGAAGAACATTTCCTCAAAGGTCGAATTGCAAAGAAATTTATTCTCCCAATCAAGTCAACTAAAGACGAAGAATTATCAGCTCCCACAGCCAAGGAAATTCGAGTTGTTTTAAGAAATTGCGGTGAGATTGATCCGGAAAATATTGAGGAATACATAGCACGTGACGGTTATATGGCATTGGCAAAAGTCATTACTGAAATGTCTCAGGATGATGTTATCAATGAGATTAAAAAATCTGGTATACGGGGTCGCGGTGGGGCAGGATTCCCGACGCATCTAAAATGGAAATTTACACAAAGAGAACAAAGTGATATTCGATATGTTATTTGTAATGCTGATGAAGGCGACCCGGGAGCGTTTATGAACCGTCGAGTGCTGGAATCAGACCCACACTCAGTCATAGAAGGCATGATCATCGCTGCCTATGCAATTGGTGCAAGTCAGGGATATGTTTACTGCCGCGCAGAATATCCAATTGCCGTAAAGACCCTCAATATTGCCATTCAGCAAGCAAAGAATTTAGGTCTTCTGGGTGAAAATATCATGGGGTCAGATTTTTCCTTCGAATTGGAAGTCCGCATGGGGGCTGGAGCTTTTGTTTGTGGAGAAGAAACTGCTTTAATGAATTCAATTGAAGGAAAACGCGGAGAACCACGTCCAAGGCCTCCTTTTCCTGCAGTAAGAGGATTGTGGAAAAAACCAACCAATATTAATAATGTTGAAACTTATGCCAATGTCCCTCAAATTATCTTAAAGGGAGCTGATTGGTTTGCTAGTATGGGCACGGAAAAAAGTAAAGGCACCAAAACTTTCGCAATGGCAGGTGATATTAATCACACAGGTCTGATCGAAGTACCTATGGGTATTACACTTCGTGAGATCATCTTCGATATTGGAAACGGCATTCGGGATAACAAAGAATTCAAAGCCATTCAAACCGGCGGACCCATGGGTGGGTGTTTACCAAAACAATATCTTGATCTTCCTGTGGATTATGAATCGCTTATTCAGGCTGGCTCCATGATGGGATCAGGTGGAATGATCGTCATGGACGAAGACACCTGTATGGTCGACATCGCCAGATTTTTTATGGAATTCACTCAGGAGGAGAGTTGCGGAAAATGCACACCATGCCGGGTTGGTACAAAGCGCATTCTGGATATTCTCGAAAGAATTTGCGCAGGTCATGGCCGCCAGGGAGACATTGAACAACTTGAAATGCTTTGTTCTGAGATTAAACAAGATTCCCTGTGTGGTCTGGGTCAAGGTGCACCTAATCCTGTAGAAAGCACGTTAAAACATTTTCGAGATGAGTATGAGGCCCATATTCTTGAAAAACGCTGTCCTGCCAAAGTATGTAAGGCTTTAATTCGATATCAAATCATCGAAAATACATGCACGGGTTGTACTGTTTGTGCCCGAAATTGCCCGGTAAATGCAATTTCCGGAGAACGCCACCAGCCACACTTTATTGACCCAGATACCTGTATCCGTTGTGGAATTTGTGTTCAGGTTTGTAATTTTAATGCAATTGAAATTGTTTAATTGATGACCCAGAATTAATTCAATCATTTCATCAAAATATCATCCCAATTCAAGGAGCAATACATGACAAGTAAAAATGGAAAAGATCGTTTAATCATCAAAGCCGTTGATTCAGCGATCGATCATTTTGGAGAAAACCGGGAAGAACTGATCCCAATATTAAATCACGTGAATCGGACACTCGGTTATCTTCCTTCAGAAGCACTGGAGGAAATCAGCAACCGATTGAAATCATCCCGATCTCAATTGTTTTCAGTAGCCAGTTTCTACCACATGTTATCTACCAAACCCAGGGGAAAACACGTGATCCAATTTTGTGAAAGCGCACCTTGCCACGTTGTTGGTGGTCGCGAAGTATGGCAAACATTGAAAGAAACAGTTAACCTGGAAGAAGATGAAACCTCTCCGGATGGAAAATGGTCCCTCATTACTACCAGCTGTTTAGGGCTTTGTGGAGTAGGTCCGGTGATTGTTATCGATGATGATGCATACGGAAATGTCACACCGGAACAAATTAAAGATATTTTAGCCAAATACAGCGACTAGGAGATTATCGATGAAATCTGTACGATCAATGGTATTAGTCTCAAGCGATCCAATCAGCATGGAACGCGGTGCTGCACAAGTCTATGAAAACTTGAAATCTGAAATTGAGACATTAGGACTTTCGGAAGAAATATCAATCACGATGATTGGTGATGTTGGACGACATGATGCCTTACCTTTTGTAATTGTTTATCCCGAAGCCACCATTTATGGTCCTGTAAAACCCGAAAATGCCCAATATTTGGTAGAAGAACATTTATACAAGGGGCGTGTGGTGCATGAATTACAGGCTGCGCATAAAGAATTAACCGGAAAAATTGCCTGGGTAAACGCCAGAAAAGGAACCTTGCCGGCAGAACAGCGAATTGTTCTACAACGAGTGGGAATTATTGATCCCGAAAATATCGAAGAATATATCATCAATGATGGCTATCAATCTTTAGGAAAAGTGCTTTCAGAAATGAGCCCAAAAGACGTCATTGAGGAAGTGAAAGCTTCCGGACTTCGTGGACGTGGTGGAGCAGGTTTTCCTACCGGGTTGAAATGGGGATTTGTTTCAGGTACACCTGCCAAGAAAAAATATGTGATTTGCAATGGAGATGAGTCTGAACCAGGCACATTCAAAGATCGTCTGATTCTGGAGGGTGATCCCCACAGTATCATTGAGGCAATGTCGATAGCTGCTTATGCTGTTGGAGCAAATGAAGGTTTTATTTACATACGTGGTGAATACCTGCTTGCACAGGAACGGCTTAAGAAAGCCATAAAGCAAGCCTATGATTACGGAATTTTAGGAGAAAAAATCTTCGGTACAGATTTCAATTTCGATATTCATGTTCATAGTGGTGCCGGAGCTTATATTTGTGGAGAGGAAACTGCACTTATTGAATCGATTGAAGGGAAAAGAGGGGAACCACGAGCTCGGCCTCCTTATCCAACTTCCCATGGTTTATGGGGAAAGCCAACCTTAGTAAATAATGTAGAAACATTGGCAAATATTCCAGCGATCCTCCGCAATGGCGGAAAATGGTATCGAAGTTTTGGCACCCCTTCCAGTCCAGGCACAAAAGTTTATACAATTTTAGGGAATGTCAATGTGACTGGATTAATTGAAGTACCAATGGGCATCACATTACGAGAAGTAATCGCCATTTACGCCAAAGGGATGAAAAGCGACGTTAGCTTTAAAGTTGCTCAAACCGGTGGGTCCAGTGGTTCTATCATTCCAGCAAGTTTACAGGATACGCCAATGGACTTCGACTCTTTCCAAAACGCTGGTGTCTCTTTAGGTTCTGGTGCATTGTTGATATGTGATGAAAATACCTGTGTTTTGGACCTGGCAAAAGTGCTGCAAAATTTCTTCAAAAAAGAGAGCTGTGGAAAGTGTAATCCTTGCCGAATTGGGAATGAAAGGGCTTATCAAATTTTGGAGAATATTTCTCAGGGAACTGGCACCATGCAGGATTTAGATGATCTGGCCATGATCAGCAAAAACCTTTTTGAGCTTTCAAATTGCGGTCTGGGTCAGACAGCTGGCTCCCCGATAAGAGATATATTGAACCATTATCGTGCTGAAGTAGAAGCCCATATTAGATTAAAAGTTTGTCCATCCGGCGTATGTCCGATGAGTGGCAAAAGATTATAAGTAATGAATTTTTATAATTGAACGAAGGAGAAACGCTATGTATCAACTCAAAATCGATGATAAAGAAATTGAAGTGCCGGAAGGAACAACCGTTTTAAAAGCTGCAGGTATGGCTGGAATTGAAATTCCAACTTTATGTGATCACCCAGCACTTGAACCATATGGTGGTTGCCGTCTATGCCTGGTAGAAATCGAAGGTGCACGCACATTACAACCAGCCTGTACGCTTCCTGTTTCTGACAAAATGGTGATCAGAACTCAGACAGATAAAGTCAAAGATGCAAGAAAATTTATCCTCTCTATGATCTTCAGTGAAAGAAACCATTTCTGCCCATATTGCCAGGTGAGTGGCAGTGATTGTGAATTACAGAATGCAGCCTACGGAGAAGGAATGACACATTGGCCAATACAACCAAATTGGCAACCCTATCCTGTTGATGCATCCCATCCATATTTTGTTTTAGAACACAATCGTTGCATTCTTTGCCGGCGGTGCGTACGCGCATGTGCAGAACTGGTTGGCAATTTCACACTTGGTATGGAAGAACGTGGAGCCAATACTTTGTTAGTCGCCGATCTGGGTGTGCCATTAGGTTCAAGTTCCTGTATCTCATGTGGTGTGTGTGTTCAAATCTGTCCTACTGGCGCATTAATCGATCGCTGGAGTGCTTATCGTGGTCAGGAAAAAGATGTTTCCTCAACAAAGACAATCTGTCTTGGTTGTTCCATTGGTTGTGGAATTGAAGTTTTGCATCGTGATAATAACCTGATCAAAATCAACGGGGATTGGGATGCCGAAATCAATGGGGGAGTACTTTGTGATGTAGGGCGCTTTATCCCAATGGATGAAAAACGGAATCGCCTGGTTACCCCCTTGATACGCAAAGATGGAACACTAAAAGCAGCAACCTGGGATGAAGCTTTATCAGTTGTGATGGAAAATTTTAAACCCTTTAGTAATAAAAAAGATAACGGAATCGCAGCGATTGCCTCTACCAGGTTACCTGCCGATGTGCTTTATTATTACAAGCAAATCTTTGAAGAAATATTAGGTAGTAACATGGTCACCAGTACAGAAGAAGGACGCTTCACCGAAGTAATATCCGAATTTGCGGAAGAAAAAGGCTCCTTCGAATCGAAATTATCTGAGATTCACAAAGCTGACACCATCATGACAATTGGATTGGATCTGACAAAAGATCATCAGGTAGCAGGCTTTTTCATCAAAAGGTTGATACCTGGAGGTACAAAGGTAATACCAGTCAGTTATGAATCCAGTGGTATGGATGCCTTTACTCCTCATTCAATGATCATCGAACGAAATCAAGATCTTGCTTTTATTCAGGCAGTAGATGCAGCTCTCACTGGTGTAGATTGCAGTAAATTTGCTGAAAAATCCGGAATCTCTTCCCAGGAAATTACAGAAATTGCGAGCTTATTGGATGGATCCCAAAATCTTGTAATTATTTATGGGACCGATTTTGATGTCAAACAAAAACGAGAAACTATTCAATCATTGCTGAAACTTGCAAAGAAACTCAATGCAAAACTCATCAGCCCCAAAGGCAAAGCTAACAGTCTGGCCGCTGAGCAGTTGAAATTAAACAAACCATTTAATGTTAATGGTCATGAAGCTGCTTATGTTGCCCTTGGTGATGAGGATCCTTCTCAGGCAATCATTAAAAAATTGGAGAATATTCCATTCCTTGTGGTCCAGGCCAGTTATCATTCAGCGCTCACAGCAAAAGCAGATGTAGTGTTACCCGTGACCAACTGGTTGGAACAGAGTGGATATTACATCACTTGTGATGGTCAGGTACAATTGGCAAATAAATCCCTGCAATCTCCAGTTGATGTAAAAACGAATAAAGAAGTAGTGCTGTCAATTGCCGACCGACTAAAAATTATCGTTAATCCAGTTTGGGATAAAGCTGTCAAATTAGAAAAATCTGTCGTCGAAATTAAGTAATGTCTACAGGTAGAAATGAGGTATAAAAATTATGAGTAAACCAAAAGTTGCAACCGATTGGATGGCAGGATGTGCTGGTTGTCACATGTCTTTGCTGGACATAGATGAAAGAATACTACAAGTTTTAGAACTGATTGATTTACGTGCATCACCGATAACTGACTTAAAAGAAGCAGATGAATCAGGTGTGGTTGTTGGTGTGTTGGAAGGTGGAATCAATAACACTGCCAATGAACATCAGGCTAAGTTAATGCGCTCACGCTGCAAAATTCTTGTTGCCTTAGGTGATTGTGCAGTTTTTGGTGGTGTCCCTGCCATGCGGAATTTTTTCACCATAGAAGAATCTTTAAGAAGAGCATACATTGAGACAGAAAGCACTGTGGATGGTTTCATCCCAACGGATCCTGAGTTGGCAGTACCCACCCGTGTTCGAGCTGTCTCAGAAGTCGTTCCTGTGGATATTCATGTGCCTGGCTGCCCACCCAGTGCAGACGTGATTTTCCATGTGTTATCAGAGTTGGCACAGGGTAGAATTCCAGAAATCAAAGATGAAAACCTTCATTGGCATTAGGAGATAATAATGGTAGCGCAAAAAATAACAATCGAACCTGTAACCCGTATTGAAGGGCATGCAAAAATAACCATTCACATGAAAGAAGATAATCAGTCCGTTGACCATGCTTATTTGCATGTAAACGAGTTCCGCGGATTTGAGAAATTCTGTGAAGGTAGAATGGTTTTTGAAATGCCTTTGATCACCCCAAGAATTTGCGGAATTTGCCCCGTCAGCCATCATTTAGCAGCAGCCAAAGCTGGTGACGCTGTCCTGGGTGCTCCTCCACCGCGACCTGCATCACTTCTGCGCGAATTAATGCATATGGGTCAGATAATCCAGTCGCATGGCATGCATTTCTTTGAATTGGCTGGCCCTGACCTGTTACTGGGTTTCGACGCCGATCCGGCAACTCGCAATGTTGTAGGACTGGTTCAGAATGCCCCAGATATAACGGTTAAAGCCGTCCAATTGCGCAAATATGGACAGGAAATAATCCGAATCCTGGGTGGACGTCGTATCCATCCAACATTTGCCGTGCCAGGAGGCGTCAATAAAGCCTTAAGCGCAGCCGATCGGGATTTGATTCTTGCAGGATTGGATCAGGCAATTGAGACAACCCAATTAGGAATTTCTATCATGAAAGACTGGGCAGCAAAAAATATGGAAGATATCCAGAAATTTGCTGTTTTCCCAACCGGCTATTTTGGCTTGATTACGGAAGAGAATAGTCTTGAACTTTATGATGGTGATTTGCGTTTGATCGGTAGCGATGGAGAACAATTGGAACGATTCCCGGCCTCTAATTATCTCGATTTTATTGGTGAACATGTAGAGAATTGGTCGTACTTGAAATTCCCCTTTTACAAAAAATTGGGATGGCCGGATGGTGTTTATCGAGTCGGTCCATTAGGACGCTTGAACATTATTGACAAAATTAACACGCCTCTTGCCAATGAAGAATTCAAATCTTACAGACAAATCAATGCTGGAAAGCCTATTGAAAATACGCTGTATTACCATTACTCCAGATTGATTGAGACCTTATTCGCTGCCGAACGTGTTAAAGTCCTTTTGGATGATCCCGATATCCTCTCCAATGATATTCTTAATACCCGTCACAATTTCCAGGGTGAAGGTGTTGGCGTAATCGAAGCTCCTCGTGGAACTTTAATTCATCATTATTGGGCGAATGAAAATGGCCAAATTCAGAAATTAAACTTGATCGTCTCGACAGGTCATAACAATTATGCCATGAGCAAAGCAGTCGATATGGTTGCCAAAACCTATGTAAAAGGACCTGAGATTCATGAAGGATTACTCAATCGTGTGGAAGCTGCTGTGCGTGCGCATGACCCGTGTTTGTCCTGTTCCACTCATGCAGTCGGACAAATGCCCATGATCATTGATGTTGTCGATGCTGCTGGTACAACCATCCAGACTTTAAAGCGCGAATAGGTTATGCTTGAGAATAAAGCTCATCCTTCAAAGCGTGATGATTCTGAACACGCTTTGAGGGATATTCCCAAAACATTACTCGTCGGATATGGGAATCCGGATCGTGAAGATGATGGCGTTGCCTGGCATATCTTACAAGGAGTGGCAGATTTTTTCGGTTTATCCATTCCAGAATCTCTGGATGAAGACTTGATTAAGGTTGATAAGAAATTGCATTTCCTTTTCGATTTACAATTGATACCGGAAATGACTTATGATATGGCTCAATATTCCAGAATATGTTTCGTTGATGCACATACAGGTGCCCTGAAAAATGACCTTAATATCCAGATCTTGGAGAGGAAATTTCAAAACTCCCCACTCACCCATCACATGACCCCACAAACAATTCTTTCAATTCTTGAACAGACTTTCAACCATAGTCCAGAAGCGATTTTGGTTTCAGTGCGAGGATTTCAATTTGGTTTTGAAAATTATCTTTCTCCCAGAACCAAAAAACTTGCTACAGAAGCCATTGAAAAAATCTCTCAATGGATCATAAGCTGATTTAATTTATATTTTTAATTTTTTCTCAAAATTTAAGAAAAACCTCCTTATCCATTCAGGAGGTTTTGTCATTAATATATTGTGATTAAAATTTTTTATTCACGTTAAAAAATATGTTATATTATATATTCTATAGAATTTCTCTTATTTATCCAAAAATTTTTAGTATTAAATCAATATCTCAGAATATTGATCAAAAAACAATTTAACCCTGATTTTTTCTACTTATAAATCTATCTTGAAAAGGAATACGTTATGGAAGATCAGTCATCGGAACAGATATATGGATTAAGTACTCCCTCAATGCATCAATTGCTCAATGAATATCCGCTTAATCAAACAGAATCCCGAGAAATTATCGATAATATTTTACATTCGTTCGAGGATGTGCCTGGTGGTTTAATGGTCATTCTTAATGAGATCCAAAGCCAAATTGGATATATTTCTCAGCCTATTCAAGAGTATATCTCTGCGATATTAAACATACCCGTCAGCACAATCACCGGGGTTGTAAGTTTCTATTCATTTTTCACCACCAAACCTAGAGGAGATCACACGATTAAGTTCTGTATGGGAACCGCCTGTTATGTTGGAGGAACTCCTCAACTTATGCGTAAAGCAGAGCAAATCCTGGATATTCAGACGGGTGATACAACACCTGATAACCATATCACCATGGAAGTTTGCCGTTGTGTTGGCTCATGCAGCCAGGCTCCGGTTGTTGTGGTTGATGAACAACTCTATGGACGTGTTCGCCCCAGTAAGATTCCACCCTTAATTCGCGACATTATGAAAACGTACGAAGATTCTTAAGGAGCATTTTTCTCATGACAAAAATTACCAGTCTAAATCAACTTATAAATCTTCAAGAACAAATAATTGAAAAAAAGCGGGATGATATTACCTCCCATCCTGGAAAAAGTTGGGGGCCAGATAAATTTGCTCCTCAAGCACTTAAAGAGGATCAGGAACTGGATGCTCCGCGCGGAAAAGAAATCCGGGTTGTTCTTCGTAACTGCACGCTGATAGACCCGGAAAGCTTGGATGACTATATATCTGAAGATGGTTACCAGGCTTTGGCGATGGTTTTGGAACAATATACCCCTGAACAGGTCATCGAAACAATCGCTCAATCTGGATTACGAGGTCGCGGTGGTGCCGGTTTCCCAACCGCAAAAAAATGGGAACTTACCAGAAATAATCCTGGAACTCAAAAATTCATCATTTGTAATGCAGATGAAGGCGACCCGGGTGCTTTTATGAACCGCAGAGTCCTGGAAGGAGACCCCCATTCAGTTCTGGAAGGTATGGCTATTGCTGCTTATGCAATCGGCGCACAGCAAGGTTATGTGTACTGCCGGGCTGAATATCCGATTGCTGTTAGAACCCTCATTCATGCAATCCAGCAAGCACAGGATTATGGTATCCTGGGAAACAATATATTTGGAAGCGATTTTTCATTTAACATAGAATTGAGAATGGGTGCAGGAGCGTTTGTTTGTGGTGAAGAAACCGCTCTAATCGCCTCGATTGAAGGCAAACGCGGTGAACCACGCCCCCGTCCTCCTTTTCCGGCAGCTTCAGGGCTTTGGGGTAAACCAACCAGTATCAATAATGTTGAAACATTTGCGAATGTTCCTCAAATCATTCTTACAGGTCCAGAATGGTTTGCCAGTATGGGCACCGAAAAAAGCAAAGGTACTAAGACCTTTGCTTTGGCAGGGGATGTAAATCACACCGGTCTGATTGAAGTTCCTCTCGGTATAACGTTAAGAGAAATTGTTTATGATGTAGGCGAAGGAATTAAGAAAAACAAAGGATTGAAAGCAATTCAAACCGGTGGACCCATGGGGGGATGCATACCCGCCAGTATGATCGATTTGCCGGTGGATTATGAATCCTTAACCGCCGCAGGTTCCATGATGGGATCTGGTGGCATGATTGTCATGGATGAAGATACCTGTATGGTCGATATCGCTCGTTTCTTCATGGAATTCACCAAGGAAGAAAGTTGTGGAAAATGCACACCCTGCCGCGTAGGTACGTATAGTATGCTCCAGATTCTCAATCGGATCTGTCAGGGTGAGGGTGTTGAAGGCGACATCGAAGAACTGGAACGATTGAGCAAAGTTATGAAAGTTCATAGTCTTTGTGGCTTGGGGCAAGGTGCACCAAATCCAGTCATCAGTACGATCAAACATTTTCGCGCAGAATATGAAGCTCACATTTATGATAAACACTGCCCAGCAAAAGTTTGTAAGGCATTAATTCACTATGAAATCATTAAAGATAGTTGTACGGGTTGTACCTTTTGCGCAAAAAATTGTCCGGTTGGTGCAATCTCCGGTGAACGCAGGAAACCACATGAGATTGATCAGGAAATCTGTATCCAATGTGGAATTTGTTTTCAAACCTGTAACTTTAATGCTATCGAAATATTACCTGGAAAAGTTCAGTTGGTAGGAGAACATTCATGATTCCAATCTCAATTAATGGCA
>JAHYJK010000029.1 GCA_019429225.1 Anaerolineaceae bacterium
GAAACGACGTTCACCGGTCTCAATGAAGAACACAAAATTGCCATGGGGGTCATTATCCCAGGAACCAGTAATCGCTTTAATCTGACCGTGTTCATCAAAGGAATTTCCCAGTGATAAGAGACGCTCCACCTCTGCTTTGACGCCACTATCATGTTGGGCGTATTTTAGCCATTCAGCAGCAGCCTGATAACAATCAATTTCACCCGAGTAAAAAGATTGACGGATATGCATGGGCAACAAACGGCGTGGTTGGAAACGATCAGGCATCATTTCGCTGGGTTTTAACCGTTCAATGCGTTCAATATAACGGTCGGTCTTTGCCGGTTCCTGAATGGATTTCAGGTTGGCGATTGGTTTTTCTTCTGTTGTCGGAAAATCCTCAAATGCGTTAAATCTCTTTTTCTTACTGGGTGCCATTTTTCCTCCTTACCAAAAATGTTCAGGTAAGTGTTCGTTGAATAACAGTTTCGACCAGATCGCCATATTCTTTGGTAGCGCGTGAACTGGATGCAAGTTGACCGGGTTGGCGTTGTCTGGGGGGTTTGTAGGTAAAAATATCCATATGGCTGGAATGAGCGTAAGCCAGATCGGAAGCTTTATGAATGGGTCCGAGTAGTTGATGGGGATAGCGTTGTTCCAGCTGCTCCAGGATCTCCCGGACTTCAATGCGTTGTTCTTCGCAAATGGTGGGTAGATAGCCCAGGATATTGATATCCGGGTTGAAATGCAATCGCACCTGCTCAATGGTATTTTGCAGTTCGCGTAATCCGGATACACCCAGGTAACTGGGTTCAACCGGTATGATAATATGATCAGCGGCAACCAGGGCATTCACCAACAGGTCACCGGTGTTGGGTGGTGTATCGATAATAATGAAGGCAAACTGATTTCGAACCTGGCGTAAAACCTGATTCAAGCGTGATTCATTGGCCATTAATGTCGGTAATACCCGGGAAGCATCCACCATGGCTGCCCGATTGGATGGCACCACATACAGATTGGGATGATGCACGGAAGTGCGCAATAGTCTTTGAATAGAAGGGGGTGGGGATTCCACCAACAGGGCAGAGAGTGATTGTTGAGGAGGGGCGTCATGTTCTCCAAAAGCGGTTGCTAATAGTGCGTGTCCCTGAGGATCCATATCGATTAGCAGAATACGATTATTGATTCCAGGTTGATCTGCCAGGAATAAGGAAAGACCGGCAGCAAGATTTACGGCTGTTGTTGTCTTTCCCACGCCACCTTTTTCATTTGCTATTGTGATAATGACTGCCATAATCCCTCTTTCTGGAAATAATTAGCGTAATTCTAAATATAATTCATTTAATTGCTCTATTTATGTCAATTTTAAGTATATTAGCATATATTAGGGTCAATTTCAACTTATTTACGTTAATTAAGTGGTATTAAGGGTAAAATAACGATAATTCTCTTGATTTAATCCAAAATTAATGCAATAATATGCGCAGATTAAGTGGAGGTCGTTATGTTCAATTCAATGAACGATGAAGAGTGGCGAGTTGCAAGAATGGAACGGTTGGGTCTCAAGGAGGATCCTTTCAAATTATCCGCCGATCCACGCTATTTATACCTGGGACCTGAACATCTGGCAGTCTACCGGCAGGCACAGGGGGTTGTTTCCCGGCGCAGGGGATTGGCTCTCTTCTCAGGTGATATGGGTATGGGTAAAAGTTCATTGGCTCGGCGTATCTATGATTTGTATGCTGCTGAAGATTCGGTGGTCATCAGTTATATTCACACGGCTTCCTTCAAATCAGGTATGGACGCTGCCCGACAAATATCCCTGTCTCTTGGGCTGCCAACACAAAGAAGTTTTCAGCGGCAAATGGATACTTTGGAACGCCTAATGGCTGATGAATACACCCGTAACCGCAATGTAGTAATTATACTGGATGATGCCCAGATGATGGAGCCGGAGGCGCTAGAGGTTTTACACCGGCTCTATAATTTTGATTACGACTCCAAAGTGGTGCAGATTCTGGCATTTGGCCAGCGAGAGATGAACAGTCTATTCGAAACGAACAAAGCCGTTAATGCACGCGTGTTTGTCAGGCTGGCATTACCACCATTAACCTTATCCAGTTCATTACAAATGGTTCTCTTCCGGTTGAATGTAGCTGGAAGAAGTGAACCATTTATTGATGATGATGCTTTTGAATTGTTGTATGAGCGTTCACAAGGTGTTCCGCGAGAAATTATTCGGTATTGCGCCTTGGCTACGGATTTAGTACTGCAATCAGACGTTTCCACCATCACAATCGATATTGTAAGAGAGGTAGTAGCATATGAAGCATGATTCCCACTCCGTATCCAGTAACGCCTGGGTTCAACTCTATCAGGCTCGTCGGATCACATCCGATCCGCAATCTCGGCCACCCGGGAGACCACCATCATTGGTACCCCGACACAAAGTTGGATTAACCCTCTCCAAGGGAGAAATGGCTGAACTTACCAAATGGCAGAACCGCCTGGCAAAGATGGTGGGTCGCAAAATCTCGCTAGGGGAGACGGTCGGGATTATTTCCCGTATTTGTAGTGCACGTTTACAGCTGGTACCCGGTGAAAAAGCACGAAATCTGGAAGAATTGGTTCAAATGTTAATCACTACCGAATAGATTTTTCTACCAAAAATATGCTTAATTATCGGAAGAAATAATTATATAAAAATCAAGATAAAATTTGCGTGTAGGTTAGCAGAAATGGAGGTAAGAGAGTGAGTATAGCAGGTGTCCAGACGTGTAAACGGCTTGATTTTGAAGGAGAGATTCATTTCAATCAAATGAATTTCCTCAATCCTTTGGACATTTGCTGGAATAGATATACGAATAAGTGGATGGGATTCATAAGGATTCAAGATGGAACCCAAAATAGATAGTTCCGATCACAAAGAAGCCTGGCAAATGGTACTGGGTCAATTACGCCCTGAAATGAACCGGGCTGACTTTAAGACCTGGGTAGACCCTATTGTCCCATTAGGGTTTAATGGCAACCCAGATAAATTTCGAATTGCGGTCATGAATGATTTCAATAAGAAATTTATCAATAGCCGACTAAATTCTCGCATTTCACGTTTACTATCAGGTTTATATAAACGTGATGTCGAAGTAGAAGTGATTGTTTCAAATCAATTTGCTGATAATGATACAAAAGGATCCTATTCGCCTTCGGAACAGGTTGAACAGGAAGATGTATCTCCCACTCCTTCCAATCGGAAAAAACAAAATAGGGTTAATCAAGAGGATCCAGGATTAGAAGAAAATCTTCCTGCTTCCAGCAAGCGCAAGTTCATGCTACAACGCGCCTACGGGAATGAGCGTGCCAATATCATTCAACCGGACAAAGGCATCTATGTAACCACGTACTTTCTGGAAAATTGGTTACCTCTGCTGGGTCACTCCGCCTTAATCGTCATTATGATGACCAGAAAAGTCTGCTACTGGAATCCATACACTGGAGAAAAGCGCGATATTTTGGAAACAGAAATGGGGGAGTTGGCAAAACAGGCCTGTGTCAGTGTGCGCACACTCAAAACTGTATTAAAAAATGAACTGGTCAAACGCTATTTTATTCGCTACACCGTGCGCAGAGTCATGACCCCCAATGGCATCCGCACAGCGGGTATTCGATTACAGGTCAGAATGGACGATCCGGTTATCCCTGATCACCAGGAAATTAGAGGTATATATGAAAGTGATACCTGGTTTTCACCGGAATTCGAAGATGAGAGCGAAGATTACGAGTTGTAATACCTAAAGATTTACGATCCCAAAATTTCAATTAAGCATATTAATTTAGAAGCGCATATCCCTGAGCCTGTTCAGCAGTTATGTTGCTCAATTTCCTCAGGACTGCATTTTCTCTGCGATACAGGCGCTCCACCGTATGGCAGATTTCCATGGCTGATTCTGCATTAAGAGCCGGTTGTTTTTCATGTGCGGGAATTTGCAGCAAGGAAGCTGCTAAAAATATTAATGTAAAGGGATCATCCGGCATCTGAATCTGATCAAGATCAATGACCATATCATCGAGCCGGTTTATGGTTTGCAAGTAAAATTGCACCTGATTGCGCAAATGTCGGATGCGACGATACACATCCAACGGTCGTTTAAAATCAATTGGATAATCCTCAGTATTCGCAGTTAGATAAGGATACTCATCACTGACCGACTTGATTCGGAATCTTTTCTCTCCAATAACTGTCAGGTTAAAGCAACCATCCTTGAGAGGATCAACTTTGAGGATTCGGGCAGTCGTTCCGATCAGATGTGGTTCAGCTAGAGGTCCCATCGATTCTAATCCACGTTTGATTAAGACCACGCCAAAAACAGGCTCCTGATCCATCAATTGATTCACCATTAACTTATAACGGTTCTCAAAGATATGCAAATGCAAAGGCATCCCAGGAAAGAGAACTGTATTTAAAGGAAAGAGTGGTAATTGATTGTTCATATTTCCACTTATTCTAATTTCCGATGGATAATAAATCTATTCTATATATAACGTTATATGTATATCCATGTCATAATAAATCGAGACAAACATAACGTTAAGAATTTTGTACTATTCAATCTATTTCAATAAATGAATTTCGGATATGTTGGATCTTTGACTTTATAATAGAAGAATCCTATTGATTTTGGGGTTTCATGTCCAAATTTCTAAGACGGCATCAAATAAAATTAACCTATTTCACGGCAATTGCTGCTTTGACTGCTTATGTGATTCAAGCTTACCAGGCAATGAATAGTTTAAGACCCTCATTGGATGAAGGAGTCTACCTATTAAAGGGTTACTTACTTGCCAGCGGTGTATTTACTCCTTATCAACCTTATGGTGTCTGGATGAATAAAATGCCGCTTTCATTCTTGATACCGGGTTGGGTGGAAGTTTTATTTGGTCCGGGGTTGATCACCGGAAGATGGTATGCATTAATCCTCAGTGTATTGATTTTACCTGGGATTTGGTTGATTGCCAGACGATTTTCTGGGGAGAAAGTCGCTACTTTGATTCTGGTTTTGATTGTTATCAATCCAATTGGAATTAAGTTTTACGCCCAGGCGATTTCCCAAGTTTTGATTGCATTCCTTTTAGTTTGGAGCTTATTCTTTTTATTAGGGGAAAAGAGAAGGAATTGGCAAATTGTAACTGGAAGTGTTCTGGCTGCGATTATCGTTTTCACACGAGAAAATATGCTGCCTGTTATTCTATTTATTGTTATTCTTATGTTTTGGCAGCAAGGAAAGAAAGCAGGTTGGATATCATTCGCTACGATTTCAGTGTTATTTTTGATTGGACATGCTATTTATTTTCCAGAGATTCTGACCAATTGGGCTAAATGGATACCCCAATCGATCACACCGTTTCTGGATCCATGGCGAATCCGAAAACCAGAAGAAATTGCATACTCTGAATCCATTTCTTTGTTGAGTTATATATTCATATTCATGCAAGGATTACGATGGCATTTTTTTGTTACGTTGGGTTTGGGAATAATGGGGTTTCTCACATCAATTCGGAAGTTGAAACAAAATTATTGGAAATATAAAACAATGATTGTTCTTTCGGGATTATTTGTGGTTTTATTTCTGTTACATGTCTGGGCAAGTTTAGGAAACGATTATTGCAAATTTTGTCTACCTGGGTATATTTCCTTTTTCAGTCCGATCGGTTTCATTCTGCTCTCTATACTAATACCTGCTCTATCAGCAACCATCCTGAAAGGTTGGGGATGGTTGATTTCATTTTTATTTTTGGTGACCACAACGCTATTCGGATTTGCTACCTATCAGGATTTTGTTCATCTGCCAACTTATCCCAATTGGCTGGATCGTTTTTTTGGGTTCCCTGTACCCTGGATGCGAAAAGGACAACTCATTCTGGGTGAAGTAAAGTTCTGGCAAATCTTGGCAAATAAATACAATTTAAGTTTTGAGCAGGTACGTTTGGAGGTGTTACCCGTCTTAATTCCAACCATAATGGGTTTTGTTGTAGGTGTTGTGTGGATTGTTCTGGTATTTCTCATTTATCTGTATCTAAGAAATAAAAAAAATATCAGTTTGGGTTTTGTATTACTTACATCTTTCTTGATGGTTGGAATTCTCCTTTCGCCTACCTGGATTTTCAGCGGTGGAGTGTTCACCTATGATTGTCGAAATGATGTCATTGATCAAATTGAACAATCCGGACAACAGCTGGCTGAACAGATTGAACCAGGCGCAAAAATAGATTGGCGCGTTACCAGCATGTCCCCTGTCATGCTGTTGTTTCTGGAAGACCCACAATTATTACCAGCCCAAATCAATACGACTTATTCCTTTGTTAATGGTGGAGAAACAGACTTTCTCTTGCGACACGGGTTATGGAATAATGAAGCTGCGAATGATTGGTTATCTCAGGCAGACTACTTTCTGGCAACACCACCAATTCCTCCTGAGGTCTGGCTCCAATTGCAAACATTAGGATTTCAAGAAATTCCTCCATTGTCGCCAGCGCTGCAATGTGAAAATGAGCGCTTCGAGATTCAAATTTTTTCACGAAAGTAAAGGATGTTTTTCGATCATTTTCATATGTTTCATAATCATTTATGAAGATTCCTCATTTAGCCGTAGGATTCTGATAGAATTAATCAATAAACAAGTTTCATACAGGTGATCCGATGCACTTATCCATAATCGTACCAGTCTATAACGAAGAAGAAACAATCCCATTGCTACATCAGGCAGTGACGGATGCCATGCTACCTGTTCAGGAGGAATGGGAAATTGTTCTGGTTGATGATGGCAGCAAGGATGATAGTTTTTCAAAATTAGAAGAACTTGTAGAAAAAGACCCTCAGCATGTGCGTGTAATTGGCCTGCGTCGAAATTTTGGTCAGACTGCGGCCATAGCAGCCGGAATTGACCACGCTAAAGGTGAGATTATTGTCTTAATGGATGCCGATCTACAGAATGATCCACAGGATATTCCATTGTTGTTGGAGAAGATTTATGCTGGTTATGATGTAGTCAGTGGATGGAGAGCTAAAAGAAAAGACACTTTTATCACAAGAACCTTACCTTCCTTATTTGCCAATAAATTAATTTCGGTTGTCACGGGTGTTCACCTGCATGATTACGGTTGTACTTTAAAAGCATACCGGCGAGAAGTTCTAACGGGATTCCGATTGTATGGAGAAATGCATCGCTTTATACCGGTTTATGCCAATTCTGTCGGTGCAAAAATCCTGGAGATTCCGGTTCGCCATCATCCCCGCAAATATGGTAAAGCCAAATACGGATTAGAGCGAACCATCAAGGTTGTTCTGGATCTATTTACCGTAAAGTTCCTCAATTCATACGCAAACAAACCCATTTATTTGTTTGGAGGTACTGGCATCCTGATCATGGGAATTTCCAGTTTGATATTGTTGTATCTATTCTTTAGAAGAATCTTTTTTTCTGTTTCTGTGATAGCTTCACCCTTATTTATGATCAGCAGTATGTTTTTTATTCTTGGATTTCAGTCGATCCTGATGGGGCTGATCGCTGAACTGTTGGTCAGAACATATCACGAAGCACAACATAAACCTACTTATACCATTCGCAGCACTATTGGTTTTGAATCTGGACGCCAGAGCAAAACACAAGATTAAGGATCTGATTTGCGAATATTAACATTATCACATGAATATCCACCTATTGGTGGTGGAGGGGGCAAAGCAGCACTGGATTTATGTGTTGGGTTTGCAAAAATGGGGCACTCTGTCAGCATGATTACTGCCCTTTATAAAGAATTGGCAATGAAAGAAACCCTGGATGGGGTGGAGATAGAGCGTGTTCGTTCTTTACGATCAAAACCTTACAAAGCAGGTGCAATCACCATGGCAGCCTTTGTGCTAAAGGGATGGATAAAAGCCAGAAGTGAAGTCAAACGCCAGAAACCTGATCTCATTCATGTTCATTTTGCGGTTCCGGCAGGATGGATTGCCTATTTGTTGTGGCGGGAATTCAAGATTCCTTACATTATTACCACGCAATTGGGAGATATTCCCGGTGGGGTTCCACACAAAACAGATCGGTGGTTTCGATGGGTGTACCCTTTCACACCAGCTGTATGGAAAAGTGCTGTCTGTGTGATTGCAGTCAGCGAATTCACCCGTAACCTCGTTCTGGCAAAATACTCTGTGGATGTGCAGATTATTCCAAATGGTGTTCATTTGGAATCCATTAATCCAAATAATCTGATTGTGCAAAATCCACCAATGATTGTTTTTGCGGGTCGTTTTACCCAACAAAAAGATCCCATTCAAATAATCAGAACTCTTTCAAAATTGATAGATATTCCCTGGCGCTGTACGATGGTGGGGGATGGTCCGCTCAGGTCGGAAATAATGCAAGCGATTGATAAAGCAGGAATTAATGATCGATTTTTATTTACTGGTTGGGTATCACCATCAGAGGTGCGCGAAATATTTTTGAATAGTGATATTTTATTCATGCCATCTTTATCAGAAGGGTTACCACTGGTGGGAGTGCAGGCTTTGGCTGCTGGCCTGGCATTGTTAGTCAGCGATATCGGTGGATTTATTGACCTGATTGAAGAAGGTTGCAATGGTTATAGATTACCACCTGGAAATCATGATGATTGGGAAAAAATGCTACAAAAGATGTTAACCGATCCGGAATTAACGAAAGAATTTAAGAAGCACAGCTTGAAACTGGCTGAAAGATTTGATATTAATCGCATCGTCAGCCAGTATATGGAAATTTTTATGCAGGTTGCAAACCAATCTGAATAGGCACTCTGGATGAAAAATAATTTACCTTTGGATGAATCATTGCTGAACAAGTTGGACAAGAAATCCATATTTTTCCGTGTATTCCAATGGGTTATCACGTTTCTTTCGATAGTCCTTTTAATTTGGTTAATTTCCCGTCAAAATTGGGATCAAATTTTGCAAACTCTCATACGAATCCCGATCTGGACTATCCTTATCGTATTATTGCTAAATTTTGTTGGGCAAGTACTGAATACGCTGAGATGGTCAATTTTGTTGAACGCTCAGGACATTCACATCAGCATATGGCAGCTAATAAAAATCGTTCTAGCAGGTGCTTTTGCATCCAATTTTTTGCCTTCAACCATTGGGGGGGATGTAATTCGGTTGATCAAGATCAACCGGTTCAGTCAAAATCAAGGCTTGAATTTTGCATCGATTGTGCTTGACCGATTTGTTAATGTGGTTGCTTTCCTGACCATTCTCCCGTTTTCCATCTCCATCTGGTCACAGGCAGTTACAGGTGAAAATACTCAAATCATGATGATGGCAACATTGAATCTATCTGTCATTAAAACGTGGTTTCAGAAATCATGGCATCAATTTATCACTGCATACAGGAATTGGGCACAAAAACCTTGGGTAGTAATTCAGGCGTTTGTTGTTTCATGGTTTTCAATTTTTGTCATATTTATCGGTTTATTGCTGCTGAACCTTGGTCTTGATATCCAGGTGAAACTGGTTCAGGTGATAGGGATCAGTGCCCTATCTTACTTCATCACCATGCTTCCAATTTCGATCAATGGATATGGTTTGCGAGAGGTTTCAATCACCTTCTTTTATACACTGATTGGTGTTAGTCCTGATCAGGCGGCTATATTTGCAGTTCTTTCCCGATTTTTAATATTGTTTGTCACACTCCCAGGAGCGTTTTTTCTGGGAAATTTCAAAGAATTAAAACAAATACCAGCGGCACGAAATTCATAAATTTTCATCATCAACCAGTATCAAAAATGGGATTCGGATGTCAGCTCATTATCTTCTGGTTTATTACAATTTTTCCCGGGTCATGATACTTTTATTCTTCACCTGCCAGATTTGGGTGGCAAACCCTTCAATAAAGTAGCGGTCATGCACCACAGCCAGGATGGTGCCTTCAAATTCAGATAATGCTTTCTCAAATTGGGTCCGGGAAGGGATGTCCAGATGATTAATGGGTTCATCCAGTATCAGGAAATTGCAACCTTGCGCCACCAGACAGGCAAGTGAAAGACGAGCTCTTTCCCCATAGGAGAGTTTTTTGACCTGTTTAAAAACATCATCACCTTTAAAAAGATATTTTGATAAAAAGCTGCGATTCTCGGTTTCATTCTGGGACAATAATTTGCTGATCGTCTCGAGAACACTCGATTCTGGATTCAGTTCACTTTGTTCCTGGGACATATAACCAACCTGCACCTGACTTCCTAAACGAAAGGTGCCCTTTAACGGGAGTATCTCTCCCAAAATAGTCTTGATAAGGGTTGTCTTACCGGATCCATTATCGCCAATCAATGCCACTCGTTCTCCGTAGCGCAAAATCAAATCAATATGATTGACCAGATCTAGATTTCCATAACCTATACTCAGATCTTCTAAAATCAAGACATCCCTACCAGAGTTGGGAGTTTCCTGAAAATCAACCCGCATCTGCCAGGTTCGGGCAGGTTTTTCAACACCTTCATTCAGTAACTTTTCAACCCGTTTCTCGATATTTTTGGCCTTTTGAATGGTCTCCTTTGTGCGGTTGGCAAAGAAACCAATACTGGATCCATCTGTTTTGGAAGGATCGGTCTTACCCCCTTTGCGATATTTGGCTTTGGAACGCATTTCGGAAGCAGCTCTGCGCAAACGATCAATCTCATCCAGCTGATCCTGATAAGCATGCAGTTGCTTATCCTGTCTGGCAATTTTCTGATCCAGGTATTCACTGTAATTACCTTTGGTGAATGAGATCTTGTGAGAGTGTTCATCCAATTCCAGAATCCCATTAACCGTATGGTCCAGGAATGTGCGGTCGTGGCTCACCAGTAATACAGCACCCTGAAAATGGTTGATCCAGTTTTCCAGCCATTCGAGCATGTCGATATCCAGATGATTGGTTGGTTCATCCAAAATCAGAAGTTGTGGATTCTGCATGAGGACTTTTAATAACATCAAACGCGTTTTTTGCCCACCACTTAAATGAGCAACCGGCGTATGGAGATCATATTCTCCTAATCCGAGCGAGCTTAAGATGGCTGGGGCTTTATGTTGAATTTCATGAATGGTATTAATCCGGTTTAAAATCAGGTCAAATTGGGATTGATCAGTCTGATTTTCAGGACGATTCGTTAAAGAGTTTGCCAGTCGACCCAAAACCTCTTCAAGATCTGATAACTCCTCTGGATTTCCACCTAAAAATAATCCAATTGACGAATCATCATCAATTTTCATTCCTTGCGGAAGATAACCCAGTCTCAAAGTCTGAGGAAAGAAATTAACAGCCCCTTTATCCTGGGTTTCTTCCCCAACAATAATTCGAATTAATGTTGTTTTTCCGGTGCCATTAATCCCCACCAGACCGTAATGATCGCCAGGGTTAAGAGTGAAATTTATATCCTCTAAAATGGGATCAAGCCCATAAGTTTTTGAAAGTTGAGTAACCTGAAGCATAGTTTATCCTGTGAATAAAACGAAAAACGAACAAAGGAATCTCCTTTACGAAGTAAATATTTATCACAGGTTGTCAATCATTAATCCTTCAAGCCTCCTTTTTGATTTCTACGTTAATTATATGGAATTCTCCAATTTTGCACCTGTTGTTTTGGTCAAATTAATACCTGGTCTTATGTACAGATTCTAAAATGGATGAATTTGGATTGTGACAAAAAACATCATGATGTGGTGACAATTATTTTTGACAGTTAACTTTATTCTTAGACGAATATACTATAATTAATTATCAGAAAATTATTGGGAGGGTATGTCATGCACGAAAAAAGTATAGTACTACTGAATAAAGCTGTTGCAGATGAATTATTTGCCGTTCATCAATATATGTATTTCCATTTTCATATGGATGATCAGGGATATGATCTGTTATCATCCATGTTTAGAAGAATTGCTATCATTGAGATGACTCACGTAGAATTGCTGGCAGAGCGTATTTTGTTTCTGAAGGGTGATGTGGAAATGGAAATTGCTGATCCAGTTGAAAAACTTCAGGATGTCAGCGCCATTCTCAAGAAAGCCATCAAAATGGAAGAAGATGCAGTCTTGAGCTATAACAAATGGGCGAATGAATCGGCAGCCAATGCTGATTCAGTGACCAAGAAGTTATTCGAACAATTGGTAACTGAAGAGGAAGGTCATTATGATCAATTCGATTTGCAGAATGATCAGGTCGAAAAATTTGGTGAAAGATATCTGGCGTTACAATCCATAGAGCGATCGAAAAAACTAGAGGCTGGATTACCCCCGCAATAATAGAATTAAATGATGAGCATACCCTGAGGTGAAAATGGACTCAGGGTATTTTTTTACCCCCCGGCAATGGTTATGTCATTGATCACCAGAATATATGATATTAATAATATGATTGGTCAATATTGTGTATTTGTTATTTGTCTTAATTGCAAGTACAAATTATAATTTCATAATCCAATGGATGAAAAATTTCATTATGATTGGTTCAAGTGAAAATTCATTGGTTTAAAACTATAAATTGCCATTCAATATGGTTTTTTAAAAGGTACATGAATGCAATCGTTATCTATCATACCATTAGCGGATCTCAAATCAGGAGAAAGTGCGACTATCAGTGCACTGAAAGCTGGTAGAAATATAAACGCACGTTTGTCCACCCTGGGATTTACGCCGGGTGTCATGATTTACATGACGCATAATTATGGTCATGGTCCAATTGTTGTCACTGTGAGAGATACGAGAATTGCTCTCGGAAGAGGCGAAGCACAAACGATTCTGGTAACAAGAGCAAAAGAATGAATTTATATCGCGAATTCAGGCAGCGATCCGATTCGAATGGTATCAAAAGTGACACCCTGACGATTGCTTTGGCTGGTCAACCCAATATGGGTAAGTCTACCATTTTTAATCTCCTGACAGGCCTCAACCAGCATGTCGGAAACTGGCCGGGCAAGACGGTGGAGAAAAAAGAAGGTGAATTTCAACACAATGATCACACCATTCACCTGATCGATTTACCAGGCACCTATAGTCTCTCCGCAAATTCTCCGGAAGAAATAATTGCCAGAAATTACATATTACAGGAAAAACCGGATCTGGTAGTTGCGGTTGTCAGCGCAGCCAATCTGGAACGTAGTCTTTATCTGGTTTCGGAATTAATCGTTCTGGAAACCCCCTTAATGATTGTTCTGAATATGATCGACGTAGCCGAGCAGGAAGGTTTTACAGTTGATGCAAAAATTCTTCAGGCTGCCATTGGAGTACCGGTGATTCCGATGATTGCCAGTCGCGCCAGTGGGGTCAGAGGTCTCCTGGATTACTTCGATCAATTCTTCGAAGGAAAATTAGAGTTTTATCCCAGATTACCCCAGATCAGTGCCGATCACCAACACGTAAAAGAATTGATTGATCAATTGATTGATGGTTTTGTGCCGGATTATTACCCCAAAAACTGGGCTTCTATGAAATTGCTGGAAGGGGATTCTGAAATATATGAAATCCTGAAATCAGTACTTCCATTGGAACGCTGGGAAACGATTGATGATATTCTCAAACAGCATGAGGATGCTGGGTTGGCGATCGCTTCAGGGCGTTATGAATGGATTGAAAGAAATATTCGGGCAGCTGTCCATCGCCCTAAAATTGGACAGGTGGGGTTGACTGACCGGCTGGATAAATTTGCCACGCATCCCGTTGGGGGACTGATAATTCTAGCCATCATTCTTGGTTTGACATTTTGGCTTACTTTTACAATTGGCTCTCCCATACAGGAATGGATGGATAGCAAAATTCTGGTTCCCCTTGGCGCATTGGCGCAGGTCTGGCTGATCGATGCCCCTGCCTGGGTGATCAGCCTGGTGGTAGACGGTGTCATCGGTGGTGTTGGAGCTGTCGTTACCTTTTTGCCCATTATTATTATCTTCTTTGCTGCTTTTGGATTTTTAGAAGATATAGGGTACATGGCACGCGCTGCCTATGTCATGGATAACTTTATGCATTGGATGGGATTGCATGGTAAATCCTTTCTGCCGTTGTTTCTCGGGTTTGGATGTAATGTCCCGGCTGTAATGGGAACCCGGGTGATTGAATCATGGCCTGCCAGAATTCTAACCATCCTGCTGGCTCCATTTGTACCCTGTTCAGCACGCTTAGCGGTGATTGCTTTTATTGCACCGGCATTTTTTGGACGTAACGCATTTATTATTTCCTGGGGCTTGATTCTCTCAAGCATAGCTATTCTCACGATTGTTGGTGTGATTTTGAATAAAGTCTTCTTCAAAGGTGAACGAACAGCCTTCATCATGGAATTACCCCTTTATCACATACCGAATTTGCGTTCTGCCATGCTTCTCATCTGGCAGCGTTCTCTTTCGTTTTTAAGACATGCCGGCACCATCATCTTGATGATGTCGATTGTAGTGTGGGCATTATCGGAATTTCCGGGAGGAGACCTGGAAACCAGTTTCCTGGCCCAAATTGGTAATTTTGTGGCACCTGTCGGAGAATGGATGGGGTTGGATTGGAAATTAACGGTAGCGTTAATCACAAGCTTTATGGCCAAGGAAAACGCAATCGCTACATTAGGTGTCTTATATGGTAGAACAGCCGAGTTAGGTCTGCTTGAAACAATCTCTATGACGTATTCGCCAGCGGTTGGCCTGGCTTTTATGGTGGTTACCTTATTGTTCATTCCCTGTGCTGCAACCGTAGCTGTTATCAAACAGGAAACAGGCTCATGGAAATGGACGATGGTAAACATTGTGTTGATGTTAGTTGTTTCTATTGGCGCTGCCAGTGGGGTGTATGCCATTGCTTCCAGGTTAGGATTGTAAGCATGTTGAAAAAATTATTAGATCTGATTCATCAGGGCGGATCATTGACACCCATAACCCTTGCCCAACAATTAGATACCTCACCAGCAATGGTGGAGATGATGATGGAAGAATTAACCCGGCGTGGTTTGTTGAAAGTATCCGAATTTGAGAAAAATTGTGATTCCGAGTCCTGCGGATCCTGTTATTTAACCAAAACCTGTCACTCAAATACCCAAAGAGTGTGGACTACGTCGACGAAGAAATAAATCTTAGACAGAAGTGAAAAGAACAAACTGGTTCTTTATTTTTTGATCTTATCTTTGATTGCAAATGGGGAGTAAAACAACAATATAAAAAACGCTGCCAACAATTCAATGATTACAAGGTAATAAGGCCAGGGAGGTAGAACATCCAGCAGGCTGGCTGTTTCCGGTTTATGGGCAATAAACAGATAATTACTGCCAATGATAAAGTTCAGAACAAAAACAAACAGGAAATAAATGTTTCCATAGATAGCAACCCGCTTGACCGATCCCCAGGTAGGGCAATAACCTTCCACCAACGTCATATAGAGCGCTGAAATGATAATTAAACCATGAGATACAAAGACCTGGAAATAGCGATAATGCGGGAAAGCATATTGACCGAGGTCCGGTGTGAGAACTGCCTGAAGGGCACCCGCAATACCAATCAAATAGGCAAATTCGTAAATCAACTTATTCTTGCTGACTAACATATAGGCACACAACCAAACCAGTACGCTGCATAAATGCAACGGAAGCGTGGTTTGGAAAGTCCATTCACCGATGCTCAAATTCCTAATTTGCCAGGTGCTTTCATTCACTACCAAAATGATGGCCATTACCCAGCGGATTTTCAAACGCTGTTGAGGAGTTGACCGGCGTTGGGTAAGGATGATCAGCGTTCCAACCAGAATGATCCCCAAAATGGCAATCCAATGCTGGGTCGAAAATAAGACAAATGGACCATTAATAAAGTCTTTCCCGAAGAATGTTTCCATATTCACCTGTGATCAGTGGAATGGTGTAATTGTAGGGAAAATGACAAAAACGTCAAATAGATGATCATTCCAAATTTTTAGCTGTTTGATGATATTGAACGGATCTAAGACTTTTGATCTGATCTGGCTTCGGGACACAGAGTTCCCCTTAATCAGCATCCTCTGATAGAATCACAGGGATTACAACAAATGGAGATCACAGCATGACATACGCGAATATTTTAGCCAAACAAATCGAAATTTCACCCAGACAGGTACAGGCAGTCATCGAAATGCTCGATGAAGGCAACACCATTCCTTTCATCGCCCGTTATCGGAAAGAACGCACCGGCAGCCTGGATGAAGAACAGTTGCGCAAGATTGAATCAGGTGTGGAACGCTTACGTAGCATGGATGAAAGACGGGTTACCATTCTAAAAACCATTGAAGAGCAGGGGAAACTAACCGAAGAATTATCTGCAAAAATTAATGCAGCACAGACATTAACACAATTGGAAGATATTTACCTGCCATATAAGCCCAAAAGGCGCACGCGTGCCATGATTGCCCGAGAGCGCGGGCTGGAAGGTCTGGCGGAGTGGATACTGAAACAGCCACTTTCCAAAACCAGTCTGGATGATATTGCCAGACCATTCCTGAATGATGTTGTATTGACGACTGATGATGCCTGGCAGGGAGCCAGAGACATTGTGGCTGAAATGATCAGTGAGCATAGCGAAGTTCGCTCACAGACCCGTGAAAAAGCCTTGCAATGGGGGATTTTGCAGTGCCATAAGATCGAAGATGCCCAGGATGAAAAAAGGCTCTATGAAACTTATTACAATTTTGAATATCGGGTAGATCGCATCCGACCGCATCAAACACTGGCAATTAATCGTGGAGAGAAGGAAAAGGTATTGCGTGTAGGTATATCAATGGAACAACGCGATTGGGAGAATGTCATTTTTGGATACTTTCGTCCTAACCCCAAATCGCCATTGAATGAGCAGATGCGTGAAGCCATTCAGGATGCAGCTGAACGATTATTATTACCAGCCATCGAAAGAGATGTGCGTCGGGCGTTGACAGAGTTGGCAGAAACGCATGCCATTACTGTTTTTTCCACCAACCTTAAAGGGCTCCTGAGTCAACCTCCCTTAGCCAACCATGTAGTGCTGGCGCTTGACCCGGGATATCGCTCCGGTTGCAAAGTGGCTGTGGTCGACCCAACCGGCAAGGTGCTAGACACCGTTACCATTTATCCGCATCCACCCCAAAATCATAAACAAGAGTCACTGAAAATCCTGAAACATCTGGTGGAAAAACACCATGTTTCTTTGATTTCCATTGGAAATGGTACTGCTTCCCGTGAAAGTGAACAGCTGGTGGCTGAACTGATCCGCGAGAAGGGTGGTACCAGCTACTTGATGACCAATGAAGCCGGCGCTTCCGTTTACAGTGCCAGTCCATTGGCGCGGGCGGAATTACCCGATCTGGACGTGTCCATGCGTGGTGCGGTTTCGATTGCCCGTCGGATACAAGATCCCATGGCGGAACTGGTCAAAATTGATCCGAAATCAATCGGCGTTGGCATGTACCAGCATGATGTGGACCAGAGCGAGCTTTCCAAAACCCTGACAGGTGTGGTGGAAGATGTGGTCAATCGGGTCGGGGTAGATCTGAATACAGCCTCACCTGCCTTGCTTTCGTATATCTCCGGGATTGGTCCAAAATTATCAGAAAAAATTGTCGCGCATCGTGACCAGAAAGGCACTTTCATGAGCCGTGATGAAATTCGCAAGGTTTCCGGGATGGGACCCAAAGCTTTTGAACAATCAGTGGGTTTTTTACGCATCCGCGATGGGAAGGAACCCCTGGATTCCTCTGCTATTCATCCGGAAAGCTATGCGATTGCCAGAGAAGTGATGAAAAAGGCAAAAATCGACCTGAAAATGCCGATTGATGATAGAAAACACGCCCTGGAATTACTCAAACGCCAAAAGCCATTACCTGAGTTATCAGTAGAACTGAAAACGGGGGAACCAACCCTGGTAGATATTTTTGACCAATTAGTCCAACCTGGCAGAGACCCCCGAGAAGATTTACCACTTCCTATTTTACGGAACGATGTGCTTTCGATGAGTGATCTCAAAGTTGGAATGCAATTGAAAGGTACCGTTCGCAATGTAGTTGATTTTGGCGCTTTCATCGATATAGGTGTCAAACAGGATGGTTTGCTGCATCGCTCACAGATTCCACGGGGTGAGGTGCTGGAAGTCGGTCAGGTGATCACTGTATCCATTCAATCGGTAGAAGCGGAGCGTGGCAGAATTTCTTTAGGTTGGGGGGCTGCCTGAAAGGCTGGTCTTTTCCAAAAATAAATTCCCAACATAGCAACACCAGCTAAAATCAGGTTAATCAAAACCACCCAGATTAACACCTGACTGTTCGCCCGGTCGATAAATTGTCCCACAATCCAGGGCGAAATCATCACTGAGATACTGGCTGCAACAAAGATGAGGCTGGTTATACGTGCAGTAACCGCATTCAATTCTTCTGCCAGGTTCATACCGGTTGGAAAACCAGTAGCGACAAAAAAGCCAAGTGCTGTTGTGCAGATCCATAAAACCCAGGCAGAATTTGAAAATGCCAACATTACTATCAGAGTTAAATAACCACCGATTAGATCAAACCAGATAATCTGATGGCTGCTAAAACGCCTTGATAAACCAATCCCTAAAAAGCGGCCTACCATGAATGCACCCCAAAAAGCCGAGGTGAGATAAGCAGCACTTTCCACATTTACAAAGCCTGATTTTAAACCATGGGTGTATATCCAGTTGGTAAAGGTAATTTCCGCGCCTGAAAAAAATACAAAATACAGAATCAATAGTGCAATTAACCCAATTGGAGATTTAGAACGGCTGGTTGCTTCAATTGAATGAGTTGCAAATTCAGGGTTTTCTGGAGATTTCATCCTGAACAAGAAGGGGACGGGTATAAGAATCAAGATTGCAATAATCCAGAAAGCCCAGTTGATAACCTGAGTTCCTCTTAATGATTGGGCAATAATTAACGGAGCAGAAAAGGAACCAAGACCAAAGGAGAAGTGCAGGCCATTCATAAATGGCGCTACTTTATTACCATGCAACCAAACCATCAGGGTATTTTCACCCACATCAATCGAAGATTGCATAATTCCAATCAAAAAAATTAAACCCACCAATAACCACAAATCCTGGATAATTGGCAATAGACCCATTCCAATCGCCATCAGAATCAGCACCACGACCAATATCTGATTTCCTGGTATTCTTTGGTACAGGAATCCAGCAAGGAATGAGCCAGCGATATAGCCAAACGAGCTAAAGACAAACAGTGAACTGATCTCATTGAGAGTGCTGGTTGTATTCTCAGCAAAAGAGGGAATGGAAGGGCCAAAAGCTCCACTTACCAAGCCCAAGGCAATAAAAGACAAAAAATAGGAGAATGTTAAGATTTTCTTTTGTGCTTCCAATTCAATGCCACCTTTACTAAACGCGATGATCTTACCATCACAATCATGATTTGGGGAGTAATGAAAGTAGAGGTTGAGCATTGGAGACCAGAAGATCCTCTTATCAGCATTGAGACTAAATTCCTTTTGGTGGGTAGAGAATTTCTCTGAATTGGGAAATTGCATACAATGGTATATTCACCAGCCAACCTTCATCCCGAAAATCAGCCATGGATGTGCGAATTGATTTTTCAGGTGTAAAACGATCATAATAACTTTTCAGACTTTTTCCCCGTAAATTGTGGGTAGCTTTTACCTCAATTGGCAAAACAGTACCTGAATCTTCAATAACAAAATCAATTTCTGCTGTGCCCTTATCCGCAGACCAATAATAAGGTATTAAATTCTTTTTTGATCGTAATTCCTGAAAAACAAATTGTTCTGTCAATGCACCTTTAAATTCTTCAAATATCCGGTTGCCTTCCAATAAACTTTTCATATCAAGATTACTGAATGTACTCAATAGACCTACATCGTTCATGAAAAGTTTAAAGGAATTCGTATCCTGATAAGCACTTAATGGAATATCCGGTTTTGAAATACGGAAAATTTTGGTAACCAGATCCATATCGAGCAACCATTGCAAGGCTATTTCATATTCTCGTGCTCTGGCTCCTTCTTTTACCAATCCATAAATAAATTTTCGGTTTTCCCGGGCGAGTTGAGCGGGTATTGAATTCCAGGTAAGTCGCACGCGTGGTAATATACTTGAAGGTACATGTTTTGAGAAATCCTGCTCATAAGCATATAATAAACGCCGGTGTACTTCGCGAACCTCATTTAGATCGCTGGTTTCCTTAAACATGAATAATGCTTCGGGCATTCCACCAATGAAATAATATTTTTTTAAAAAGTCGATTAATTTATCCTTAAAAACTTTCATCATAGCGAAATTATTCGTTTTGATGAGCTCAGCAAGCTGTTCATTATCACTGACCTGGAGAAATTCCAGAAATGTCATCGGATAAAGATCCAGAAAATCGACTTTACCGACCGGAAATGAATACCCTTCATGCAAAGCTACCCCAAGTGCGCTCCCTGCAGCCAGTAAATGATATTGAGGTGCATTTTCATAGAAATACTTGAGCGAGGTAAGTGCTTTAGGCACTTCCTGAATTTCATCAAAAATGATAAGTGTTTCGTTGGTGATTTGAGTGTTTGCTTCAATCTGTAAACCGAATACAATCCGATCAACATCGTAGTCATCCTGGAATAATTGCAGCATTCGATCATTATTTTCAAAATTAATATAGGCTACCGAGGAATAATTTAGTCGACCAAATTCTTTCATCAACCACGTTTTTCCTACCTGCCGGGCACCTTTAATCACCAAAGGTTTTCGAAATTTGGAGTTCTTCCAACGGACTAAACTCTCGAAAGCATCTCTTTCCATAATTCAAAACCTCCATATCTGAAAAAAACTATTCAAACCACCGTTTCTCAAATTATATCACATAAAACAATTGAAAAATGTGTTAATAAACACATAATACATATGTAATATGTGTGACAATACACAAAACACAAATGTAAAATGTGTAGTTTTACACAAAAATCAAAGGAAATAAGTTCTTAATTCAAAATTTATGTTAGATGGTTATCAATTTTAAGATAGTTTGTTGATTACCCCTATCCTATGAATCAATCCACAGGATACCTTCATAGGATACACCAGACCAAACCATTTCAAAATGATTTCGGGAGTTAACCGATTTCAATCGGTTTGAAACTTAAGTATCCTTGGATTTGAATCCAAGGATAGGTTTACCAGGCTTCGATGAGTGGGGTATCTGCCCAGTATTCCCATACTTTTCTCTCTCTACTCCAAAATTGACTCTTTATTGATCATTTCCGTGTAAGATTAGTTCCATAAAACCACAAAAATTCAAGGAGCATGATGGAATTTCTACCTGAGCAATTTGATCCCTGGGCTGCGAATTATGACAATGATGTCACCGCAGAAGCTGGTTTTCCCTTTACAGGGTATGCTGATCTATTGCAGTCAATGGTTGAGGTTGCGAATCCTCAATTCAATCATAAAGTGCTGGATCTGGGTTGTGGTACAGGCAACCTGGCTGCAGCTTTTGCTTCAGTTGGTTGCCTGGTATGGGGTACAGACTTTTCCGATAAAATGATTACCAGTGCCCGGAATAAGTACCCGGATCTGAATTTTACAGTGGCAGATGTGCGAGATCCACTACCAGCTGATTTTCCAGAGAAGTATGACTACATCGTCTCTGCTTATGTGTTTCATCATTTTCCCATCGAAGAAAAAATAAAGCACCTGCTGCGCTATAAACACAAATACCTGGTTCCGGGGGGGAACATCATCATCGGGGATTTGATGTTCCCATCCGCAGAAGCTATGCAGGTAATTGCTAACCAATATCCAGATTCATGGGATGATGAATATTATTGGATCATGCAGCGAGATTTACCCTTAATGCAGCAGGTAGGTCTGGCCGTACAATTTCAACAGATCTCATTTTGCGCGGGTTTGATCTGGTTTGGATTATAATCATCTGAAAAAATTTATCTACTTCTCAGGGCAGAAAGGTCGAATCCAAACATGGCTGATCTACAAAATTCTTACTTAAATCCAAAAATTGAAATGCGAACGTTGCCGCAAAAGGGCAGTTATGGCCTCTTTGCACTGGCACCCATTCAGAAAGATGAACTCTTAGCCATGTGGGGTGGGCGTGTGGTTGGCTATGACGAGTATGAGCAGTTAACCCCATTTTTCAAATCGCATGGATTACAAATCTGGGACCATCTCTTCCAGGTGCCATTAGTGGAAGGTGATCCAGCTGATTATTTCAACCATTCCTGCCATCCAAATGCTGGTTTCAATTCGCCCATTTCCCTGGTCGCCATGCGCAATATTACCACAGGAGAAGAGCTGTGTTTCGATTATGCCATGAGCGAGGATAACCACTTTGATGAATTCCCCTGTGGTTGCGGGGCAGATACCTGCCGGGGTCAGGTAACTGGCAAGGATTGGCAGATTCCGGCATTACAGAAACGCTATTATGGCTACTTCAGCCCCTACCTGCAGGCGCGTATTGAAGGTTTGATACGGCAGAATAGTTAACTGCTTTTCGCTGGGTCGCGAAAGACCACAAATTTGCTGGTGGTGAAATTCCAGGTCATGGTAAAGGCGGTTGCCATCAGTAGCCCAGCCCATTCTGGCAATGCCAGCACATGCAGGGATAAGGCCATCATTCCGCCATTGATGCCTACCGCAACCAGGTTAATCAGGAAGAAAATTACAAACCGTTTTGGTGACCTGACCTGGCTGCGAAATGTAAAGCTACGATTCCAGATGTAGCTATTGACCACACCCAGGATGTAAGAAAGCGCTTTGGCGATTACTGGAGCAGTAATGAAATAAGGAACGAAACGAGTCAGGATCCAGTATGATCCCAAATCTACTCCGGTATTAAGCACCCCCACCATGCCAAATCGAACAGCCTGATGGAACCAGTTGGGTGTTCGCAGCCAAAATCCGGTCATACGTGGAAAGTATTTTATAATCCAGTCGGGTAGTTGAGTTGGTGGATGATTGGGTGGATGTAGCATGGTAAGGGGAAATGATAATGGATGATGTTTGGATTGTCTATAAAATCCTAAAATTTGTTCTCTTGGAATCCTAAAAACCTTCAGACAAGATGAGAATGAACTGGTCAAATGGATAGGTGGAAATGACCATCACATTGTGGTGTAATTCTGGATGGAAAAGAATACCTTTGCCAGATTCCAAGCCGCGTAAAACTGAGTCAATCAGGTCTGAACACCGATCGTAAGAACCAGATTTTTGCCAGACAAATGGAAAATTTGATTGTGGTAGGTGACCGCGTGAATGTTCTGGTAGATCAGGATAATCAGCCGATGATCATCGAGCGCTTGCCCAGACACAACCAATTATCCAGGTCTACATCCAGCAGACCAGGTGGCAAATTGATCGAACAGGTATTGGCAAGCAATGTCGATCAGGTAATTTCTGTGTTTGCAGCCGCCAATCCTGAACCCAAATGGAATTTACTCGATCGTTACCTGGTTATGGCTGAAGCCGTAGAATTGCCGGTATGGATTGTGATCACCAAAACAGATCTTGTGGAAAAGGATCATGCCATGGATGAACTGCATCAACAGCTAGCAGTTTATCAAAAGATTGGCTATCCGGTTTTGTTGACCAGTAGCACTCAGCATAAGGGGATTGACGTCTTACGATCCATACTGAAAGGAAAAAACTCAGTCTTGATTGGAAAATCCGGTATTGGTAAAACTTCTTTACTGAATACGTTGATGCCAGGACTGGATTATCGGGTAAGCACTGTCAATGAAATTACCGGGAAAGGCAGACATACTACATCCGCCATGCGCCTGTTGCCAATCGATGAAGGTTCAACCCTGATCGATTCACCGGGAACCCGCGAGTTTGGTTTGTGGGATATTGATCCGGATGATCTGGATCGGTATTTCAAAGACATGCGGTCATATCTCGGAAATTGTAATTTTAAGTTGGATTGCCGACATGAAGATGAGCCAGGTTGTGCGGTACGACAGGCAGTGGTTGCTGGAGAGATTGATCCGCGTCGTTATCAGAGTTATTTGCGCTTGAAGGAGGATTATCTATCATGAAGAATAATGCCTTTACTTCATTTGAGAAGATTTCTCGAAAACCAAAGCTAAAAAAAATGGATGGTTATCGGAAAATACACCAAACAGATCTTTACCAGCGTGTTGTGGGTTTTACCTGAATGGTTTGTGGACAGATGGTCAGTTCGGATTACATGCTATCCGGTGTCAACAATCGTAACCATTGCCCTTACTGTCTGCACTCCAAACATGTGGATCTACATCAGTCTGGGGATCGCTTGAATGCTTGCAGATCTACCATGCGACCTATTGGATTGGCATGGAAAAAATCTGCCCAAAAGTACGGATCATCTCGAGGCGAATTAATGATCATACATCGTTGCGATGGTTGCCATCAAATATCGATTAATCGCATTGCGGCTGATGATCGCTCCGATCTGATTCAACGGTTGTTTCAAGAAACCATTCATTTATCGTCAGAAGGTTTGCAACAGCTACGACACAATGGTATCCAACCAGTCACAGCAGCGCATGAATCGGAAATTCTGGCTAGTTTATAGGATAATTCGCAAAATTAAAAGAAAATCCATCAACAAATCTGGTAAAAAATGTTGATGGATTTATTAACATCCTGTATATTAAAGTTATGTTTCCACCATTCAGTCAGCAATTGATAGAATCTTTATTTGAGAAAATTCCAATTGGATTGGCCATTTTTGATCCTGATTTACGCTTGATGTATATCAATCCTAAATGGAAAGGATTCATGGCTCAATATACCTACACAAAACCAGAAACGGTACAACCAGGTACTAAATTTTATGATGTTGCACCTGGTACCGAACAATATTTTCAGGAAGTATTTGAGCGGGTATTAACGGGCGAAGTCATACGTGAGCCAGCTCTATACGCCAACACACAGGGGATTGAGTCCTATTGGGATGTTTTGTTGACACCCCTGGAAGAGAACGGAAAGATCATTGGTTTCCTGGATGCCGTCACCGATGTCACCGATCAGATCAAAGTAAAAGAATATCTCGAGGACCAAATTTTTGAACGTACTCAATCTCTGGTGACTCTCTTGCAAATCAGCCGGATTTTTAGCTCCATTCTCTCCATGGATGAGTTATTGACGTCGGTTTTGGTAGAGATGAAACGCCTGGTTGAATATGATGGGTCTGCACTATTAAAGCTCGATAAAGATCAGCTTGAGGTGAAAGCTATAACAGGTTGCCTGACCGAGGTTTTTCAAATCGGTGATTGTTTTAGCATCGATAATGATCTGGATCAAAAATTATTTACGGGTTCAAAACCGATCAGGATTGCTGATATTGAAGATCAATCACCCTGTGCAAAAGCTTATCGCAAGCGCAATTACCCTGCGAATGATTGTGTTCGATCCTGGATGGGTTTAGCTTTGAAAGTACAGGACCGAATGATTGGAGAGTTGGTCCTGGTGCATCACAAACCAGGTTTCTTCGACTCGGTTGAAGATAATTACATCCAGATATTTTCCAGTCTGGCTGCCATTGCGCTGGAAAATGCCTATCTCTACCAATTGGAACAGGATCGTCGCCAGGAAAGTGAGCGCCGCAGGAGGGTGGCGGAAGGGTTACGCGATATTCTCAAGGCTTTGAATTCCAACAAAGAATTGGAGGATCTCTTACATTTCATTGTGGAGCAAGCTCACATAATGATGGATGCTGATCTGTCGATTCGTTACCATGAAACCGAAGATCAACCCCTCAGTACCGTAACCTCGCAATCCTTTCCACAGGATTTGTTTGAGGTGTTTTCGGCATACACTGTCTCCAATCCGCTCAGTGAATTGCAGACCCGATTATCAAAAGGGGAATTCGTTATCGATTCGGATTACAAAGCAGAAATTGACCAATTGAGAGAAAGTCACTATGAAAAAAATAATCCACAGGCGTATGAAATTATGTGCTCGATTGCCAAACATTACGCTTGTGGGTTGGTAACCCCGTTATTGGTTCGTGGAAAATTATTTGGATCATTAAGATTTTTTTATCGTACCTATCGCGAGTTTGATGAAGAAACCACTCGCTTAGCCATGATGATTGCGGAGCAGGCGGCTCTGGCTATCGAGAATTCAACTTTAAGGAAAGAAGTACAATTATCGGCTGTTTCAAATGAACGGAATCGCCTGGCAAGTGAATTACACGATTCTGTGACCCAGACATTGTTTTCCACCAGCCTGATCGCGGAGGTTCTACCCCGTTTATATGAAGTAAACATACCAGAGGCTGAAAAACGCCTGATCGAGATGCGACAATTGGCGAGAGGGGCTCTGGCAGAGATGCGCAACCTTCTGATGGAACTGCGTCCGAACGCGATCGTGGAAGCCAATCCCAGGGAACTTCTCAAGCACCTGATGGATGCCTATACAGGCAGAACGGGTATTTCTATCGATTACAACGAAAAAATTGATCCGGATATCTCTTTGTCCGCTGAACAAAAATTGGTGATATACCGTGTTGCCCAGGAAGCCCTGAACAATATTTCCAAACACGCCACACCATCTGAAGTTAAGATTCTATTCCATGTTGAACCCTCCCTGGTCAATCTGATGATCGAGGATAATGGGGTTGGATTTGAACCGAATGAGATTCAACCCAGCCATTTTGGGGTGGGTTTTATGCAGGAACGGGCTGAAGGTATTGGGGGGAAGATAAAGATTATCAGCCAACCTGGTGAAGGCACGCTGGTGCATCTTACAATTCGGTAATAGCAAGTTAATTAAAGAACTTCAATAATTTATTGTTTAAATTAAAGAAAGAAAATGAAATTCCTGCAAAAATTACAAAAATTGGAATAATTGGACTGTGATAACGAGGTTGAACTTCAAAGAATGTATATGCAAATAATGCAGATATTACTATTATCATTCCAAAATACTGAGTAAATTCTACTTTCTTGTTCAATATAAATGTTGATAACATTGCTATAAACAAAATGCACCAATAGGAATATTGACTGAAGGCAGCAAAATTAATTCTTATCGACGTCGTATCAAATGGCCAATTAGTCTGAAAGGTCAAATGGTTCATATCTTTGGCTAAAAAAGCAACATCTGAACCGTATGTATTATTACCAAACATATAACCGAATTTATATTTAAGATTTTTTAATAAATCAAGCGGATTTTTTATGATCCGGTCAAG
>JAHYJK010000313.1 GCA_019429225.1 Anaerolineaceae bacterium
AAAATCTTTGTGGCTTCCCGAATCACTGTCCTACTTACCTTATACATTTGCGACAATTCAAATTCAGTAGGAATCTGATCACCTACTTCGAAGTCACCATTGATAATTTGCGCTTCGAGTAAGTCGCTTACTTGCTCGGATAAAGGTTTGTTTTTGGGAAATTGAATTATTTGCATAATCGTATGATTGTCATATTGTATGATGATATTACAATACCATTATAGAAATCTATTTAGTTAAGTCAACTTTTTTTAAGATTCGCGTTGTTTGATTATTCATGCAAAGAATCTCATCTATAATTAACCCATCCAATGAAAAAACTATCCCGGCTCCTTCCGCTCTTTCTGTTTCTGATTGCGTTCAGCGCACGCATGATTCCAGGACCACGCACAATTGATGATTCTTTCATCACTTTTCGTTATGCACAGAATATTCTGGCAGGGGAAGGTTTTGTATACAACGCGGGAGAAGCGATCATGGGCACTACCACCCCACTTTTCACGTTTGTGATGGTGGTTTTGGGTTCTGTTAGTGGTGGAACAAACGCGCCTTTCTCGGAAATTGCGATGCTGGTGAATGCGATTGCGGATGGGTTAACCGCTGCTTTGTTGTTTTTACTGGGAAAACATTTTAAACAGGATCTGGTCGGGGTTGCAGCTGCTTTGTGCTGGGGTGTCGCGTCACACAGTGTCACCTTCGCCATCGGTGGTCTCGAAACGAGTGTGGTGGTGCTATTGCTGGTCGGGATGTCTTATTTTTACCTGACCAATCGAGTCACCCTGGCTGCATTTCTGGCCAGTCTGGCCTTGCTCACCCGGCCAGATACGATTTTATTGGTGGGATTAATCGCACTGGATCATTTCATCCGGGTATTGAGAAAAAAACAAAAATTGTACTGGTACGACGTGGTCGCTCTCATGCTGCTTCCTTTAATATGGTATGGTTTTGCCACCTGGCAATTCGGATCCCCCATCCCACATTCAGTTCAGGCGAAACTGGGAGCTTACCATCTCAAGCCTGAAGAGGGATTAATTCGATTGTTACAACATTATGCCACGCCATTTATGGCGGATCGCTGGTTTGGGGCTGCCTTTGCGGTGGGATCAGGCCTGCTTGTGTATCCATTCCTGTATCTGGTTGGTGCGCGATCATTTTTCAAGCAAGATTCCCGCAGCCTGGTGATCATGGTCTACCCCTGGTTGTATCTGATGGTGTTCGCAATTGCCAACCCACTGATCTTTCGCTGGTATCTAACGCCTCCTCTTCCGTTTCTGTTCATTGGAATTCTGGCAGGTGCTGAAGTATTCCTCTCCTCAATCTTTTCACAACCAAAATTACACTTCACCGTTTTTCTCCAAAGGTCTCTTCTGGTTCTATTAATTGCAATTATTCCGTTTGTCAATCTCTTGTGCAACTGGACACTGCATCCAGATCACGGACCTGATCGACCTGCACCTGGGATGGCGTGGTTCGAGCTGGAACTCCTCTATCAAAAAGCTGCTCAGATCGTACAACCATTTCTGACCCCGAATACCACCCTGGCTGCTGGTGATGTGGGCGTGCTCGGATATTACACCCAGGCGCGCATTCTGGATACGGTCGGTCTTAACTCTCCCGAAGCACTCGATTATTACCCATTGGATGATAAATTTTACGTCACCAACTACGCAGTATCCCCGGATCTGATCATCGATCAACAGCCTGAGCTGGTTGTTTTGATGGAAGTGTACGGTCGTCTGGGATTGTTCCAGGACCCACGCTTCATCGAACAATATGATCTGTTAGCACTCATCCCCAGCGATATTTATGGCAGCGAAGGCATGCTGATTTTCATTCGCAAGTAACACGGATTATTCAAATAACATCGATAGAATGATGATAATGGTGGTCGAGATGGAAGCCAGGAAAATGGGGATCAGCACCCAGAAGACCACCACCTGCAAAGGATCTTCTTCGTTCTGTTTGCTCCAATGTTTTTTGCGATGATCAATGAACTGCAGCTCCTGAAAATAGGTCTCCGCATAAGGATCAGGTTGGTTTTCGGTTTGGTTCTTTTTTCCAATGTCAAACAAGGTAAATCCTTTGTGAATGATATCTCCTATTTATTGTAGCGTATGTTTTTTGATTTTAGAAATATAAATTGGATTTCTCTAATCACCATTAATTTCCTGCAAATAGCGTTCCCGGTTGGCATATCTCGAATTCTTGCCACTGGAGGTCTTCACCATCCAGCCCGGATCAACCAGATAGACATGCCGTAATGCAATCGCAGAGCCCCTTGTCACCACGGCACGGACCTGATCACTGATACGTTGGCGTTCAGCTTCACCCTGGGTATCCACTTCCGCCACCAGGATGACATCTTCGGTGCCTTTTTCCTCATCATAGATACCAAACACGCTGACACGGCCGGGATGGACGCCATCCACTTCCATGGCCAGTTGTTCAATGTCCATGGGATAGACGTTCTTGCCACCCACGATGATCAAATCTTTTTTTCTGCCGGTGATGAATAACTCCTCCCCGACCTTGTAACCATAATCACCGGTCAGGAAATATCCATCAGGTAAAATCGTTTCTTCGGTAGCATCCGGGCGATGGTAATATTCATTCAACATACAGTTGGATTGGACAGCCACCTCCCCCACCCTTCGATCCTTAAGCGCATTGCCATTCTGATCAACAATCTTCACTTCTACATTGCGGATTGGTTTCCCACACGAGACCATTCGCACAATTGCCCTTCCAGAGGACGCTGGCAAGGCGAATTTTTGGATTTGTAGTAATTCCCGGTCAATGTCTTCTATATAAAGGGATTCACCAATTTTGGTTTGGGTAACAGCGAACACATTTTCAGCCATGGCATAACTGACAGCCAGCGCTTTTTCCGAGAAACCATATAGGCTGAATTTCTCCACAAAGATCTGATGTCCATCATCGCGCACCGGTTCAGAGCAATTGATCACCGCCCGCCAGCTGGAGAGATCAACCCCTGCCATGTGGCGTTCACGGATTTTCTGAGCACAGAAATAATAAGCAAAGTTTGGTAACCACGTCAACGTACCTTTGTATTGCGAAACAGCCTGAAAAAGTCGTTGCGGTGCTCTGACCCAGTCAAATGGTGAGAGTAAAACCAGGGGAATTCCGGTCAGGATCGGCATAATGAACCCGGCAATCAATCCCATATCGTGGTAAAGTGGTAACCAGGAGACGACCACATCCTGCGGGAAAAGATCCAATGTAAATCCCAGATTCTCGAGTTGATGGAAGACAGCCTTATGCGATAGTGCCACACCTTTTTGCAGTCCGGTGGTGCCCGATGAATGCTGCAAAAGAACAATGTCTTCGGGATCGCGCTGCATACCTGCGAATTGGGTAAAATCTGGAGCTCCCGATGCTTCAATGCTGTCGCTCAAAATCAATGCCCTCACGGAATCGCCTGGTTTGAGTGCCGGGCGGACTTCTTTTTCAAAATCGGGGTAGGTGACAATGGCTGCCGGCTGGGTGACAGAAATAAGCGCTTCCAGATCATGACGGTATCGTTCGGGAAGAAG
>JAHYJK010000030.1 GCA_019429225.1 Anaerolineaceae bacterium
ATGTTGATTTGAAAATCTGTTGAGGATTTAAGACCTGAGTTTCTCACTTTTGAAAAAAATGATCCAATTTACGCCTGGAAAATCAATTTTCAGGACACTAAGGCAGGGCACTAATTTGAGAAACTCAGGAGGATTTAATATAGATAAAGCAAAACATTACCGGTGGTGATTAACTATCACCACCGGAAAGTTTGATAAAAAAGAGGAAATCAATATTTAGTCTATCTTCACAGGTTACTGTTAGGGTTTATAAACTATTACGCTGGTTTCATCAGGAGGAACGTAATCGTATCCCGCCAGAGTTACATCATTTACAGTAAAGCTGATAGAGGTTGTTTTGGTTCTGACATTGAGCGTGACAGAACACTCACCTGATGTGTCTGTGGTGCAAGTCGTATTGGTTCCACTACTCCATGAACCGCTAACCACAGCACCAGACATAGCAGGATCGATCTTCACAACTACGGTCGCCTTCCAGAAGTTTTTGTTGATCGTAAAGCTATTATCTGTTAAAGACGCTACCGTGACTGTTTGATTGGTTGGTGTAATTACAGTTACATCCCGACTGGTCGTCCCAGTCGCACCGTCATCATCCGTCACTGTCAGGCTGGCTGTGTAAGTACCACCAACTGCATAGGTGTGAGTTGGATGTTGTGCGGTGGAAGTTGCACCATCGCCAAAGGTCCAGCTCCATGCGATAACCGAGCCATCCGAGTCTGTGCTCGTATCAGTGAAATTTGCTGTCAGATCAGAAGTAGTAAACGTAAAGCCAGCAGTGGGTGGCTGGTTGGCAGGGGTGCCAGATGTAGGAACAAGCACAGGATTGAAGATAGTTGTATTGCTCACATCCAGCAACGGCTCTTGGATGCCATCGCCCGAGTCATCTGTCCAGTCATAATTGCCTGCATTTTTGATCTCGTCGTATAAAGCATAAACATCAGCTGCGTCTCCTGGATTGTTCACGCTGGCCAACAATGCCAGAGCCCCAGCCACATGCGGACTGGCCATGGATGTGCCGCTGATGGTGCCATATTCGCCCTTCTCCAGCGGATAAGTGGAAAGGATACAGGCGCCTGGGGCAGCGACATCGACTTCAGGACCCCAGTTGCTAAAATAAGCCAGGGTATCATCCTGATCCGTGAAGCAGGTGGGGGATCCTAAACCTCCGGGAATCCCGTCAAAATCAGCCAACGCGCTGACAGACAATACATTGTCAAACCCACCAGGACTGTAGTTCCTGGCATCATCATCCTCGTTGCCGGCGGCCACCGCAAAGGCGACACCTGCATTCACTGCCCCCTGAATGGCATCATACTCCGCCTGGCTGAAACCACTGCCGCCCAGACTCATGTTGGCTACCTCAATGGTCCCAGCATTAGCAGCCACCCAATCAATGCCGGCAATAATCCAGGAGCTGTAGCCACTACCACGTTTATTCAGCACTTTGACAGCCCATAGACGAGCACCGGGTGCCACACCCACAACACCTGAGCCATTATCGATGGCGCCGATTGTTCCAGCAACATGCGTGCCATGGTAATGATCGTCATCTCCGCCTGCACCACAGACAGCAGAGAACAAATTTCCGAGTGTACAATTGATACCACCTTGCACGTTCAATTCCGGATGCTGGAAATCAATACCCGTATCAATGACGGCTACATCCACATCCACCCGGTAGTCGTCAGTACCGTCTATATCAAGCTCGGGATTAGTGTCAGCAAAAATGCGCTGGATGCCGGTGGGTACGGTCTGAGCGCTGATACTGCGCTCCAGATCTTTCACCACATAAGCTACCCGGGGATCATGTTGCAGTGCCTCCAACCGCCCTTCCGGGATCATGGCCGACATACCCTTTAATGCATGCTCGTACACAAAACCGGGTTGTAACCCGTATGCCTTTGCGAAGGCAGGTACTTCAACGCCCGGATTCACCGTGTCTTTGAACACGATGATATACGCTTCGGCTGTTGGGTTTGCAGACGCAAAGGCTGTGCCAAATGTGGATGTGATCATAAAGATCAAAATAATACTGGTAGATATAAAGATTTTGTTTTTCATGTCCCTCTCCTTAAGGATCTATAACACCAAAAACGGTTTCTAAAATCATATTCAACTGTTCCACCCCACTTCCCCCGTTCAAAACTCCTCGTCCAAAAGTATCAAAATAATGAATAAAATTTTCTACTTCATTATATACACTCTTTGTGGTCAAAACAATAACCTTTTTTGTTTGTATAGACAATTTTTTTTTTAAAAACCTGAATTTTGATTGAGATTACGTTAGGGTTTACTAAATGACAAAAATATTCCTTTCAAGAACGATAATGAAATTGCTGGTGAAATTTTGTATAATAATAATTATTCTTTTTGAATGAATAATGGAAATTCAGATTATTCATTCCTGTTCGTTGTTTCAGAATCAGTCTGTTTTTAGAAAAAATTTTTGTCAGGAATGAATGTCGTGTTGGACAAATGCCGGATGGTTGAAGAAAGTGAATGACCCAAATGGAAGATAAGCAAAGTACCCTGGATACAGTTTTCCAAGATCTGCAGTCTTCATTTAACCAGGCAACAACACGTTCTCAGAAAAATTTTTTGATTCAGCTCTTGCAATGGGTAAAACAACAAGAAGAATCCATATCTATATCTAACGACTCAGACCTTCAACCAGAAGCTGTGGTGGTCGTAGAAGATGCTTTGATCTCTACTGTTAAGAAGAGGAAAGAAGGTGTCTCCCCCAAAGATCTCCATACCCTGTTTTCTACTGTACCTCAACTCCGACAGGTCGTTGAAAAATTAGAGCAGGCCATCTGGATACGTGAGTTAAAAACAGGCCGAATCCTTTATGTTAGTCCTCCTTTTGAAACCATCTGGGGGCATTCAAGTGATAGCCTGTATGAAGATCCGAAGATTCTTGTTGAGCATGTTCATCCGGAAGACCGGGTACAGGTATTGGTTTCCATGTCACATGAAGACTACAAACCATTCAACCAGGTTTACCGGGTTCTGCGCCCGGAAGGCACACTGCGCTGGTTATTTTCTCGTACATTTTTAATTCGTGATGAAAACCGGAAACCTTATTGCCATTTTTGTATTGCTGAAGATATCACAGAGCAGAAGAGTACGGAATTAACTTTGAGAAAGACACTGGACCGCACGCAGGAACAATTTGCCCTCAGCCGCAAGATGAGCCTGTCTCGTAAACCCGAAACCGTCCTGAAAACCCTGATGTCCGCGCAGGAATTGCGTTCTGCCCAGCGGGCAGCGCTCATATTTTTCGATTCCCCAAAATTAGGTCCTACCAGTGGTGTAGAATTATTAGCCACCTGGCAGACAAACCGTAATCATCATTTGTGGTTGAACGAATCCAATTTTTATGAAGAGCCGGAACTTTGGGATTTGGTTCAACCGAAGAGACCTGTTATTATCAATACCATTCAATCCGCCCCGCGTCTTTACCCGCAGGTGCGAGAGATCCTGATGGAAGAGAATTTCCAGACATTAATCATCTTTCCATTGGTAGCCTTAGCAAATTGGGTCGGTTGTTTGTTTGTTTATTATCAGCAGGAGCATCATTTTAATCATGTCGATCTGCGCCATCTAAAAGTGCTTGTCGATCAAGCTTCGATCACGCTTTATAATCTCAAATTACTGCTTGTGGAAGAGGATTTACGGCTAGAGGCAGAACGTGCCAATGAGATTAAGTCACAATTTCTGGCGATGATATCTCATGAGCTGCGCACCCCACTAACTTCTATTATCGGCTTTACCACCACCCTGCTGGCAAAAGATGTTCATTGGGAGCCAGAAGAACAGCTGGATTTCATTCAGACAATTCAGTCGGAAGGTTTCCGACTTCAGGAATTGATCGATCACCTGCTTGATCTTTCCCGTTTGGAAGCCGGAATTTTGCCGATATCACCAGAATCTGTCTCGCTGCATGAAATTATGGAAGATGCTTTGCCCCAACTGCATACATTAACCACCGGAAAATCATTAACGATTCAAATCCCTTCTAACCTCCCTCCGGTTTATGCAGATAAAAAACGAATTTCTCAGGTCCTGGTGAATCTGGTGCGCAATTCCGCAGCTTATTCTCCTCGTGGAACTGAAATAAAAATTACAGCCAATATCCAAAAAGCGTTCCTGAAAATCAATGTGATCGATCAGGGTCCTGGTATACCTCCTTCGGATCACAAAAGAGTATTCAGAGCTTTTCAGCGCGGGGCATTAGGAGACAATGGATTACTTAAAGGCGCTGGATTAGGATTAGCGATTTGTAAAGGGTTGGTAGATGCCCATAACGGCCGGATCTGGATTAATCGAAAAATGTCTCCAGGGACAACCATTTCTTTTACACTCCCGTTTAAGCCAGAAAATGTGATGATAAACGCTGCGGAGGTATCATAATGGGAAATATTTTAATTGTTGAGGATGATCCGAATGTCCGCAAGCTTGTGCGGGTAAATCTTGCCAAACGAGGTTATACAGTCAGTGAAGCTGAAGATAGTCACCAGGCACTCACATTATTTCAATCTGTGCCAGTCGATCTGGTGCTTCTGGATTTAGTCCTGCCCGGACTATCGGGGGTGGATATTTGCGCCTGGATTCGCGCCCGCTCCGAAGTGCCCATCATCATTTTATCTGCCCGTCTGGAAGAGGACCTAAAAGTGGCCGCTCTGGATGCAGGTGCAGACGATTATGTAACCAAGCCATTTAATTCAGAAGAATTATTAGCGCGGGTGCGCGCCTTCCTGCGTCGGTCCTATGTGACAGCAAAAAGCGATGATAATAAAATTCACATTGGCGATCTCACAATCGATCTGGAAGCACGTCGTGTTTTAATCAATGAGAGTGACCTGCACCTGACCCGCACAGAGTATGCCATTATGGCTGTGCTTGCCCAGCATCTGAATGGGGTCGTAACCCATGATGAATTGCTGGCGCAGGTTTGGGGAGATGAGTATCGTGGCTCGAACCATTATTTACACACCTATCTGGGTCGTCTGCGGAAAAAACTGGGCGAGTTTGGCGAACTACTCGAGACTGTTCCGGGTATGGGGTACAACTTACATTCCACGAAAATTTACTGATCAGGGTTTGAATTTGGGTTGTTTAAAAAATTAGCCGTCAGGGTGTTTTTGGCTTGGAAACGCACGCCAAAAACACCCGCTTAACCCGCTTGATTGAGGTGATAACGGATTTTTATAGAATTTATTCAGATTCTTTTTGGGACACTGAAAGGATCCATTGTTTATGATCATTAAGTGGAAATCTCTCAACAAGAACTAACATTCAGCCGGCTGTACCTCTCTGAGTTGCCTGTTTAATTTTCAGGTAATTTTGTCAGCTTTCGCTGGATGTGGCCCCAAAGGGATGGGGAAGGCGCCCGGTTTGCCTTCCCCTCTCTTTTTTTATGAAAAAAATTAATAGATTTAACAGATAGCGTACAGGACATTAATAGCCCCGGTCGGTTAGCATGTTAGTAGGCAAATAAGATTTAGTGAAAGGAGCCAAAATGGGACGCAATCGAAATAACGTCCTCAACACCGAGTCCCAAGCGATCAATCTGACAGATGCGGAAATAGGAAATGATGGGCTTTTTCCTCAGAAAAAACTCTTCATCCAGCCAAATATTGGATTAGAAATCGATGTCCGTAAACCGGTTATCGAAATCCTGAATGCCAGTCTGGCTAATGAGGCTGTATTAACACAAAAAACACGCGGTGCACATTGGAATGTCAGTGGAACGAGTTTCTTCGAATTACATATCCTGTTTGAAACCCAATACAAACAATTAAATGAAATTTCAGACAAAATTGCAGAACGGGTAAGAATGTTGGGTGGCATTACCATTGCCAGTTTCGAAGAATTTATAAAACATACCCGCATATCTGAACATTGCACAGAAATTCCTGATAATTTACATCTTTTAGCAGACCATGAAACCATCATTCGTTTCCTGCGGGAAGATATCAGAAAGTGCAGTGAGGAATATGAAGATGAAGGCACTGTCGATTTGTTAGTCGGTGTCATGAGCCTTCATGAAAAAATGGCCTGGATGTTACGGGCATATGTTGAGAATGAATCAATAAATGGCAAAAGCCAGAAAAGGAAATAAAAAGATGAATGGAAAACAAATGGAAAAAAGAATGCAACAAGATGCTGAGAAAGTAAAAAAGGATATCAATACCTTGATGGATGATGGTGTAACTCAGGCAACGCGAGGATTGGAAAAACTGACCGGTGAAGCCAAAAAACTGACTGTTGAAGCAAAAGAATCCCTTATCAGTACCGCTGACTCTGTCGGAAAAGATATCGGAAAGGGATTAAAACAGTACAACGCCAAGGCAAATGAAATTGCGGAAAGTGTCCCCGGAGATTTAGGAAAAAAAGTTGCTCAATATCCCTGGGTGGCAATATCGATCGGTTTAGGGATTGGCTTGCTTTTGGGTGGTTTATTCAAACTCACACAACGATCCTGATTCACAAAAAAAGTTAAGAAAAGGAGATAAAAATGAACAACGATATTTTTGAAGGAAAGTGGAAACAATTACGCGGTGAAGTCAAAGTTTGGTGGGGAAAACTCACGGATGACGATCTGGATAAGGTGGAAGGAAATTATGATAAATTAATCGGCTTACTCCAGGAAAAGTATGGTTATACCCGGGAACAAGCTGAAAAAGAATGGGAAAAGAGGACAAAATGACATCATTTAAGGAAGTAACAACCTCTCAGCATGAGCAAGGACAGGATGGTCGTGTCGCGACTTTTAAATTCACACAGTTGATCTGGTTGTTTCTAGGTATCTTAGAAGCAGCGCTCGCATTACGCTTCTTGTTCAAATTAATTGGGGTAAATGAAGCGAATACTTTTGCTTCCTTCCTGTATGGATTGACAGACCTATTCGTAGCACCGTTTGCCAGTTTAATTGGTGCTCCATCAACAGCAGGCATGACTTTTGAATTTTCGACACTGATTGCCATGATCATCTATGCGTTGATTGGTTGGGCATTAGAAAGGCTGATGTATGTACTTTTCTATCGCCCGCGTGGACGTGTGAGTACGCAACAGAGAACTGTGGTTGATCAAGCCCCTCCGCAAACCCCTACAAATGTCAGCACCACCACCGTTACGGAACATAAAGATTCCCAAACGACAAACAACGTTTAATGAGGCTTTATTCATCAAGGTTTATCTGAAAAACCTGATGTTGGATCTATGTGAAAGGAGTAATTAAATGAATTTTGTAAATTTCATTGTATGGCTTTTTGCCGGAGCAATCATTGGCTGGTTTGCCAGCCGGATGGTAGAAGCACAACGCCGGCGAGTAGTTGAAACACTAATTTAAATAACGAATTAAAGAAAAGGAGAAAATATGAACATACTTATCTACTTAATCGCTGCGGCCGTCATTGGATGGGTGGCAACATCCCTCATGCATGACCGTTCCAATCTATTACTTAATATTGTCATAGCTGTCATCGGCGCGTTTTTGGCTGGTTATTTCCTCAGCCCGTTGTTTGGCGTTGGAACCATCAACGATGCCATTACGCTGCCAACCATGTTGGTGACTTTATTGGGTGCAATCATCCTGATTGCAATTGTTCGCTTAATACGGCGAGGACGTTAAAAGCGATTGTTTCAATGGATGAAATGGATATCCAATGGATAACTCAATTAATCAACTTAAATCGAAAACCGCTTATAGGGTTTATTTACGAAGCATTTGGTATTCCGCCCTGGGTTTCATTAACCAGTTAACGTCATTTTTTACGCTAACGGATGAAGAAAAAATCGAAGCAGGAATCTATTTGCGTAATAAATCCTTCAAAGAGTAAGAAAACCCGGTTTTTTATGGGAGAACCTGGTTAGTTGAGATCAATAAAGTAGAAGAAAATACAAACTTAGGAGAAAAATTATGTGGACCATTATCATTATTTTGTTCGTCTTGTGGCTGCTTGGCTTTTTCGGCGGGAGTATTAGTCCAAAATTCCCAAAAACTGGAAACTGGATTCATACTTTACTCGTCATCGCTATCATACTTGTCATTTTGAATTTACTTGGGGTGATTTAGTTCCCAGGTTTGATTGAATTAAGACAAGTAAAAAAACAAAAGTCAATTATTTACCACGTTGTAAAACAATCTGCCGCCCGGATATGATCCGGGTAGGTCAGATTGTTAAATATCGTCATCACTTTACCGGAATGGATAGAATGACGATCGTCATATTTGGATAGTTCTTACCCTGACTGAAGAACTCTCCAGGCAAAGAGATAAAAATGAAAACCTGTAAAGATGTAATGACCCCAAATCCCGTTTGCTGTCTGCCAACGGATAACGTAATAGAAGTCGCTCAGATCATGAAGCGCGAAAATATCGGACCAATGCCCGTGATTGATAATACGGAATCTCAAAAATTGATCGGTATTATTACAGATCGTGATCTGGCGATGAAGATCGTAGGCGAAGGCCGTGATGCCAGATCCACCCGCGTTGAAGCGGTGATGACTCGCAGAGTCGTGACCTGTCGCGCTGATGATGAAATAACGATTGCCATGAAATTAATGTCCGATCACCAAATACGCCGGATTGTCATTGTGGATAATGCCAATACTGTAAAGGGAATCATTTCTCAGGCAGATCTGGCGACTCGCATGAACCAGCCCGAAAAAACAGCTGAAGTTGTTAAGAATATTTCTCAAGCAAATGCTGAGTAATATTGACAACCATCTATCCCGGTACCTATGAAAGATTGGAGTCGTATGAATTCTAAAGAGAAACTGTCAATAATGGAAACAAATGATGAGCATGCTCAGGTTTTTGACGTTCTCAGGGATTCTGAAATTCGATATCGTCGCCTGTTTGAATCTGCGAAGGACGGTATCCTGCTTCTTGATGCTATCACCGGGCAGATTACCGATGCCAATCCCTTTCTTATCAATTTGCTGGGATATTCCCATATAGAAATGTTGGGTAAAAAGTTATGGGAAATTGGTATGTTCAAGGACTCTGATGTAAGCCAGAAAGCTTTTCAGGAATTACGCGAGAAAAAATATATTCGCTATGATGAACTTCCTCTTCAGACCAAACAGGGAGCCAATATTGAAGTGGAATTTGTGTCCAATGTCTATCTGGTTAATGGAAAAAAGGTAATTCAATGTAATATCCGCGATATCTCAGAACGAAAGATAGCCAGTGACCACTTGCAAAAAGTAAACAAAGAATTATCTGACTTGGTCAGTGAATTGCAGAATCGTGACCGGGAAATGAAATTGATTAATAAGATGAATGACCTCCTGCAATCCTGTAAAACGTTAGAAGAAGCATATCAGGTGATTGGAATGTCAAGCACGGACTTGTTCAACGGGCAGAATGGCGGATTAGCCATTCTGCATGATTCTGGACAATATCTGGAAACAACCTCTGTTTGGGGGAATGAAAAAATATTGGAGTCTGTTTTTAAATTGGATGATTGCTGGGCAATGCGGCGAGGGGGTCAACATGAGGTTACAGATATTCATGCCAATATGATTTGCCAACATTTCACACATCCACCAATAATTGGGTATCTTTGTTTTCCAATGGTTGTTCAGGGTGAAACGTTGGGTTTGTTTTATCAGGAAACTCCTTCAGGTTTAACACTGGACCAGACACTCAATTGGAAACAAAAGGCCCTGACAGTAGCAGAAGGCATCAAAATCTCCTTATCCAACCTGAGACTACGAGAGCTCATGCATCGACAGGCGAATCATGATCCATTAACTGGCCTTTTTAATCGTCGTTATCTGGATGATACGCTGCCACGCGAGCTAAACCACGCACGCCGAAAGAACGATCCAATCAGTGTCGCTATGCTGGATATTGACCACTTTAAGAAATTTAATGACACCTTTGGACATGAAGCTGGTGATTTAATCTTAAGAGAAATCGGCCATGTTTTCAAAGAATCTCTGCGTAAGAGTGATATCGCCTGCCGATATGGTGGAGAGGAATTTGTGATCGTTTTGTTCGATTCCACTCAGAAAGAAAGCAAAAAACGGTTTGAAAAAATTCGTGAACAGATTAGCACCTTACAGATCCGTTACCGGGAACAGCTTCTGGGCAGGATGACTGTGTCGATTGGAATTGTTGAGGCGACTGATAATACCTTGACTGCAGAAGAGCTGGTGGCTGCCGCCGATAAAGCCTTATATGCTGCCAAACGCGCCGGACGCGACTGCATCATTGCTTTTAGTGATCTCGAATCAGATCTCGAATAAAACCAGAATCAATACAAAGATCAAATGGACAACTGAAAAGGTTATCGCATGAATTCTGACAATCACAATCATCGCAAAATTTTACAGGGCATCGCTCAGAGGGCAATGCTTGAAAGAGGGTTGCTTCCTGATTTTTCCGCAGGGGTACTTTCTGAGCTTGCACATCTTCAAGACCAAGAATACAAAGAACATCTCATCGGAAATGGTCCAGATGGTATTCGCGACTTGAGAAAGCTACTATGGGTTTCCATTGACAACGATGACTCGCGGGATCTGGATCAACTCACTACCGCACAGGAAATGACCACAGATGTGACAAAGATTCGCGTGGCCATCGCAGATGTAGATGCGTCTATCAAGAAAGGTTCGTTGATCGACCAACATGCGAGACATAATACCACCTCTGTCTATACGGCTGCAGAGATTTTTCCTATGCTACCAGAAAAAGTATCTACTGACATTACCTCTTTAAATGTCAACGAGGATCGGTTAGCCATTGTCGTTGAGATGGATGTCAGTGTAGATGGATCGATTAAAAGTTCGAATATTTATAGAGCCTGGGTGCATAACTATGCAAAACTTGCCTATAATCGTGTCGCAGTCTGGTTAGAGGATAATGGGACTGTTCCTGAGGACATATCAGCTGTTGACGGCCTTGCTAAGAATCTTCAACTGCAGGATAAAGCAGCACAGAGCATGCAGGATTACCGCTATGATCAGGGAGCTCTCCACCTGGAAACCATTCAAGCCAGGCCTGTGTTTTCAGGGGAACAAATCCAGGCCCTTGAACAGGATAAAAAAAATAGAGCCAAAGAGATTATCGAAGTATTTATGATTGCGGTGAATGGTGTTACCGCCCGCTATCTTTCAGATATGAAATTTCCTTCGATCCGTCGCGTGGTACGTACACCGAAACGCTGGGATCGAATTATCAAAATTGCCGCGGATCACAATTATCAATTACCAGAAAATCCCGATTCAAAAGCATTGGATGATTTTCTAACAAAGCAAAAATCAACAGATCCACTGCGTTTCCCGGATTTATCCTTAGCCGTGATTAAATTATTAGGCTCAGGTGAATATATCGCAGAGCTTCCTGACGGAAATTTTCCAGGTCACTTTGGTTTGTCTGTCAAAGATTATGGCCACTCAACCGCTCCGAATCGGCGATATCCCGATCTGGTCACACAACGGTTATTAAAAGCTGCCCTGGAGGGTAAGCCTGTGCCCTATCGTATTGAAGAACTGGATGAGCTGGCAGCGCATTGCACCAAAAAGGAAGACGATGCCACTAAAGTTGAGCGACAGGTGGAAAAATCTGCAGCGGCGATTCTGCTTGAGACAAGAATTGGCGAAAAGTTTAATTCAATTGTCACCGGCGCATCCGGGAAAGGAACCTGGGTTCGACTACTTGAAATACCTGTTGAAGGAAAACTGGTCAAAGGATTCAATGGTGTTGATGTTGGAGACCAGATTCGTGTGGAGCTGATTCAGATTAATGTTGAAATGGGATTTATTGACTTTCAAAGAATCCCATAACTTATGTAGTTTAACCCAACAAGGAGTAACAAAATGGCTAAGAAACCAATCGAAGTAAAAGAAACGAATGAAGTAATAAAAACGAATGAAGTAAAAAAAACAAAAATCAAACGCTTGTCAAAAGGCCTTCGGAAACACCTTCGCCGAACCAAGGCGATTGATCGTAAGGAAGCCATTATCGTAAACCCTAAGAATGAATAGGACAGGTGAATGGCAAACCATTGGAGCAGCTTATGGAAAGAAAAGTAGGTTTATGGATTAATCCTCTCAAGACTGTGATTGTGTCCATTGCAAATAAGAAAATCTATATTCGTGAAATCATTTCGAATATTGAAAAGCAGAACCAATCGATGGAAAGTGATATTGTTGAGTCGCCGGAGGAGAATGCGGAGAAATTTCATGATCCACATTCTGAGATTCTGCTTGATCGATATTACAACGTGATCATTTCACTCATCAGTGATGCGGAATCAATCTGGATATTTGGGCCAGATGACGCAAAAGCAGAGCTGGAAGATCGGCTTCGTACGGCAGGTTTTGGTGCGCGTGTTGTCGGGATTGAAACTGTTGCTGAAATGACGAATCGCCAACTGGCACTTAAAGTCCAGCAACGCTTTCTTAGAAAACCAGTCACCAAAGCTAACTCAAACTTCGTTCAGTAATGATTAAGGATGTTGCCATGAAAATATTACTTGTCTATCCCGAATTTCCGGATACATTCTGGAGTTTTAAACACGCCCTTAAATTTATTCGAAAAAAAGCGGGTGCGCCACCCTTGGGATTGTTGACCGTGGCAGCCATGCTGCCTTCCGATTGGGAAAAACGGCTGGTGGATCTGAATGTGACCGACCTGACCGAAAAGGATTTGAAATGGGCGGATTACGTTTTCCTCAGCGCCATGGTCGTGCAGCGCGAATCCGTGCAAGCGATCATAAAACGCTGTAATACCGCCGGTGTGAAAATTGTTGCCGGTGGTCCGTTGTTTACCATGGAACATGAAAAATTCCCGGATGTGGATTATTTTGTCCTCAACGAAGCCGAGAACACTCTGGCACCCTTCCTGCGTGATCTGGAACTGGGTCAGGCAAAACGTGTGTATTCTTCATCCGAATTTCCAGATATTCACCTGACACCCATACCCCTCTGGCACCTGGCTGATCTGCGTCATTATGAGACGGTTGCCATACAATTTTCCCGCGGTTGTCCATTCAATTGCGAATTCTGCAACATAACCTCTCTTTTGGGGCACATTCCCCGTACCAAAACAGCCAACCAGATCATCGCTGAGCTGGATAGTATCTATGCGCTGGGATGGCGCAAGAATATCTTCTTTGTAGACGACAACTTCATTGGAAACAAGAAATATATTAAAACCGAAGTTTTGCCTGCGTTAATTGAATGGCGCAAAGGAAAATCAGGAGTGCCATTTTCTACGGAATTATCCATTAATCTGGCCGATGACCCGGTCTTACTCAAACTGATCGTTCAGGCCGGATTTGATACTGTCTTTGTCGGCATCGAAACACCGAACGAAGATAGTCTGACAGAATGTAATAAAAAACAAAACGTAGGACGTGACCTGGTGGAAAGTGTTAAACTCCTGCAGCGATCAGGATTACAGGTTCAGGGTGGATTTATCGTTGGTTTTGATAATGATTCCCCAACGATCTTTCAGCAGCAGATTGACTTCATTCAGAAGAGCGGTATTGTCACAGCCATGGTCGGGTTGCTGCAAGCGCCGACAGGGACACTCCTGTACAAAAGAATGGAAAAGGAAGGTCGCCTGGTAAATGAATTTTCCGGTGATAACGTGGATGGTTCCACCAATATTGTTCCAAAGATGGGTATAGTGCCCCTCCAGGAGGGTTATCGCAAGATTTTACATCAGATCTATGCACCGAAATATTATTATGAACGTGTCGTTACCTTTCTACGCGAATATCATCCACCCAGGGTCAGGGCAACATCCGATCCACAATATTTCCTGGCGCTGTGGCGATCCATCTATCATCTGGGAATCATCGGGGTGGAACGCCTTGAATACTGGCGGCTCTTTTTCTGGACGCTGTTCAACCGTCCACGCTTGTTCCCCATGGCAATTACATTTACCATCATAGGCTTTCACTTCCGCCAGGTAGCTACATTACACGTTACCTGATCAAAATAACGAAGTTTAAACAATATCACGGTTAATTGAGTGACGATGGAAATTCAGCCAACAACACAACTTGATCAATGGACGTTTCGAAGAATTGTTGTAGCCACACTCGCTCTGATGGGTGTCGGGCTTGGTTTTTGGCTGCTATACCGATTCTATCAGGTGCTTTTTATATTATTCGTCGCCGTTATTTTGGGAACAATCATCCGTCCAATCGCAACCTGGCTGAATCGCAGAGGTTTATCAAAAGTCGGCGGCGTGATTGCGGTATATGTTTTATTATTCGCTTTGCTAACCGGATTTTTACTTTTGTTATTTCCCCTGGTTTTCGATCAGGGAACTGCCATTGTTAAAGATATTCCGGACTACTATCAGGATTTAAGAACCTGGGTGGAGAATTCTCCCAATCAGTTGATTGGTAGTTTCAGCCAGTATTTGCCGGAAGTCATTCCGGGATTTGAAATTGCCATTCAAACTGACATAGAAATGTTAGCGTCTGTTGAGACGGCATTGAGCTATATCTCTTCCCTTTCTAAGGTCTTTTTCATCATGCTGGTTACTTTGCTGTTATCTTTCCAATGGACACTGAATGGAAAACGCACCATTGAATCTTTACTTATATTGTTTCCCAAAAATAAACGTGAGGAGCATTCCGAAATGATAGCGGCGATAGAATCGAAAATTGGTTATTTTATTGCCGGTCAAGGCGCATTATGTCTGGTCGTTGGCGTCATGGCAATCATTGGTTACACGGCGATTGGGCTGCCCAATGCTTTTGTCCTGGGACTTGTCGCTGGGGCGTTTGAGGCAATTCCGATGATCGGACCAACCCTGGGTGCTATCCCTGCTGGTGTGATTGCCCTATCTGTATCTCCCACTTTATTAATCTGGGTAGTTATTATTACAGCCATCATCCAACTCGTGGAAAACAATTTATTGGTTCCACGTATCATGAGTAAAGCAGTAGGGGTCAATCCCTTCGTTTCTTTGTTAGCAATTTTCGCCTTCAGTACTTTGTTTGGTTTGGTTGGGGCACTCATGGCTATCCCTATGGCAGCTATTATTCAGCTGGTATTGGATCGCTTTGTTTTTCGTCCAGGAGATATTGATAACGAAACCTTTGCTGGTCGTGATTATACGAGTCGCTTACGGTATGAAGCACAGGAATTGGTGAAAGATCTTCAAAGTCAGGCACGACATGGTAAAGACGGATCAGATATCATGGTGAAACAGATCGATAAAGTGATGGATGAGATCGAGACAATCGCCACGAATCTGGATCTTCTTCTCTCTCAGGTCCCCGAAACGGATTCCCATGATTAAGACTGTTGTCAGAGTTGGATTGGCTATACTGACCACAATCATGGCCATTGTGATTTTTTGGCAATTTCGGACAGCTGTCATCTATGTTTTGATTTCCCTCATCCTGGCTGCCTCCGTCCGTCCTTTATTCACACGCCTCATTGGCAAAAAAATCATCATCCGAATTCTTTGGATTCTTGTCTACTTCGTTGTTATTTTTGGTCTTAGCACCTTATTAAAATTTACAGTACAAACTGCTGCCACAGAATTGCAATCGATCGCAGATGGCGTTTCAGCACAGGATAAATGGACACTGCTTTTGTGGTCAAACAGTAGCGGTTTACAATCTTTATTTGCACGATTACCGACGCCAAGTGTTCTTTTTCAGGCAATTATCGGGAATGAAGGAGAGCTTGTTGGTCCGGCTTTGTTGGGGATCGTTCAAGGTATAGGCGGTATGATTGCTGCCATCGCGATCATTCTGGTTCTGAGCGTTTATTGGAGCATGAGCCAGATCCACTTCGAACGACTGTGGTTATCATTACTACCTCCGGATCATAGAAAACAGGTGCGTAGTATCTGGAGGAAGATTGAAACAACGATTGGTCAGTACGTACGCGGGCAAATCCTTCACAGTATCCTGGTGGGGATAACACTGGGGCTGGGTTATTGGCTGATTGGATCCTCCTCCCCCGCGCTGCTTGCCCTGGTAGGAACCATTGGCAGCTTGATCCCGGTGGTCGGGTTGTTTCTGGTCGTTTTCACCACCATGTTGTTGGGTTTATTAACCAGCGCCCAGCTCAGTCTTTTTACTGTCCTATATACGATTGTTATTCTGACAGCACTGGGTATCTGGGTAAAACCCAGGCTGATCAACCGCCAATGGGATAATCCAATTCTGACTCTGTTGATCATGGTTGCCCTTGCAGATGCACTGGGCATCATTGGAATCATCATCGCCCCGCTTTTATCGGTTGTCTGTCAAATTCTGTGGAGCTTGATGATCAGACGTCGTACCAAAACAATTCCTGCAAATCTCCTGTCCGACCTGCAAGAGCGCATGGCACACCTGAGAGAAACAGTCGATGAAATGGAGGAACCACATTCGCCATTAATAACAAGCAGCATTGAACGGATAACGGAACTGCTTGATGATGCCGAACCTGTTTTAAAGGCTGGATTGATGTTGGATGAATAACCGAATCAATGGTTTTATCTGGAAAGAATTAATTTAAATCAAACCTGATTATCCATTTGGCAATATAACCACTTTCTTAACTGTTGGATCGTGTCTCTCGATCATTCTAATAGCATCTGGAAGTGCCTGTATTGGCAAGCGATGTGAAATCAAAGGCTCCACCTGAATCTGACCGGATTGCAGCAAGTGAATCGCCTGGAACGAATTACGGACAGATGTAAAGGAGGATAATAGCGTTAATCCTTTATGGAATAATTTGAAAGCTTCCATTTCTATGTTCGCACCCGATGGGGGTACTCCAAACAATAAAACTGTACCTCCTTTTCGGGCAAAATCAATTGTCCGATTCATAACCGGAATGACACCTGTTGCATCAATGACCACATCATATCCATCCAGTATTAAGTCTTCTATGTCGTTCACTACGATATCTGACCCTATATTTCTGGCCAGATCAGCCCTTCCAGGGTTATTTTCCAAAACTGTTATGTGAGCTGCCCCTTGTAATCGAGAAACCTGCAGGATCAGGTTCCCAATCGGACCTGCACCCAGTATAGCTATCCGATCGCCCAACTTGATGCGTGCCCGCTCAACACCATGGATCACACAGGATAAGGGTTCCACAAAGGCGCCCTGTTCAAATGCTAAATCCCCGATATCAAAAACCACTTTTTCTGGAGCTGTGACGAACTGCGCCATTCCACCTGGCAACGTGACGCCAACTGCTTGCCAATTGAGACAAAAATTTTGCCTGTTATTCAGGCAGTGGTCACAGTTATCACATGCAATGTTGGGCTCAACCGCCACCCGGTCACCGATTTTGAAACGTTTGACCAGACTCCCAACAGAAGTAACCACTCCGGAGAACTCATGGCCGGGAATGACCGGATAATCTCCCAAATATTCACCGTGATAGATATGCAGATCTGTTCCACAGATTCCGCTAGCCATTACCTGAATTAACACTTCTCCCCTTGTATCATGATATAGAAGTGCTATGCTAGAGAGTCAAGACACTGACCAGGTAAAGATGGGAGAATCTGTTTCGCCCCTCAAACCGAAGAGTTTCAAGTGTAGATAAGATCCCCATCCTCCTGATCAAACAATAGGCCGAACAGCATCTAAAGCCTCTCTAGCATTTCTTTCCAAAAACGAGATGAGCTTGTATTTACAAGGTTGGTCGTACCAATGATCCACCTGATCAGTGTCTAAATCTAGTTTACCAAAGGAATAAGAAAATGGAACAAGCAATATTAGGTATCGACATCAGCAAAAGCAACTTTGATGTATCACTTTTATCTACTGGCTCTTGCAAATGGAATTCTTTCGAAAACAACCTGGAAGGTTATCAACGATTGGACCGCTGGCTACACAAATATTCATTACCCCAAATTCATTGCTGTATGGAGGCAACCGGACAATATGCCGATCCTGTAGCAGAATATCTGTACGAATCTGGATATAAGGTCAGCGTAGTCAATCCTGCCCGGATTAAATTCTACGGGAACAGCAAATTAAAACGCAATAAAACCGATAAAGCAGATGCTGAACTAATAGCAGAATACTGTTTACGCGAAAAACCAGGCTTGTGGAGCCCTCCACCGCAAAATTATAAGGATCTACAAGCCCTGATTCGACAATTAGATGCCTTGATGGAATCCAGACAACGCGAGAAGAACCGCCTTAAATCTGGTGTTCGCACACAAACCGTTATTTCCAGTCTAAAAGCATGCGTCGATTTCTTCACCCAGCAGATAAACGAAATAAAAAAAGAGATCAAAAATCTAATTGATAATGATGCAGAATTGTTGCGTCGCCAAAAGCTTTTGGTTTCCATAAAGGGCATTGGTTTTATAACGGCAGCAAAGCTTCTGGGAGAAATTAGAGATATTAGAGCTTTTCAGAGTGCAAGCCAATTGGCCGCCTACGCAGGTTTGACACCTAAAAATGCTCTGTCAGGTTCTTCTGTTCGTAAGAAAACAGTAATTTCAAAAACCGGTAATGCACATATAAGAAAACTTTTATTTTTACCTGCAGTAACAGCAAGAAATTGGAATCCATTAGTCAAGGAGTTTTGTGATCGTTTAGCGCAAAATGGTCTCTCACCAATGGAGGTGGTGTGTGCTGCGATGAGAAAATTGCTTCATCTGGTTTTTGGGGTCTTGAAATCCGGAAAACCATTTGACCCGAATTACCTAAAGAATTTGAGTATTTCCGCTTGACTTTAAAGACAGCATCTACCAGGAATAGGTTTATCCCTTTCGGAAAGCGAGATTTCATTTGGGCCAGGAATCATCATACATTTCATAAATTATCCTTTAAGTCCCGACACAACAATTCCACGGATAAAATAGCGTTGGGCGAACAATGTAATCAGGAGAATGGGAATAATGGAAACCAATGAGCCCGCCATTAATTCAGGCCAACGGGTTCCCCAGCGAGTTTGTAATCCGGCCAAACCCACTGTTAGTGTTTGAAGTTCAGGCCGTTCCAGCATCAACAATGGCCACAGAAATTCATTCCATGAACCCATGAAGGTAAAAACAGCCAGTGTGGCCAATGCCGGCTTTGATAATGGAAGAATAATTTTAAAGAACGAGACGATGGGAGAAGCTCCATCAATGAGTGCTGCCTCTTCCAATTCCTTGGGGATTCCCAACATAAATTGACGCAACATAAAAGTGCCAAACGCCACCCCACCCAATCCACTGGGCAGGATTAATGCCCACAAAGTTCCTTTCAAAGCCAGAAAGCGATCCGTCATCATAATGTACGAGGGTATTAAGGTCACCTGACTGGGAACCATCAAAGTACCCAGAAACAGGAAGAATAGGGCATTGCGACCTTTAAAATCTAACCGAGCAAAAGCATAAGCGGCTGTGGCGCTTACTACCAATTGAATAATTGTTACACTTACCGCCACTGTAGCCGTATTACGCATATAACTGAAAAAGGGAAAAGTGCTAAAAACACTGGAATAATTATCCCATCTCAGGGTTCCCGGTATGAAGTTGGGTGGATAAATAAATACTTCTGCGCGCCCTTTCAATGAAGTGGAGATCATCCAGATAAACGGGATGAGAGAAATAATTGCACCTGTAATCAAGAGGATGTACGAGATTGTGTTGATGATAGCTTTTTTGGTTTGGCGTCGTCTATAGTTACGAGATTTCCTGATTGGATTTTGTCTTATTGTCTGTGCAGCATTCATGCTTTCCTCCTAAATGACATCATATTCCACTTTTCCACCCAATCTCTTAAATTGAAGCAGCGTTACAGCAAAAATAATAAAGAATAAAAACCATGCCATGGATGAGGCATAACCCATTTGAAATTGACGAAAAGCAGATTGGTATAGGTTGTATGCAAAAACACGAGACGCAAACCCTGGTCCACCCTGGGTCATTAAGTAAACAGAATCAAAGACCTGGAAACCATTTATCAGGCCAGTAACCAACATATAAAAATGAGCTGGTCCTAATAACGGAAGCGTAATTTTGAAAAAACTTTGAAAAGCATTAGCACCATCAACAGTAGCCGCTTCATAAAGTTGTTCAGGTATTCCTTGTAATGCAGCCAGGTAGATCAGCATGCCAAAGCCTGCACCTTTCCAAACATCCATAATAACCAAAGAAGGGATGACTAAAGTGGCATTCGACAGCCAACTTTGAGGTTGCAACCCTAAAAAGGAAAGAAAGGTATTGATTAATCCAAATTGATCGTTGTATAACCACTTCCACACCATCGAAACTGCAATCATTGACGAAACATACGGAACAAAATAAATCACGCGGAAAATTGCTATCCCTTTGAGGGGTCGATTCATTGCCAGAGCAAGAATGAGAGATGTAAGAATACCCAAAGGAATACTCATTGAGGAATATAAAAGTGTTCTTCCCAGACTGGGCCAAAATATTGGATCCTTGGTAAACATTTGAATAAAGTTATTAATTCCCACAAATTTTATCGGTGTTAATAGATCCCATTTGGTAAATGCGAGCACTAAAGAACTCAAAATAGGAACAATATTAAACACAGTGAAACCAATGAGGCTGGGAACCAGGAAAATAAAAACATATTTGAGTGGAGTTTTCCTCATAATGTACTCCTTGGAAAGCGTATCTGGCTGAAGGAAGTCTTCAGCCAGATACAAATCAAAATTTTTCTTACTTCATTGGTTCCAGGATCATTTGATTACAAATCAAGTCGCCAACTTCCTGAGCAGTTGCAATTTCGCCATTCCAGAATAAATCCAGGTTAGGATATACAACATCGTCTCGAATCTGTGCAAAGTTGATGATCTTGGGTAGAGTTCGCCCAAATTTTGCGGATTCAAAGCCTATTTGCAGATTAAGCAGCGCTTGAGGATCAGCGTCAGCAGGAGGATTATTCAAGATTTCCTCGGTTGTTGAAATTCTTGGGGGAACTCCCTGACCATACTTTAGTACTTCGTATGTGTACATTTCTGGTGAGGTCAAATAGCTTAACCAAGCCCAGGTTTGCGCTGGAAATTCTGTCTTGGCAGAAATGAGGTTCATTTGGAGATGCAATGTGGTGGCGCGACCGTTGGGAGAAGCGGGTAAAGCGACCTGTCCCCAATCAAAATCTGTGATTTCATTGAAGTAGGGGATGTCCCAGCCGCCCGAAGAAACCATGGCGACTTTTCCAGTAGTGAACATATCGCCTGCCGACATACCAAGACCGGTTAATTCAGATGGTGAAGGTGATAAACCTTTGCGCATAAAATCAACATACCAATCCAGGGCTTCTACTGTCTCGGGTGAATTGAATAAACAGGTTGTTCCATCCTCGGACCACATATCTCCACCGTTTGCCCACACATATGGCATAAAGACATACCAGCGGGTTCCAGCAAGAAAACCAAATTGTTTATTGACACCTTCACCTACAGTCAGTTTCTCTGCCATCGATTTGAAATCAGCCCAGGTCCAGCTATCTTCAGGATATGCAAGTCCAGCTTCATCAAAAAGTTTTTTGTTGAAATAAATTCGCTGAACATCATAAGGACCTGGTAACATGTGAATGTTTCCTTCACTGTCTTTGAAATAATCAATAATATTAGGCACAAAATCTTCAGGGTGAAAATTGGGGTCATTTGTGATTAAGTCAGTGAGTGGTAAAGAAACACCATTCTGGATATAAGGAGCAACAAATACTTCGCCAGAACCAAATATATCTAATTGTTCGCCCGCAACGATCATGGAAAGATTCTTTTGGTCATAACCATCTTCTGGTATAGCCAGTAAATCAACCTTTATTTCCGGGTAAAGTTTATTGAACATTTCTACCTGCTCAGGACGTAAAAAGTCTTGCACTCCGTCAGCAGGAAATGCATAGACTACCTTACCGGATAATTCTGGTGCTTCAGCGGCTGGTTTTTCTTCACCAGGAGCGACGTCAGCGGGTTTAGAATCGGCGGGGGCTGCAGGTTCAGCTGGTGCTTGCGTGGGGCTGCAAGCAGTCAGGATCACACTCATAATGATAACTAGCGCAATTAACAATTTTATTTTTTTCATGTTTCCTCCAAATGAATTGTATTGATTGAATGTTTGGTTGAAAAAGCCTGCTTTGCTGACCAGGCAATTTAGGCGGACTGGGATTTGCCTGGTTATTAAGTCGCTCGTCTCCTTTACTGAGATAGAAATTTTAAGAATCATCAAAGTCAAAACTTTATTTGTTGAGTCGGTTCATTTCAAGTTAATTTATTCAGCATCACCCTGGCTAATTCCTCGTCAACAAACAAATGTGAAACCATACCCGTTTTGATAAAAGCACTCAATGCATCCGCTTTTCCCGCTCCCGAAGTAAGCACATTAACATTCTTTACCTGTCGAAGCTGATCAAAGGTAATCCCAATTGTTCGATCATGTAAGTCTGTTTTAATATAATTTCCACTTGCATCAAAATAACGTGTGCAAGTGTCGCCTACCGCACCTAAAGCTGCACAACGATTTAAGTTCTCTTCGCCAACATACACCACTTCATCTTCTATTGCGGGAACAGTACCGATTCCGATATAAATATGATCTAATTTTGACCAAAGCTCCACTACAGGGCGAACAGACGAATCTGATATAAGCATTTGACGTAATTCTGGTGTTTCAACTATCAATGGCGCCAGCAAAAAATGAGGTGTACCTGCAAATGCCTGGCTGACTTGTAAGACAACTTGATTGATTTGCGAATACGAGAGCGAGAAACTGCTGGCGCTTTCTCCCATAAGTGGGACAACGGAAATGTTATTGGTGCGTCTTGGTGCGATCAATGAGGGTAATTCGTGCATCGTGCGTCCAAAACCAAGACCCAAAACCTCGCCATCCTGCAAGCTATTTTCCAGATGTCGGGCTACCGCACTGGCCACCAACCTGCGGGTTAATGCCGAATTAGAAGCTGTTGGAACAATCGTCACCCGGGGAATATTCGTGCGTTCAGACAGATGCCTTTCCAGGTATTCATTATCATCCTGGGGATTGCGTATTTGAAAACTGATGATTCCCCGATCTCGCGCTCGTTTCAAGTAAAGGGCGACTAATGATCTCGAAACATCGATTTCATCAGCTATTTCCTGTTGAGATTTGTTTTCTTCATAATACAACCTGGCAATTTGTACGAGTGTATTATCAGAAGGGTTATTGGTTAGTTCGTTCATATTTGTGTCCTTTCATGTAAAGAAAGTAATCCTCTTTTAATAAAAACATCACCTGCAGCTCCGATTAAAGATGCATTTGAAAAACTTTCCTTTTCAACTCTTAAATCTCTTTTGGCTTCTTCTGTCATCAGGTATTGGGGTATTAATTGGCTGATTTGTTCTACATAATCTGGAGAAGCTGAAGCCACTCCGCCACCAATCACGATCATTTCCAGATCAAGAATATTCACCAATCCGGCTAAACTGATCGCTGTCAATCTTTGCGCATTTTCCAAAATAGTCTTTGCTTCGGAATCTCCTGCGTTTGCTGCCATAAATACATCGCGCGACTCCATCGGTTTATTTTTTGCCTGTTGTGAAAGTAGAGATGATTCTATGGAGGAGGCAATCTTTTGGCCTGCTCTGGCAATGCCCGGTCCAGAAACAAATGTTTCGACACAGCCTTTCTTGCTACAACCACACATCACCCCATTGACTTCATCCCAGGTATTATGTCCAAAATTCCCCGCGTATCCATGAAATCCACGATACAACTTGCCATCCAAAAATAAGTAACCGCCAAAGCCAGTACCAATTGTTGCCCAGGCAAAGAAATCTACCCCGCGAGCCACACCCCAGGTAGCTTCCGCTAACGCCGCCATGCGCACATCTGTGGCAGCCATTACGGGTAAACTTGTTGCTGATGCAACCATTTGACCAAACGGGACTTGTCGCCAATGTAAATTTGCTGAAAGCGGTACAAAACCGGTGTCTTCATCAACATTACCGCATAAACTCAAACCAATTCCTTCCAGTGGATACTCAATAACACTTAATTGCGCACCAATCCATTGGATAATCGCTTCCGGATGCGCCATTCCATTACTATCTCGTGGAACAGATTCTGTTGTAGTCTCCGTCACTTGCTGCCCAAAAGTATCAACGATGGCTGCTGCCATTTTTGTTCCCCCAATATCAATTGCCAGGGCATAAGATTTTTTTAAGGAATTTGGGTTCGACATTTGTTGATCCTCTTAATTCTCTGTTGTTGAATTAAGAAATTGCGCTCTTTTAGGATTCGGTATTAAGGTCGGTTCTCCATCGATATCCATCACAAGATATGCAAAACCTGCTTCAGCAACGGATTGATAAACATGTCCTGCGGCAACATGGAAGACGGAGACAAAGGTTAATTTTTCAGCACCTGTATTAACAACGCGGTGAGCATATTGAGGGGGGATGTGAATCGCAGTGCCTGCAGAAAATGGCAATGCCTGGAAATCGTCTTTTAGATCATCCATTAACAGCAATCCCTTGCCGCCCACACAATAATATACCTCTGGTTGGTCATCCGACTCGTGTAGATGACCTTTCGTCATGTAATATTCATTGCCAACTGTACCAGCAGCAATCACAGACATACCCAAAGCCATATCCGTTTGATCGGTTATAAAAGCATGGTGAAATAACTCATAGACCAACGGATCTTCGTTTTTTATGACATCCTGTGTTGCAAGCTGGTCCGAGAATTGTTCCGCTAGATGAGAAACAAAACGTCGATCATGGGTTGTGTTGGGTAGCATCTGGCCATCCTGAATGTTGATTTGTACCGATGTTGGCTTATTGGTTATCATTAATTTTTGTTCCATATTCTCTCTTTCAAAAAATTCTCACAAGTTGGCTATATTACTTTTAGTGTTCGACAGGATCGCTCCTTGATTTATTTTTGATAGCTGGATTTTGGGCAACAAGGATTTCATCGTCTCCAGGGAGAATTCAGCTGTTCCTTCGCTCAATACCACAGCGGCACTGGTTGCACAGGCCATCTTCAGGGCATTTTCCAAAGGTTGGCCCAGAAACAGTTGGTATACGAAGGCAGCTGAGGCGGCATCTCCAGCGCCAGCTGAATTTATGGGTTCCAATAAAGGACTTTCTGCATGAAAAGCATCGTTCTCATTTATTAAAAGAATGCCCTCACTCCCAAGCGTTATCATCACCATTTTCAGGGAATATTCTTGTATTAAATTACGAGCATGGTTTACCAGGGATTCGATGGAGGAGAAAGCTCCTTGAAATGTGGTTTGAAATTCGCGCCGGTTGAGCTTGACAATGTCCGGATGCGCTGGAAGGGCTTTTAATAAGGGTTCTCCAGCCACGTCAATCAGGATTTTTGAATCAGCCAGATGAGCTTGTTCACAAATAATTCGATGGATGTCTGGTGATGCTCCCTGTGGTAGTGATCCAGCAGCAATGCACCAGTTTGCCTGCATTAAATTTTGCTCCAACGAGTCAATGAACAACTTACCATCTTGTTCTGTTATACAATATCCAGATTGGGAAATTTGCGTTAATTTCTTTTGAACTGTCTCAATAATCACTGTGACAATCCGTGTTTCTCCTGAAACTTCCACCAACTGTGATTGAATCCCGTGTTGTTTATATAGTTCTTTTAAAGTTTCCCCATTTTTACCAGCATTAAAACTTAATAATCGATGTGGTGCTCCTAATTGAGCCAATGCCAGGGCTGTGTCAGCTCCTTTTCCGCCAATACAATGAATCGATTTGGTTGCCCGGATCATGCCGCGTTGGTTTAAATCTTCGACAAAAATAACATGATCCAAGGCTGCGTTTAAATTAACGGTTAGAATCACATTAACCTGCCATTATCTTTCGTGCCAGAATTACCCAGGCATTCGTATCAATGCGTTCGGTGGCATCTAATGTCAAATCAAGATTTTTGCCCGCTACGATCATCCCATGTCGAGGGATTATTACAGCTGCAGCCATTTTTCTGATCATCTCCTCTTTGCCAACAAAGCCTGCAATAACTTTTTCAGCTAATTCTTTGGTGTGCCCAGGTGCTGCTTCGATTACTTCAATCGTTCCAAATTTATCATTTGCCTCTAGTGCTGGTTCAATGGGTAAAGAAAGCGAAGAAAAAGGTTGCACATGAAATGCATGGGCATGGATGACTGCTTGAATGTCTGGAAAACGTTTATACAATTCCAGGTGTGACCAGCCTTCACGAGAAAATTGTGGATTTGTAATCAATTCATCGGAATCCAAGCGGCCGATTATAATTTGATCAGGTGACAAATCCCAATGGTACCGCGCGCCTGAATAAGTGGGGGTCATATAGATTAAACCTCCAGAACGGGCACTTATATTTCCACCTGCCAGGTCAGTCAGGCGGCGTTGAAATAAAATGTGTCCTGCAAGACAGATTTGCTCTGAGAGATTCATGCCAACTACTCCTTTTATTTTTATTGTTCAGGAATGATAAATGTGATTTTTGTGAGAATTTGCTTTACAATAACAGTTTACAGTTTTAATTGACAAATGTCAATACCAAATTCCAATAAATTGGGAATATGTTATTGACATTTGCTAACAAAAATCCTATAATGATGTCGATCTCCAAATTATTTCATCAATGAATAAAATGAACCTATCAATCTCGCAATCAAATTATAAGGATCAGCCAGCCTATTCCCTCGAATCTGAACAGATTCAGGTGCTCATTCTTCCTCAATGTGGCGCTACACTGGCCTCTTTAATCTATAAACCTCTGAACAAACAGATTCTCTTCCAAAGGCCTGGTGATCGGTATCGCACCCAACCCTATGATGGCGTTTATACCGATGGTGAGAATGCCGGCATCGATGATATGTTTCCAACTATCGACACATATTCCTGCTTACAACCGCCCTGGAAAGGGATTATCCTGCCC
>JAHYJK010000314.1 GCA_019429225.1 Anaerolineaceae bacterium
GCTATTCGGTCATTTCCATAGTCATACGAGGCGATCACAACCAGTGGTCGCACAAATTGGGTAACTGGTTCTGGTGTTTCGACGGTTGGTTCTGGTGTATCAACAACCGCTTCTGTTGGTGCAACGGTAGCTGTATCAACCAATGGCGTTTCAGTCTGTGCCTGACCCATTAATGGGCTGGTAACAGTTAACATAATGAGAACAATTAAACTGATTAGTGAGACAAATTTGGTTAATTTCTTCATAGCTTATACTTCCTCCGGTTCTTCTTCCGGGATTTCAAAATGAGATGCGGCTTCGTATTCCGCTTCGCTGACGGTTAATCCATCCAATAAATAAATGATATTGCTGGCAAACTGGCACATACGCATATCATGCGTTACCACAATGACTGTACGACCTTCCAAATTCAGTTTGGATAATAGTTTCATGATGCCAAAACCACTGGTGGTATCCAGATTGCCGGTCGGTTCATCCGCCAGAATAATCGGTGGGTTATTGACCAAAGCACGTGCAATTGCCACACGCTGCTGTTGGCCTCCGGATAATTCAGTTGGCCGGTGCAAAGCTCTCTTGGCCAGGCCAACCTGACTCAACATGCGGGCAGCTTGTTTTTGGCGTTCTTTGTTTGATACCCCGGTAAAACGCATCGGGAAGATCACATTTTGCATGGCGGTCATACTGGGGATCAAATTAAAGGATTGAAAAATAAACCCGACACTCTTGCGGCGAAATAAACCCAGATCATTTTCATCCATCTGATCCAGGTAGCGACCATTCACCTGGATGGTTCCGTTGGTTGGGCGATCAAGCCCACCCAACAGATAAAGCAGGGTACTCTTCCCTGAGCCTGAGGGTCCCATAATGACCGTCAGGGAACCAGGCAAAATATCAAGATCCACGCCTGCCAGCGCATGCACCTTTTGCTTGCCCATCGTAAAGGTTTTACGTAAATTACGAATTTGAATAACTGGTTGTTCGCTCATTGATTAGAAGAACATCCTGGAGGGTGAAAGACCGCTAAGTTGTGCCATGACAAAACCTGGCAAAGCTTTTAATATCAGAAATATCACCACTGCGATTAATGTGGCCAGCCAGGCTTTGCCTGCCTTCAAGCCCGAGATCTTCATGGCACCCATACCGATTAAGACAATTTGCCAGATCAAATAAAGATCAAAAAATGCCAGAAATGCAGCCAAAAATGAACTAAACCCGGTCGCTCCTTCAGCAATGAAACCAGAAAGACCTGGTTGTAAAATCAGCTGTTTTGTTGCCAGAATAGCTAGGATCTGCACGAAATCGCGGATCAGGAATGGCACACTGCTCCAGGCAACAATATTCAAAGCTGTGCGATTGCTGCTACGGCTGCCGTTCAATGTCAGTGAAAGATGTAAAATGCTACCCAGCAAAACCCAACCTACCCAGATGCCTAAAAATTTACCTGCCAGTGGAAATACAATTGTCACAACCGGGCTGACACCCATATTGACAGCTTCCTGATATTGTTGCTGTTGTTCAGGGCTGTAATAATCGAACATTTCGGGCTGTGATGTGGTTTGTGATGATTGGCCCAGCATGGGAGATGAAACCAGCACCAGGATCAACGCAGTCACCATCAAAGCTAACAGAGGGGCAATCCAGACCGCATGCTCTTTTTCTGCGATTTCACTTAAGGTTTGACGTGGTTTGAATAGAATTGGAAAAAACCATTGCGTGACAAATTTGCGGGGTTTTTGCTCTATTTCAAAATCGATATCGATATCAGTCATGCGACCTCCCAATGCGAAAGATGGTAATAGCACCTCAGAAAGGCTACCTTAGGTAAGACGAATTAAGCTTGAAAAAAGTTTCAAAAGTTCCACCATTCTATTGTATTACGATCATCAGATGGGATATGACAAATTATAAATCAAATTTTGATCGAAAAATTTCCATTTATCCTGACTGTTTTATAATTAATGAATACCATCAATGAGGAGGATTCCATGCAATTGAGAACTGGATTGGAATTGAATTACGAAGGGCGGGTTTTAGCCTGGGCGCTGGATCACCCGGGATGTTTTGCTTATGGAGAAGATGATCAGGAAGCATTGTTGCTGTTACCGCAGTCTTTTATCGCATATCAGCACTGGGTCAATTTCAAAGCTGGTGAAAAATCATGGCTGAAGGAAAGCATGGATATCGATGTACGTTTGCTGGAGAGTTTTAAAATCTATTCAATCAATGAAAATTATGAAGTAACCGGTGAAGATGGTTATTCCGTCAATGCCTGGTTTCAAAATGATTGGCTACCTCTGAAAGAAGAAGAAGTCGAACAGGGACTGATGCTGATGGATTGGTCGAGGAAGGATTTATTGGATCTTTTAGCCGGCATTCCGGATGAATTGCGTGAGAAGAAATTTGCCGGAGAGCGCTGGGATATTCTGGGGATCGTCAGGCACATTGGTGGCGCGGAATGGTGGTACCTGGATCGTCTGGGTTTGACTGATCTGACTCGTAATGAGGTGCCCAAAGATACATTTGAGCGGCTGGATGTGATTCGTAAGCAGGTAAAAACTGTTTTACCCAGCCTGGTTGGAAAAGATCTGGTGGTGGGGAAAGAAGGCGAGTTCTGGAGCCCGCGCAAATTATTGCGCCGGGTCTTGTGGCATGAGAAAGATCATATTCACCATATTTATAAATTGATTTCATAATCAAAGGTGATGTACAAAAAAACTCCTGAGTTCTAAGCCTCAGGAGTTTTTCGAAAGGGGGAAACAAACGAATCGAAGATTTCAATCAATCGATTGATGCAAGTTTATAAGCAAACAATTAAGCCATATCAACATAGACCAGATAGCCTGACCGAATTATCTTTCTGAATTGAGATTAACCACGCTCAAAGCAGCGAACATTACAGCGACGATTCCAACGACTACATATACAATTCCAGCCATGATAAACCTCTACTTTCTTTCTAAAACCAATCCTTACATCCAAAATCTGGATTGTGTTAACAATAACACTTCAACATGTATTAAGGTTCGGCTACTGGAAGAGCTATTTCTTGTCATCTGGGGGAGATTTTACCTGGCCGTTGTGGCAGGTATTTACCATTTCGGTCCTGATCTGGTGGATGATGACTTCCAGTCTGATTATTTTCTTGTTCAATGAACCCTAACAACAAATTAGACAGGCTTCCCTTTCAAAAACTTACCATATATATTTACGATTTATACGCAGAGAAGTAGCAATTTACCTGGTTTTTCCTTCAGGTTTCCTTGACCGGATGACATCCTTTTATCCGATCAATCACAATCCCCTTTTTCGATCAAACGTACTGCGCGATCATAAAACCAATACTGCCAGGCCCAGTTGATCAGGACCACCAATCGATTTCGGAAGCCAACCAATTGCATCAAATGGACAAACAACCATACCAACCAGGCTAACCAACCTCGCAGGCGTAAACCGAACAACTCAGCCACTGCCTGATTGCGTC
>JAHYJK010000031.1 GCA_019429225.1 Anaerolineaceae bacterium
TACTCTTGATTTAAATAAAAGATTTCCCTTTGGATCAAAAATCATTGCCCTGGTACTTTGGGTTCCGTTATCAATTGCCAGAATATTCTCACCTCTCATAATTTACTCCCGTTCGTATTAACTAGTATTTTTCCAAAAAGAAATACTGTCTTTCATCACTTTTTCTGTGAGGTCAAAAACTGTTTCTGGTTTTTGATCTACAAATGCTTTTTTTAGGTCTTTATAAAAATTGTGTGAATATATTCGGGTGCGTTCGTTTTGAAAGTAAATAATAGCCTTTTGTATAAATAATTCTTTAAATCCATTTAATATCAAGGTGAAAATTGGATTACCAGAAGCCTGGGTTAATTTTAGATGTAAATTAAAATCAAATTCCGAATAAATTTCTGGTGAATTTGATATCTCAGGTAATAAATTTAAGAAAAGAATTATTTCTTCAGGTCTATTTTTAACTGCTAATGTGGAGTAAGTTGGGCATAAAAGATATCGAATTAGGAGCAAATTCTCGACAAAATTTTGAGATAAATGTTCTGGATATTTGGATATTGAGGATAAAACATTCATATTTCCCTCAGTCCAAATATCTCTGACTCTGGTTTGTTTACCTTGATGAATCTCAATCCATCCATCTCTGGATAATCTTTGTAATGCTTCTCGTAATGTTGGTCGTGTAACACCAATTCGAGTTGACAATTCCCTTTCCGAGGGCAAGGAACTATTGATCGGAAACACACCATCCAGAATTGCTTTTATTAATCTCTGCTCAGCTAATTCCGCTGGTTTTTCAGGTTGATTCCATTGCATTTAACTTAATCCTTTCAGAGGTTAGAGGTCTTACCATTTGAGTTTACATCAATATTTATTTTTTTCAACTAAAGAAGATTTACTTTGTAAGCATGGTTTGTTTATAATTTTATTGTGGAGAGACTGTTCAGAAAATTTGTTGATTGGTTCTTGACGGAACTATATGGATCACTTGCCTTTGGTTATGATATTGTCGCTAATATCGTTTCACTTGGCGATTGGAATCAGTGGACATATCAAATAAAAAAATTTCTAAGCCATGAAGAAAAAATTCTAGAGGTCGGTATAGGAACTGGAATATTACATAAGAACCTGATAAAAGAAAAGTATCAAATTTTTGGTTGCGATTTGAGTAAACAAATGTTGAAGATCTCATCCAGGCGATTGAAAGATTACAGTCCAAAAATTCTCAGAACAAATAATAGAAAATTACCATTTAGAGATAATAGTTTTACGAAAATTATTGCCACATTCCCAAGTGATTACATTTTTACGAATGATTTTCAAAAAGAATCCCAAAGATTGTTGACATGTGGCGGGGAGTTGATTGTTTTGTTAAGTATTAATTTTGTAAAAAATGATTTCACAAGTCGTTTTTATCGAATTCTTTACAAAATAACAGGTCAATCATTATCAAAATCAGACAGTGAAAGAATAATTCGAGATCTTTTTGGGTCATACATGGTGGTAAATCTTGTTTGGGAACCGTATAAAAATGTTGAGTTATGTTTTGTTACATTAAAGAGTAAATAATCATTTTGTTTTAAACCATATTTATATTAGAATCAAAATTATGGAAATTCAATTAGCAGTAGCCAAGGTTGTTAAGTTTGGTTCTTTAGAGAGTGGGGATACATTGGAAATTATTGAGAGGCCCATGGGAGGAGTATCCTGTGTCCTTGCAGATGCTCGTTCTTCGGGATCATCTGCCAAATCAATTTCCTCGATGGTTGTTCGAAAAATTATCAGTTTAATTTCTGATGGCGTAAGGGATGGCGCTGCTGCGCGTGGTGCATCTGATTATCTTTTTATGGAAAAAGGTGGTTCCTGTAGTGTATATATGAATATATTATCAGCAGATTTACAGACCCAGACTCTCGTGATTACGAGAAATAATCCTACCCCTGTGTTCATTACTCAATCTGATCAAATAGAATGCATATCAAGTGAGAGTACTCCTATAGGTCAAGCCAGGAATATCCGCCCATCCATAACTGAAATTAGTTTAATACCGCGGACTACTGTTGTGTTATACACGGACGGAGTAATGCGCGCTGGAGAGAGATTCGGTCAGTCAATTGATTTTTGTTCACTCATTCAGGCCTATCTGGATGAGCAGGAACCATCTGCCCAATATATCGCAGATGCATTGCTCTCTCATGCAATACGCCTGGATCAAAACCAGCCCAATGATGATATGTCAGTTGTTGTATTAAGGGTAATTGAAAAATCATTGGACAATATCAGAAGATTAACTGTCAGATTACCATTTGAAAATGAATTTCACGGATTGGATCTATAAATAACGTAGAAATTACCCTAATTAACGATTGATATGAATATTGGTTACTTTATCTCATCACATGGATTTGGGCATGCTTCCAGAGCATGTGCAGTGATAGATAAGCTATACACGATTGGTGATAATAATTTTTTTATTTTCACGACAACACCTGAATGGTTTTTCCAAAATTCTCTTTCTTTTCCATTTGAATATATTGAAACACAAACTGATGTTGGTTTGATTCAAGCTGATCCATTTACTGAAGATATTGAAAAAACATTAAAAGCTCTGGAATCATTTTTACCATTTTCTGAGAATCAGTATGATGAATTTCTAAGTTTTATTTCTAAAAGAAATTTAGATTTAATTCTTTGTGACATATCGCCACTTGGATTATGGGTTGCAGATCAATTAGGAGTTCCTTCGATTCTTATTGAAAATTTCACTTGGGATTGGATTTATGAAAATTATCTGAACCAATACACCCAATTGGATGAATATATTTCAATACTACAAAAAATTTATCAACTTCCAAAAATACATTTTACCTGTGAACCTTATTGTGAAAGATCAATAAATTCAATTATTGTTTCTCCCATTTTTCGAGAAACCAGAACCTGTAAAGAGAAAATTAGAAATCAATTATGTCTTGATGATAAGGATTTACTAGTGCTTGTTACGATGGGTGGAGTACCAATTGATCGTCATGAGGAAAACTTAGACTTATATACTGGCAATATCAAATTTCTGTTTCCAATCAATAATGCTGATGCCCAGCTTGATCATGAAAAAATTATATATCTGTCTCACAATCATCCTTATTTTCACCCCGATTTAGTCAATGCTTCGGATATTGTCATTGGAAAATTGGGTTACAGTACTGTTACTGAAGTTCTTTCACTTGCTAAACCTTTTTTATTTATTGGTAGAAAGAATTTCCGCGAATCAAGCGTTCTTGAAAAATTTGTTCGTGAAAACATGGTTTCAGATGAAATTGAGTTAAATCAAATATTTTCTTCGAATACCGTAGATAAAATTCAGAATTTGATTTCAAAAACCAAAAGCGAAAAACAAGCGATCAATGGTGCTGACCAAATAGCTAAAATAATTCGCAATAAGTATTTTTAGGAAAAGAATCTACTTTTCCTGTTTCCAGGTTATTGAAATTGTTGTTCCCTCATTTTCCTGACTTCGAATTTCCAAATCTGCATTAATTGCTGAGGCACGTTCCTGCATAATTCCCATACCAAGATGGTTTGATGGAATGTTGGCATCTGAGATACCTTTTCCATCATCACTGATGATTAAAATGCATGCATCATCTTCTTTTCTCAGGATAATGTGTACATTTTTCGCATTTGCGTGTTTCGCAATATTATTAAATGCCTCCTGAGCAATGCGATAAAGTGCAATTTTGGTATCTTGTGTTAAGTCTGGAATATCTGCTAGATTGACCTCAACAGGAATTCTTGTTCGTCCGCTCAGTGCTTCAGCAAGTTGATTTAATAAGTCCGCAAACGAAGCATCTTTCAGAGCGGCAGGTCGAAGTTCAAGTAGTAGAGTTCTCATTTCTGCTAACGCCCCTCTGGTTAATTGACGAATTTCTTCCAGTCGTTTTTCACCTTCCAATGGATTTTTCTTCCACAAACGAGGAATTACTTCTGCAATTAATGTAGCGGAAAAGAGAGTTTGTGTGACAGCATCATGTAAATCTCTGGCAAGGCGATTTCGTTCAGCAGCAATTGCCATTTCTTTTTCTTGATTTCGTAGACGAGCGTTTTCAATTGCCAGGGAGACTTGGGATGCCAGTGTAAGACCCAGGTAAATATCTTCTTCCGAAAAAGAGGTCTGATTTTCATAATAAAATGTTAAAGTTCCATAAAGATGTTCATCAATAATTAGGGGAACAATCAAATGACTTTTAAAATAGCGCAGAATGGCTTTTGCCCATAATTGTTGTGCTGGTGAAAGTTCATGAGGGTTATCCAGGTAACGGCCGAGCGAATCATAAAGATTTGACACGACAACAGGTTTATTCTCTTTTAGAATAGTCTCAGAACCTCCTGAATAAAATGGTAAATCCTGAATGACAGAGAATTCTTCTGGTAGATTGGACGACGCCTCAGTAATAACTGTATTCGCCTCGTAATTGATTTTTCTAATCATCGTAGAAGTAGCATTTAATAAATCTCTGGATTGTTCAGCAATGTAACTCAATAATTCTGAGATTTCCATTTTGGAATTCAGCAACCGCAATATATCCCGCAAGGCTTCTGCGATTTTTCGACGTCGTTCAGCCTCTTCTCTGCGATCATGTTCTTCTTTATATAGTCGTGCATTATCTAATGCAATAATTGCGCTGTTTGCAAACATCTTCAGTAAGCGCTCATCTTCATTTCCCAATTCTCCATCAATTTTATCTGCGACAGAAATTACACCAATTGTCTTCCTTCCAGAAATTAGGGGGACAAATAGAATTGATTTTACATTTGATAATCGAATGGCCTCTTTAAATGCGCCAACTGCATGGGAAACATCATCAACCAGATAAGGCGATCCGGTTTTAAAGGCAACACCAGCTAATGACCCTTCTATTGGTATTTCAAAACCGATGGGAAGAAGCGTTTCTCTCTCACCAGAAATAACTTTTAGAATCAATTTCCCATTTTCATAAAAATATACTGTGCCTAATAGTGTTTGGGTAAGTCTACGCGCTTCATCTGCAATAATTTGAATTACGTGATCAACATGTAATTCTGATGTCAAAGCTTTTTGAATATTCAATAATGTCGATAATTCATTCGTTTTTTCATTAATTTTTTGTTCCAAGGATAGATATAAACTTTGGATTTTATTTTCATATTTCTTACGCTCGAAAAGATTAATGAAAATGTTGGCAATATTATTGAAAATTTCGACAGAAACATCATTCCATGATTTTGATTTTTCATAATTTGTAAATGAAATCCAGCCAATCAAATTATCTTTAAATATCATCGGAATTAAGAGGATAGATTTCACATTTTCAAGTTCGAAAAATTTTTGTTCGGTTAAAGGTAATTCTCTAAAATCAAGATCAGAGGTTATTTGAATATGATTATTCTCTTTTAATTTAAGGATACAATTTTGACAATTTACTAATAATTCTGTTTTTGATAAATGATTATGAGTTGGGTACTGTCCTTTTGATTGCCATTCTATGACAGTAAAATCGATTTCTGGGTCAATATTGTAGATCGTAATCTGATCATTGCCTGTATAATCTGCGATTTGTTTTAAACCAGTCAGCACACCTTCTAAGAAAAGATTGGTGTCCAAATTGATAAAATGGGTGGAAATAGTTCTAACAAGACTTTCCAGTTTCAACCGATCTATCAAATCATTTTGGTAGTTGTTATTATATTGATCCATATATCCTAATCAGACTTACTTTCTAAAATTGAAATTATATCGCCGATTATTTAGAATCATTGATATTATCCGATATAATTCTAAAACAATTATTACAGGAGGTACTTGTGGAAAGAACGGTACCAAAAATTGCTTCTGAAGAAATAGAACTCTATTTACGAACGTTGTACTCATTACTTCGATCAACCACTGAAATTCAAATTAGAACACTTGAAGAAGTTCACGCAGGGATGAATTCACTTCTGCATCCACTCGCCCGACAGAATGATCCAGATACTTCTGCTTTTATTTACAGTTTATTACGTTTGCCAGATTGTATGCCGGATGTGAAAGTTGTAGCTCTGGGTCAGAGTTCATCTGTATTTGAAAATCATGGGTATGCGAATGTGGAAAATTGGATCCCAGTAAATACCAAAGCTAGGCGACGCCGATGCTTTTATGATGGCAAAGAGAAGTTAGCTTGTTTTATTGCAAGTCGATCTGATATCGAAGACGTTATTCCAGCCATGACTGCTTATCAAATTGAGTGGAATAAGCTTCATATTTTTCTGAATCAATTACCTAAATCTTTTGATCTTAAAAACGCAATTAAGAACCCAACTCAATTCTCATCCTTAGCTGAATTCTTACATTTATCCGCGGAAGATCTGAGAAGATTTGAAGTTATTTGGGGTGATGATTTTCCAATTTATTTAGAACGTATAAAAAATAAAAAATGTGATTTTCGAGTAAATCTATTGGCAGGTTCTCTAAGTGAATATTGGAGAGCAACACGTGCCTGGTGGGACAATATCGAATTTTCAAATTCACTACTAACAAAAAGGCCAGTTTATTTCATTTCCAGCAATACCCACTCAATACCAAATTTACTCACAGGTTTTGCTTTGAAAAATGAAGAACTATTGATTAATTTTCTAAAGAAAACTGATGAAAAAAATTTGTACAACGAATTGATCACAATCAAGAATAAACAGGAGGAAGCTAGCCTTGAAAATTTGCTCTATTATGTGTTAAAAAAAGCACAACAAACTCCTGAATTTAGCTATTTAAAGAAAGACCAATCTGATCATGAAATTCAGAGTGGTATCACACGAATTTTAAGCCAGCATTATTTTGATGTAGACGCTCAAATCATAGAAATCAATAAGATTAATTTTGACGAAGTGGATCCCAGATTAAAAAACAAAAGAGAATTTGAATTACTTAAAAAAAGCGATGCTATTATTCTTAACATTGACTACCCTTTAGGCTTAGCAGCTTATAACATTCTGACAAAAATTGCCGAACAATCTTCGCCAATTTTGGGGGTTTATATACTGGGTAAAGCTGCGACATTGAATGGGGTTCTTGGCGATGTAATGATCCCTAATGTGGTTTATGATGAACATTCACAAAATACTTACATGTTTAGTAATGCTTTTTCAGCCCGGGATGTAGTTGATGATTTGATTTATGGTACAGTGTTGGACAACCAGAAAGCAGTAACAGTTTTGGGCACCTTCCTTCAAAACGGAAAACTTGCTGATGTGTTTTATCGAGAGGGCTATTCAGATATCGAAATGGAAGCTGGTCCATATCTGTCTGCTATATTTGAGATGTATCGACCTACAAGACATCCAGTCAATGAAATCGTGAATCTTTACAATATAAATTTTGATTTAGGCATATTACATTATGCTTCTGATACCCCGCTTAGTAAAGGTAAAAACCTGGGTGCAGGTGCTCTTTCGTATTTTGGTATGGATTCCACTTACGCAGCCAGTTTAGCGATATTAAGACGCATTTTTAAAGTCGAGGTTAATCGGTTGGCATCAAAATTAAACGATTGAAAGCCAATAAGCAATAACAGCAAAGAGATACAAGGGTAAAAAAATGAAAAGTCGTCTGGACGATTTCAAAGAATATCGAGAAAAAATGAATGAAAGAATTTTAAACCTCGATCATTTAGGAATAAAACGTTTCTTTAATCTTGACACCAATGCCTATAAAGAAGGTCATCTGGATGTCAAAACTAAAGAATTGCTTGGTCTGGTGGCTTCAATGGTTTTACGATGCAACGATTGCATTGATTATCACATTATTCAATGTGTTCAAGCAGGTTGGGATGATGATTCATTGATGGAGGCTTTCAATGTTGCACTCATCGTGGGAGGGAGTATCGTTATCCCTCACTTGCGGCATGCGGTTGAAACACTGGACATGGTTAGAAATCAGGTTAATTAATTTGTGTATTCATGATTGTAAACAAAGATGACTTCAACTTGAGAGGGTCATTTTGATTGTAGAGATTCGATCGGAATTCTTTTCCAAGGTTCGATATATCCAAATAAAATTTTATGTATTTTCGAAACAGAATTAAACCACTTTCCAAACCATAAAATTGAATCATCAAATCAAGATGGTTAGATAATAAATCAAGTCTTTGTTTCAATGTTACCTGTTCATGATCCAACCCCGAGAAAATCCATGGATTTCTTAGAGCTGCACGGCCAATCATAACGCCATCACAATTCGTCACTTTGATAATATTTTGTATATCATCTACCGAATTTACATCACCATTTGCCAAAACGGGAATTTTTACATTTTGTTTTATCTCGGCGATGGCATCCCAATTTGCTTTACCCTGATACCCTTGCTTTTTTGTCCTTCCATGCACTGAGATCATGGCACAACCATAATCCTCCAGTAATTTTGAAATTGACAAATAATTTAAGGAGGTATCATCCCAACCTAAACGGATTTTTGCGGTAACAGGTACCGTGAGATTGTTTGTTAATAGCGTTAAAATTTGTTTAATTTTCTGAGGTTCTTGCAATAAACCTGCGCCAGCACCACGGCTTGCCACCGTTTTTGCGGAACAGCCCATATTAATATCGATTAAATCGGGATTTTTTTCTGATAAATATAAAGCGGTTTGTAGGATCCGATATGGTGAATTATCAAAAATCTGATAGGCGAATGGTCTTTGTTCTTCAGAGAATACGATTTGTTGTGGGAAAAATGGATGGTTATTTAAGTAATCATATGCATTAATAAATTCAGAAAATATGATTCCCGGATGGAAACGTTTTATAATCTCTCTGAATGGATGATCTGTAAGACCATCCATTGGAGCCAGAATTAAATTCGATTTGATTGGAATATCTCCAACTTTGAATACATTATCTTTTGCCATCTGGCTAATTTTACGCTAAATTTATAGATGGAACAAATTTCAGACAAGAATCGTCTACAATGTAACAATTGATTTAGGAGAAAAAATGAAGAAAGTCTTTTTATATTTATTCTTGACTGTGATCTTTATGAGTCTGGCTGCTTGTAATTTAACCAAGCAATATGGGAATCCATCAGATCCCAATGCAGTGAGCACACTTGCCATGCAGACAGTTCAGGCTTTGGCTACTGAACAGGCTTTTTCGACGATGGTAGCCAATTCAACGGAAGTTTCTAATCTTCCAACTGTGATTGTTGTAGAAGAGACTTCTTCTCCAGTACAAAATACACCGGTTACACCTGAAGTTGCAGCACCAATGAATACTCCAGTGCCAACATTTACACAAATGCCAATGGATAAAGCAACATTTGAAAAGGATGTTACCTATCCTGACAATACTATTATTGCATCAGCTACAACTTTCACAAAAACCTGGAGACTAAAAAACGATGGACAAACCACCTGGACTGCAGATTATGAATTGATATTTTCAAGTGGTAATGCTATGGATGGAGTTGCAGCCAAAAAAATTGGCGTCATTGTAAAGCCCGGTGAAACAATTGATTTATCAATCGATCTTAAATCACCTACAAATCCAGGTGAATATAAAGGCGAGTGGATGTTGAGAACCCCGGGAGGTAAAATCTTCGGCGTAGGGGAAAAGGCTGATAAAGCATTTTGGGTAATCATTAATGTTGAAAATTATACGAGTGAAAGTGTCCCCAGCGAAATTTACCCACTAGATTTTGTTTCAAAAATTTGTAACGCACAATGGAAGAGTAATTATTCGATTGTCCGTATTCCTTGTGATACTGATAAAAGTATGACCAAAGCCTATGTTGCAGTCTTATCAAAGCCAAAACTTGAAAATGGATATCTTGACGATGAAAGAACACTTCATATGCATTTGGAAGGTGAGAGCGGTAGTTGGATTCAAGGATTTTATCCAGCCTTGATGATAAACGATGGAGCTATTTTTTCATCTGTAGTGGGTTGTCTTGATGGAAGTAAATCTTGCAATGTTACGATTAGTTTAGATGCACGTATTGATGGTGGGAACCCTGTAAACTTAGGTAAATGGGTTGAGACTTATGATGAAAAAATAACAAAAATTGACATCGACTTAAGTAGTTATGCAGGAAAAAATGTAGAATTTATTCTTGGTATCAGTAACCGTTCGAACGTGATTTCGGATGTGTTCTGGCTTGCACCAAGAGTAGTTCAATAGAAACAAAGTCTATAACATTACATTTAGTTAGCAATAATGAGGTTGTCATTTTTCAAGGGACAACCTCATTTAATTTGGTAATACGATAGCCATCATTTTTTTATATTTGATGATTAGCTCATTGAAGATTTTATTGTTAATAACTTTAACTATTTCCATTATTGGGATATCTACAATTTTTTCATCTGAAAATAAAGTTACCCAAACCCCAAATCTTTCATCATAATAAGGTATATCGACTAATTGATAAATTGATTGGTCTGCTGAATTGATTCTAACTTCTATTGGATTTACAAGTTTATCTTTGAATTGATCTTCCCAAAATTGTAATAAATCAGAAAAACGATCAAATTTTTCTAAAGATGAATTAATCTGAAAATTTGTTAATTGGAGCATTATTTCAATTCTCAGCTTTTCATCCGCATTTGTGTTTTCAGGTCCTTCGTCTGGCATAATAAATTCAGACTCAAGAAATGTATAGAACGGAGAGATATTGTTTATGTTCTTTTGCAAATGGTCAAACGGTATTTTGGATATTGATTCTCCTGAAAAGGCAATTAAAAACACACTATTTTCATCATCAGAGTAAAAATCAAGGATTTTTCCTGTAAAGCCTGAAATGAACCAATCAAGATCTTCATCGAATATCCCATCACAAACCCTTACCCATCTATTAAATCGAAAAAATATCTCCCAGGATAATTCTTTGGCTACCTTTAAATTAATTCCAATATCACTTTTATTTACAATGGAAATATGGTTTTCGACGTCACCTGAGAATTGAGATTTAAAAAATAAAAAACTTTGTTTCACCAAATGATTTTGATCGAAATTAGACAACTTCGTCGGGATCGAGAAATAAAAAGTTTTAACATCCGAATAATTATTGATAATTGAATCAGGTTTTAATAGATTTCTAAGATTTGCACTGATTTCTAAAATTATTAATTTCATTGGGTTTCCCAAGCAAAAAAATTCTAGAATTTATGAATTTGGTTAAACTAATTTTACATTTAGATATGAATATCAATACATTCTATATAATATTCACAGTATGGATGTATTCTGGTAAAAATAAATGAATCAATATTTCAACGACTATGGAGTATGAATGGCAAAACAAGTGAAGAAAACGATCAAAAAGAAAAATAATTTTAATAAATGGCTCATTTTGGGCGGGTTCGTTATCATTGCTCTGGCGGTAATCATAGGATTGTCACAAAACACAGCAGATACGAATACACTTCCCTTAGAAGTCAGTGTCGAAGATGCATATCAAATGCGCGAAAACGGGGCATTTGTGCTGGACGTGCGAGAGCTCAGTGAATGGCAAGCTGGACATATTCCAGATGCGACATTAATTTCTTTGGGACAAATAGAAAGTAGGTTGGATGAAATTCCAAAAGATCAAGAAGTATTAATTGTTTGTAGATCTGGTAATAGGAGCGCAGAAGCTCGTGACATTCTTAAGAAAGCAGGATTCACCAAAGTTACAAGTATGAGTGGTGGGATGAATCAATGGATTGCTAAATCCTATGAAGTAAAAATCGGTCGTTAAATCGAAAAAATAATTATCTGTTGTGAGTGGTTCTATAATATAGGTTATAGAACCACTATTTTTTCAAAAAAGGAAGGGGTTAGGCATGAATAAATATCGAGTAAATCCCGGTCAAAAAATAAATCTTAAAGATTGGGATCCAGATGATAAATCTGATTGGAAAGAGGGCAAAAAAGAAGCGAAGGATGAGTTTGTTGAGATCAACAAAGAATTAGAGTCACTCCAAGAACTTTTGTATGCAGAAAATAAACACAAGATACTGATTGTATTACAGGCAATGGATACTGGCGGGAAAGATGGGGTCATAAGAGCAGTTTTTGATGGAGTCAACCCTGCTGGGGTGCGCGTAGCCAGCTTCAAAGTGCCAACTGAACAAGAATTATCGCATGATTTCTTGTGGCGCATCCATAAACAAACACCTGGAAAAGGTGAAATGGTAATTTTTAATCGAAGCCATTATGAAGATGTGCTCGTGGTTCGCGTTCATAACCTTGTTTCTCAGAAAGTGTGGGAAAAGAGATATAACCACATCAATAATTTTGAAAAATTATTATCAGATGAAGGAACAACGATTTTAAAATTTTTCCTTCATATTTCTAAAGATGAACAAAAAGAAAGACTTCAGGAACGATTGGATAATCCTGAAAAACAATGGAAATTTTCCTCTGGGGATCTCAAAGAACGATTGTTGTGGGAAGATTATACAAATGCATTTGAAGATGTGTTATCCAAAACTTCCACTTCATATGCACCCTGGTACATTATTCCAGCTAATAGGAATTGGTATCGGAATTGGTTAATCAGCTCTATACTTGTAGACGTGCTTAAATCCCTTAAAATGAAGTATCCTGAACCAAAAGAGGATTTGAGCAAAATCAAAATTGATTAATAAAAAAGGAGCCAAAGATCAAAAATTAATGGACTCCTTATTTACTTTAAAAATTAGTTACCGAACATATCTTCATAATCTTTCATGGCAGCTTCGACAACTTTATATGCTTGTTCAGCACCGAAAACTCCTGCAATAAATGTAGAATCTTCTTTGCCAGGAACTAATTTGTATGTACTAAAATAATGTAGAAGTCTATCGATTAAAACCTGGGGAATATCCGATAATTCATTTGCGTTTTGCCAGAAGTTGTCATTAAACAAGATTCCAATTATTTTATCGTCTGCTTCACCATCATCTATCATCTGAATACCACCGATGACTCGAGCAGTAAGAATTATTTCAGATTTTGTTATCGGTCTTTCGCTAATTACGCATATATCTAATGGATCTCCATCACCCTTTGTAGATTTTGGTGAAAGTAGATGGACTCTGTTTCCACAATACGTTCTTGGAATAAAACCATATAACGATGGGGGTTGAGATGACGATCTTTGAGGGCGATCGACTCTTAAGTATCCTGTCACTTTGTCAACTTCATACTTAACCAAATCAAATGATGAAAGTTCAATAAAAGCATTAACTTCTTTTGGTGGATTTGGACCTGTTTCTAAACCATGCCAGGGATGTGGTCGCCAGCGATAAAAAGGACTTGGAAAATTCAAAGTTACCTCCGATTTGGTATCTTTTTAGTTATTATAAACCGTTCTATTGAAATATCACGAATATTAATAGGGCTGAATGACTGTAGAAGAAGATTGTAGGTGAAAAATAACAAACTAAAAAAAATACTATAATAAAGCAAGTATGAGTCCTCGAACAAAAATTGAAAGCAGCCTGTATTTGTCCCTGCTAGGTTTTTTCATTGATAAACCCAGTTATGGTTATGAACTCTATAAATATATTTCCAAAGAAACATCTTTTTTTAAGATCTGGTACCTAAAGCAGAGTCAATTTTACGGATTTTTGGAGAGATTATTTCATGAAGGTTTTCTTTCTCAAACAATGATAGAAGGAGACCAGTATCCAGATCGCAAACTATTTACAATAACAGAACCTGGGATCCAACAATTGGAAGAATGGATCATTAACCCAGTTAAACGTGGTCGTGAAATGAGGCAAGAATTTATTGCTAAATTATTTATGGCTCAGAATTTTTATAAAGAAAAAATTGAGTTATTGGTTGAAAACCAAAAGAGTGTTTGCTACCAATGGCTTCAAAACCAAGAGGTTTTTCTCATTGATGAGAAAGATCACTTTCAGAAACTTTTAATTGATTATCGAACAAAGCAGATTCGTGCAATGTTGGAGTGGCTGGAACAAATAAATCACGAAGAAACCTTTGGAAAAAATCTAAAGAATAGTAAAAAAATCAAAAATTAAAAAAGAGGTTGACACTAAAAAAAAGTGGTCAACCTCTTTTTTGTTAATTATCTCCGATCACCCAATCTTCATCTGCTTTCAACCAATTAACAATTTCATTCTTGTCAAACCACAATGAAATTTCGCTTTCTGCATTTTCTGGAGAGTCAGATGCGTGAGTAAGATTTCTACTAATTCTTGATGCTAAATCATGACGGATTGTCCCTGGCTCTGCTTTAAGCGGGTCGGTCAGACCCATGGTCTGTCGAACAGCTTGTACAGCGAATGGACCTTCAAATACCATAGCCATTACTGGAGCTGCGGTAATATATTTGATCAACCCATCATAAAATGGTTTTCCTTGGTGGACAGCGTAATGTTTTTCTGCAAGACTGACTGGGACCTGCAAGAACTTAGCCGCAACCAGTTTGAGCCCACGTTTTTCAAGCCTCGATAAGATCTCCCCAATCAATCCACGCTGAACTCCATCTGGTTTCACCAGAACAAAAGTTTTTTCCAATATGTACCTCCAATTAAAATTATAATAATAAATCTTCAGCTTTTGAGTATGCGTCAAGTGCATTCTGAAGTTGATTGTTTTTTAAATATGCATCACCCAATGCTTGCCAAAGATTAATATCAATCGGATAGTGGTGATCTAAGGCATTCTGGATGTTTTCAATTATAGTTTCTAGTTCAAAACCATCATGAATTAAAGGATCAAATCTATTGATTGCTTTTTCAAGATTCCCACTTCGAAGGAATTTATTTGCAGTTTCCAATTCGTTTAGTCTGTTATCTTTGACCTTTACGGGTTGGGTATCTTCAATCTCATCTTCAAACTTAGTGACAATCTTTTGCTCATCAATCATACTTTCCTGTATGGTCTCAATAGGTTCAACTAATTGATCTTCAGGTGATGAACTATCCGCGGAGACTTCATATTTACGGTCCTCTATATCTGAAATTTCTTCAGACACAACTTCATCTTCCGGGTACTCGATGGATAATTCTTCGTCTTCTTCTAATGAGAAATCATCCTCGATGGATAATTCAGGAATTAATTCCTCGGATTCAACATTTTCAATTTCCTGTTCGGTAATTTCAATTGAAGACTCAACTGCGTCAATTTCAATCTGAGCAGTCAATTCCTCAAAATTTTCTTCAGTTTCAATATCTGAAAATTCTTCATCCAGAAGCGGTTCGCCATCGGTTTTTTCTGGCAAAACAACAGATGTTTCATCATCATCAAAAACTACATTTTGGTCGAAAGATGCTGTCGGTTTTTCATCTCCTTCAGTTTCTAATTCTTCAAATAGATTCTCAAAATCATGGACTTTTTCTTGATACTTGTCCATTTCACTTGAAATTTCATCTTCCTGATCTTCCACTGAATCCAGGAATTCTGTTGAAAATATTTCTTCGTGAGATTGTGTGGTATCCAGTGATTGAACCTCACCTGTTTCAATTTCCAACTCTTTCAACCAACTTGGGGTCGTGTCCAATTCCTCCTGAGAATCTTGAGAAAGTTCTGATGCTTCCGAGATCCAATCTGGTGGTGTTTCACTTCGTTCTTCCGGTTTACTTAAGAGTGTCTCTTCTGCTGCTCCTTGTTTCAGGGCTAATCCCTCCATCCATGCCAAAGCGGACTCTAATTCGTCTTCATCATTCTCGACTGCTGGTTGTTTTTCTTCCTCAAGTTCTTCCGTTTTTTCGGCTTGCTGAGGATAGGATTTAAGATCAGGTACCAAATCTTCTTTTCTTTGGTCTTCAATTTGTGAAACAGGTTCCTCTTCAGAATCAGTAATTGGTTTAATTTCTCCAATTATTTCTTCAGATATTTCAATTTCCAAAGGGGATTCTTCGGTTTTTAGCTCTTCTGGTGCAGACATTAACTCATCATCCACTAATTCTGAAAGTGGCTCATTTGAGTATTTTTCTTCATTGCTTACTGGGCTTTCTTCAACATCAATGGAGGTATCGACCGGAATCGACTTATCCTTGACATCGTCAAAACTGATTTTAATATCATCCAATTCGCTTTCGAGGTTTTCATCTGAAATCGATAGCCAATCTGGTAAAGAATCTTCATCATTCACGGATGAAATTGGAGATTTCTCACTTTCTTCATCGATTACCGATTTTATCCAGTCAGGAATTTCCTCTTTCTCGTTTTCGATAAAAATTCCTTTTTCCAAATCTTCTTTATTTTCATCAATTACTAAAGAATTTAACCATTCATCGTCCATTGAAGGAGCAGGTTCAATATCTATTTCTTCGAGTTCATTAATAATTTGGTCTAAAGATTGTTTATCAAGCTTTTCTTCTTCTTTTTCTATATCTTGAATATTTTCAGTGACATGGGCTGTTGGAAGTTCTTCATTTCCTACTGGTTCATCATCAAACGATAAATCTTTTATCCAGTCCAGCTCATCTTCAGGTTTTTCCGCTGAGTCTAATTCTCCTGCTGATTCTAAATTTGTTTTACTTTCGTCTTCGTTCAAAGAAAGTGAAGAAAAATCGAATCCTTGCAATGTATCCTCTAAAGAAGGATCCTTATCATCAGTAAATTCCTTCTCCCAACTTATTTTCGATTCACTTCTAATAAATTCGGATTCATCTTTTTCTAAGTTGTCAAATAAATCTTCTAGATTCTTGACTTCAAAATCATCAACTTCATCTGGAATTTTAATACTATTTTCTGAAGGTGCAATTTCCTGTAGCCAACCTGGGATTTCAGCTGGTTGAATCTCTTCCTCATCTTCTGTGTCATTTTCATTGAGATCCCCAACCGAACTATCAACTTTACTGTCTAATATTTCGTCTTCTAGAGGAAGAATAGATAGTATTGGAAACCCTTTTTCCAGGTCCTCATCTTCTTCGTTTGAAACTTCCCACCCTGCGTCTTTAATCCAATCTGGAATTTCTTTTTCTTCTTCATCATCAGTTGGAAAAGCGATTTCGTCCCTTTCATCTTGAGGTTCAGTGAGGTTGACAGCTACGTCCTGAGTTTCTTCCAAGGCAGGGGATTCAGTTTTGTCGTCACTTTCCAAATCCATCGTTTCTTTTGGTTGGGAAACTATATTATTTAACCAACCCGAAAAATCGTCGCCTGAGGAACTTTCATTATCTAAGGCAAACCCTATTGATTGTGCCCAGTCTGGTTGTTCATCGATATTTGCACTCGGATCCCAATCAAAATGTTCAACCATGATTTTAGAATCTGGGACATCAGCCGTTGCCAATGTCTTTTCATTAACAAACTGAAAATACGGATCCATATCCACTACTCTTTGTCGAAAAACCTTCTCGTCTTCTTCTCTTGTTGTACCAGGCAGAATTTCAGTCAGAATTTTATTTGCCTCGTAACAATAAGGCAGTTTACTTATTAATTTACTGCAGGTGTCTGTTGCTTCTACTTTTTGTCCTAACAGGAAATAAATTCGAGCGAGAATTACTTCAAGGTCAACCCGATTGGGGTCTTCGGATAAAGCAGACCAAATCTCTGCAATTGCCTGATTGTATAATTCGCCGCGAGTATACATTCTGACGAGAGCACCTCTGGTCAACCTGATTTTTGGAGGAGCTATGCCATCACGACTGGTATATAATCTGCGCAGTTCATCCTGTACTGCTTTATTGGAAGGTTGAACTTCAAAAGCTCGTTCCATATGCCAAATAGCAGCATCGAGGTTATTTTCATCCTCTCGAATGATGGACATGCCAATGTGGGAGATAAAATCATCTGGTACAGAAGAAAGTACTCTTTGGAAAATATCCGACGCATCACCATATTTTTGTTTTTCAAGTAGTGCTTTTCCTAACAATCGGTAACTATCAATATGTTTAGGGTAAATTTGTAGAATATGTTTACAGTGTCCAATAGCCTGATCGATTTGTCCATTGTCTATCAGGTTTTCAATTTTCCGGATGTATTCTCGTAAAGAAATATTTGCCATAGGTACCTCCCAGAAATAGTATGCAACATCTTATTTAATTTCGCAAGTACATAACAAATCGAAAAAATAAGATGAAGAAAAAGAATAAACCTGAAAGGGGAGAAAATTAATCTCCCAAGTAATCTCTTAATTTTCTTCGAATAACTGGATGGCGCAATCTGCTTAATGCCTGGGCTTCAATTTGCCTTACTCTCTCACGAGTAACACCCATTTTACGTCCAACTTCCTCTAAAGTGTATGCTTGACCATCTAATAGCCCATACCGTAATTGAAGAATTCGCACCTCTCTGGGAGGAAGTCCATTGAGTACTTCTTCAAGATGTTGGCGTAATAAATTATATGTGGCAGTATCGTCAGGAGGAGGCGCTTCGTCATCTTCAATAAAATCTCCGAGAACTGAATCTTCTTCATCATCAGTTGGTGTTTCTAGAGAAAGAGGTCTACGGGCAACCTGAATCATATTTTCTACTTTTTTAGGTGGCACATCTAATGCTTCAGCTAACTCTTCGACACTGGGTTCTCTTCCCAGTCTTTGTGTTAATTGATGCTGAATCCGTAATAATTTATTGATCTGATCGCCCATGTGGACAGGAACACGAATTGTTCTACCCTGGTCTGCAATGGCTCGTGTGACCGCCTGACGTATCCACCAGGTAGCATAGGTCGAAAATTTATGCCCTCGACGATAATCAAATTTCTTGGTCGCACGAATGAGACCAATATTGCCTTCTTGAATCAAATCCAAAAAAGGAACCCCGCGACCCATGTATTTTTTTGCAACACTGATAACTAGGCGGGAATTTGCTGTGATTAAGTGTTCACGTCCATCCCAACCATCCTCGATTAACTTTCTTAATTCAAATCTTCGATGATCAGTTGAACTCCCTTTCGCTAATTCTTCCCGGGCAATTCTTCCTCGTTCAATTCGCTGGGCCAATTCAACTTCCTCTTCAGCAGTTAATAATGGAACTCTACTAACTTCTTTAAGGTAAAGACCAATTGTATCGTCAGTGTCTATGTTTTCCAGGTCATCAAAAACAAGTTTTGCAGCTTCTTCTTCATCGAGTTCTTTATCATCTAGGTCAAGCTCTAAATCATCTTCAGCTGGACCATCTAATGGCGTTTCATCTTCAACATAAGGAATACCTGCACTCATGAGTGCAGCAAAGGCTTCTTCTAATTGTTCAACATCTTGTTCTGCTTCTGGAAAAAAATGAAGAATATCATCAATCGTTACGTAAGATTTTTGTCTGCCAAGTTCAATTAATCTGGCAATTGCCGGATATTCATTTAATTCTTCATTATCATCATCTACAACATTTAGGAAATTATCCATACTTTAAACTAATCCCTCAAGGTAATTTATTGCAAAAGACCAATGGTCTATATTATTTATATAAAGAGGTTGCATTCTTCAGCATACACTTTTTCATTCTAAAATTCAATAGCAAAAGCTCTTGAAAATTGACTGTGCACATAAACGAGCGGAAATTTCCGCTCGTTTCAAGTTCAAATAAAATTAGCAAGTTAGATATTACAACAAATAAAATATGAAGTCAATAACGAATTTGTGAATTATCTCATTAATTCGATTAGAAAATTTTAAGATTTCTACTTGTAAAACCAATTTGTATAAATTATAGAAAATTAGTAGGATTTGTGTTGAATTTTATTTGACACATTTATTATTCCGACTAAAATGATCTTTTGGGGCTGAGTTCAACAATCTGAATATCTTGTACTATCCAATTTTATCTACTCTGAGGAGGAAAAATGAATATTTTTGGTCTAGCCAGGCATGGGTTCAACACTTTCGAACAAATTTCAATGCTTGGAATTATCGTTGTTGCAATAATTAGCCTTGTATATGCATATTTACTCAGGAAACATGTCTTGAAAAGAGATAAAGGAACTGAGAAGATGCAGGAAGTATGGAATGCAATTCGCGTTGGTGCTGACAGTTATTTATCAAGGCAATTGCGGACGATTATCGCTTCCATTGTAATTTTGACAGTCGTTTTGTTTTTCAGCGTTTATGTTGTTCCACCAAGTCTTGAAGCTCAAGAGGAGTTTGCCGGTCAAAATGTCAGAATGATTATTGCGATTGGTAGATCGATAGCCTTCATTATCGGAGCAACCTTCTCTATTCTGGTTGGTCAAATGGGTATGAGAATGGCAATTCAAGCATCCGTACGAGCTGCTTCTGCTGCAAGAACCAGCCTCAATGATTCTCTATCGATTGCTTATTATTCTGGAACATTTACGGGAATGTTGACTGATGGGTTAGGTCTTTTGGGCGGCACAATCATTTTTATGATATTCGGCAAAGCAGCTCCGGATGCATTATTGGGATTTGGTTTTGGCGGTACTCTGGTGGCCTTGTTCATGCGAGTTGGTGGAGGTATATACACGAAAGCAGCAGATGTTGGCGCAGATCTGGTAGGAAAAGTTGAGCAGGATATACCTGAAGATGATCCAAGAAATGCGGCAGTCATCGCTGACCTGGTTGGTGACAACGTAGGTGATTGCGCCGGTATGGCAGCTGATATTTTTGAGAGTTACGAAGTTACAATTGTTTCTTCATTAATTCTAGGTATTGTGCTCGTTTCGCTGACCGGTGATCTTAAGTGGATTGTTTACCCTCTCATTATTCGTGCAATTGGTGTTGTAAGCTCTATTATGGGTACGTTCGCTGTTCCCATATGGATGAAATTCCCGGTTAAATTCCTACGGGCACATGACTCGGAAGAAGCAATGTTCCGATCCTATGAAGTTTCCAGCTTCAATACAATTTTATGGTCATTTGTTGTTGCAATTGCATATGCTGGTGACTGGCGATTAGGTATGCTTACTACCATTGGTGTTGGATTGGCAGTTGCCTTTAATCCGCTCACTTCATATTTCACTTCAACTAAGAAACCACCAGTTAAAGAAATTGTGAAATCTGCCGATACTGGTAGTGCCACACTTATTTTATCCGGTTTGGCAGTGGGTATGGAATCAAGTGTTTGGGCATTGATTGTGATTTCCATCAGCTTTGTTTTTGCTTTATTGTTATTCAATGGGGAAGCTCCTATTTACGTAATGTACGCTGTCTCAATGATTGGTATTGGAATGCTCAGCCATACTGGTAACAATGTCGCGATGGATTCTTTTGGACCTATATCAGATAATGCCAATGGTATTGGAGAAATGGCCTGGCATGGCATGGAAGACAAAGAGACTAAGGATGCTCGCCAGATCATGGCTGATCTTGATGCAGTTGGTAATACGACCAAAGCAATAACGAAAGGCATAGCGATTGCATCGGCTGTAATTGCGGCAGTAAGTCTGTTTGCATCCTATATGATTGACGTGGGACGCGTACAGGTTCAATTAAATGTGCCAGTGATCGATTCAATCAGGATATCCGAAACAAATGTATTCGTTGGATTGCTTATTGGTGGGGCTTTACCCTGGCTTTTCAGCGCACTCAACATTCGTGCTGTCAGTCGAGCAGCAGGTCAGGTAGTAGATGAAGTTCGTAGGCAATTCAGAATTCCTGGGGTAATTGAAGGTACAGTCAAGCCGGATTATGCCAGGGTTGTTGGTATTTCTACAGAATCTGCTCAAAAAGAATTGGTCCCGATTGCTTTATTGGCAGTCATCATTCCCTTGATTGTGGGTATGGTTCTTCAGGTAGAAGCTTTGGGAGGATTTTTAGCTGGTGTTATTCTTAGCGGCCAATTATTAGCTGTGTTTCTTTCAAATTCTGGCGGTGCCTGGGATAACGCAAAGAAAACGATTGAAGATGAGCCACGTGACCTCCAAGCCAACACAGGAAAGGGATCAGAAAGACATAAAGCGAGTGTTGTAGGAGACACTGTTGGTGACCCATTAAAAGATACAGCGGGTCCTGCTCTCAATCCTATGATTAAGGTTGTTAATCTGGTGAGTTTATTAGCAGCTCCTGTGATTGTGAAGTATCAGGATCTTGGCGTAGTCGGATGGATAGTTGTTATAGTGCTTTTTGCAATTGTTACCTGGGCGTTTTTACAGAGTAAAAAACCTATTGAAATCAAAAAGACATTAGAATAACAATTAGTTGATTATTAATCATGAAAACGGAGAAGGACAATTTCCTCTCCGTTTTTTATATTATGTCTAGAGAAAAAGGGACTTCGGTATTTATAACAATTTTCTGATTTGTATCTGGATGAAGAAATTCTAAAGATGCAGCATGAAGCATCATTCTTTTCACATTGAGATTTAATTTCTTTTGAAATGTGGAAAGATTCTTTGTATAAAGATGATCCCCGAGAATTGAAAAACCCAGAAAGGATAAATGAGATCTAATTTGATGCGTATAGCCAGAATATGGAATTGCCTCCAGAAAAGATAAACATTTTTTCTGATCAAATTTATGCTTGATAAAATGCGTTTCGGATAATTTTCCAGATTGATCTATGATCGTTCTGTGTCGCCGATCCCCATCCACCAAAAGGGGTAATCTCGATATGTAGTTATCCCATACAGGAATATTATGGGAAATAACCCAATATTTCTTTCGAACTAATCTATTTTCAAATTGATGATTAAGATTACGATGTGCTTCTTTGTTTCTGGCGAATAAGATTACACCACTAGTTTCTTTATCAAGTCGATGTACAGTCATCAATTCTGGAAATTTAGATTTAAGTAATGTCTGCAAATTTTCTTTGCTTTTATTATATCCATCGGGAATTGTTCTTAATCCAGACGGTTTATTAACTGCAATAATTGAGTTATCAATAAAAATGATCAGGTCAGTCAGCATCGAAAAACTATCAATCACCGAAATTAAAAATCAATGCTTTTACATTATTAATCAACAAAATAACTTACACCAAGTACACCCGGACCTGAATGTGTTAAAAAGGCTGGTGGAAGTTCATAAATTTCAATTGTGTCAATTCCAAGTAGTTGCTTAAAATCTTCTGCAAGTGATTTTGCTTCTTTTTCAGCAGCTCCGTGTTGGATACTGAACATTGAGAATCCTTTTCCTTTGCATTCTGAGACGACCAACTCCTTTAATCTTGCAAGCGCTTTTTTGGATGTGCGTTGGCTGTCAACTGGTTCAACCTGTCCGTTTTTAAGGCTAAGGAGTGGTTTAACCTGGAGTAGACTTCCAAAAAGCATTTTTGCTCCACCAATTCTTCCACCTTTGAATAAATATTCAAGGGTATCAACAACAAATAGATTTCTTTCTCTAGTTTTCAAATCTTCAACTTTATTAATGATTTCTTCGCTTGAAAGACCTTCCTGGGCATTTTTGTTCGCAACTTTCACGATGGATGCTAATGATGCACCAATAGCTAATGTATCAATTACTTTTATATCTGCATTCGGGAATTCCTGGGCGGCTACTTCTGCACTTCTAAAGGTACCACTTACTTTTAAAGATGGTGTCAAAACAATAATGGAATCGCCTTTAGACAGATGTTTTTCAAATATAGGATTATATAAACTAGGCGGGGGTGCTGCAGTTTTTGGCAAAGTAGATGATGCGACAAGTTTCTTAAGAAATGTACTTGAATCTATTTCATAATCATCTCGAAACGATTCGTCTCCAAATATGATGATCTGGGGGAAGTACTCAATTCCAAGAGCTTTTGCTTGTTCAACAGGAATGCTGGAAGTCGTATCTGCGAATATTGTTACCATTGGATTCACCTTTCTAATAAATAAATGGTCATGATAAGACTAATTGGTTTAAGATGCTTTCACCGTGATATATTCTTCTAATGATTTCCGATAAAAGAGGAGCGATTGACACCTGTTCAATTTTTTTACATTTTTGTGCTCGTTCTGGAAGAGGCAATGTGTTTGTGACTATAACACGCTCAATTCTAGGATCACTATAAATTATATCCATGGCAGAATCTAAAAGTATTGGATGAGTTATGGAAAGCCAGACTTTTTCTGTGACACCATGATCAAACAATGTATCTAATTGTTTTAAAATACTTCCTCCAGCAATTAAATCATCGATGATGATTGGTTTTTTACCAGCAGCTTCACCTACGATGTGAGTTACTCTAGTGGATGAAAAATCATCTCTTCGTTTGTGCATAATCGCTAATGGAAGTTTTAACCTTTCAGCATACTTACCTGCCAAAGAAGCTCTGCCTACATCAGGACTTACAATAATTGTATTAGATAAATCAGATTTACTCAGATGATTGCAAAGAATTGGTATCGCTGATATAGGATCAACAGGTATATTAAAAAAGCCCTGGATGGCAGGATTGTGAATATCTATGAAAATAACCCTTGACGCACCCTGTTGTTCAATTAAATTAGCGATCACTCTGGCGCTGATTGCTTCCCGACCTTTTGACATTCTTTCTTGCCTGGCATAAGGAAAGTATGGGATGATGACATTAATTTTATGGGCACTTGCACGTCTAAATGCATCCAGATAGAGTAAAAGTTCAATGATAGCATCGTTTACGGGTCTGGTGATGGACTGAATAAAAAACACATCATGTTCGCGTACCACTTCATTCAGGATAATGTGAATCTCAGAATCCGGTAAGATGGTTGAAGTTGCATTTCCGAGCTGTAAATCTAATTCTGAGGCAATCTCTTGAGCCAATTGAACAAACCGTGAACCTGAAAATATGTGCAAAGGATGGCTAGACATCAATAAATCCTTATAATGAAGAAATGGAATTATGATTGAATTATATATGAGAAAAGATTTATTTTTGATTAATCAAAGAAAACAAATAAAATTACATATAAAACAACCTGGATCGAGGACTAATGAATAATAACGAGCAAAAACTATCTGAAAACCTGTTAAATACTGCTGTGGTTATTTTTGGGGTGACCGGTGACCTGACCAGCCGAAAATTAATCCCAGCAATTTATGAACTTTATCAATCTGATCGCATTCCAAATAATTTGAATATTGTTGGGTTTGCTCGTCGAGATTGGGACAATGATCATTTGAAAAAAATTTTCAAGGATTCTGTTCGTTCTTATTCCGGAAAAGAAATCGAAGAAGAAAAAATTGATCAGATTTTTTCGAATGTGAAATACATTCAGTCATCATTTTCTCAATTAGAAGGTTACGAACAATTAAGGAAATATTTGATCGATGAGGGAATTAAGAATGTATTATTTTATTTAGCTACACCACCTGAAGCATATGAAACAATCATCGAGTTAATCGGAAAAAGTGAATTAAGTCACTTAACAGAGGGCTGGACAAGAATAGTCATTGAAAAGCCTTACGGTAGAGATTTAGCGACAGCCAAAAATCTGGATAAATTGGTGCATACGGTATTCAATGAAAATCAAATTTATCGAATTGATCACTATTTAGGGAAAGAGACTGTTCAGAATATTCTGGTCTTAAGATTTGCTAATGGTATTTTTGAGCCCTTATGGAATAGACAATATGTTGATCATATCCAAATAACTGTCGCAGAGACCGTGGGTGTTGGAACAAGAGCCGGATATTACGAAAATTCTGGGGTAATACGTGATATGTTTCAAAATCATTTGCTCCAGTTATTGGCTTTAACAGCTATGGAAGCTCCTGTTGGATTTACAGCTAATTGTGTACGTGATGAAAAAGTTAAAGTTCTGCGAGCCTTAAAACCTTATGATGCCAAAGGAGTTCTGGATAATACATTTCGAGCGCAGTATACATCTGGATATATTGATGGTAAAAAAGTTATTGGTTATAAGGATGAAGATGGTGTTGCAAGAGAATCAATCACAGAGACTTTTTTGGCTGCCAGATTGTATATCGATAATTGGCGCTGGTCTGGAGTCCCTTTCTATTTGCGTTCTGGAAAACGTTTACCAAAAAGAATGACAGAAATTGCCATACAATTTAAACAAATCCCACTATCATTATTCAATTGGCACAATATGGCTGGCGATGCCCCAAATGTTCTGGTTATGAAGCTTCAACCTGACGAAGGTGTTACGCTTAGCTTCGGAGCAAAGATGCCTGGCCATATCAATCAAATTTCGCCTGTAGAAATGAATTTTGATTATGAAGAATCCTTTGATATCAAAATTCCCGAGGCCTATGTTCGTTTGATCCAAGATGCTTTGTACGGAGATGCTACGCTATTTACCAGATCGGATGAAGTGACAAGTCAGTGGGGATTTATCAATGGAATTCTGGATGGTTGGAAAGAAGATCCCAGAAAGTACTTGCCGGTATATGAAGCCGGTACCTGGGGTCCTCCCGGTGTGGACTTTTTTATTAAAGGCGATAACCGCCATTGGCGAAATCCAGAAGTTTAACCAAAATTGGGCTTTTTACAATTCGGGCAAACGCTTTCTGTGCTTGTGACAATATACCCACAGAATTTACAAGTTCTTGGTTGAATACTACCTAACGGTGCACCACAAGCGATACAACTTGATTCTCCAACCGGGTTAGGTGTGTCACAATAATCGCAAACATACCTTTTCAATCGTTCTGAAAGTTCAAAACTTGCCCCAAGGTTATAGGCTGTTTGATTGATAACTGACCATATCTCATCTCGTATCGATAAACTCTCAATATCCTGGGCGACATCATCAATTCTTCCCAATAAAGAGAGGGGGTTGCGGATTGCACTTAGCGCAGTTTTACCTAAACTGGCAGCAATTCCCATCCAGGATTGTTTACCAATCTGAACCATTACGCCATCTTCAAATTTTTGTACAGATACTCCGATCGAAGTTTGTCCTCCGGAAGAAGCATTGATAATGGAAGCAATTTGAATGATGA
>JAHYJK010000315.1 GCA_019429225.1 Anaerolineaceae bacterium
AATGCAGCTCCCAGACTACCAACGATTCCTGCCTGTTCGCAATGAGAAACTTTATTGCGTCTGATAATATGATGGCCTACCTTATCTTTGCTCCAGTATCCTTTTTCCACGAGGTATTGCACCAGTTCAGTAAAACCAAATGCATTCCCGGCAACTGTCTTATTGAATTCAGCCAATCCGAGGGAGATTCCCACACACATGGAATGACTTATAATATTATCCTCAATGATCCAACCCTTGCTCCAGTGCGGGCCAATTAATCCAAGCTGCTTTGTGGTTGGAGGTGCCCAGGGGGTCGCAGCCTGGCTCATGGTAAATCCTTTCACGGTAATATAATTCAATCCGGGCTGGTCAGGGAAAAACACCGTCTGACGTACGTTAATTTCAACTTCTTCTTTGTTGGGATCAACACCCGGGAACTGTGCCAGAATAAGCGTGTTTTTATCATCTACACTTCCAAACCACATGGGTTTCTCTCCCAGGGGTTTCATAATATCTTCATTGGAAGCTGCTTCCGGCAACCAGTCCCCATTCAGATAAACAGCCCCTGTATGATGTTTACGGCCCATCGGATTAAACCAGTGACCGTTGATGGTGTCGCTGTACGGGTTAAAATCTCCAAAAAAAGAATTGGGCAAGGCAACTTCCCAGACATCGTCTTTCACTTTTTTCCAGCCTTTTATAATTTCCGAACCTTTGATGACGACCTTTTCGCCCCTGGCCGCCCGGTAAACGATTCGCAGATTTTCGGAGGTGCCACCACGCGGCGGATTGACGCGCTCACGGTATACTCCCTCATGCACTGTAATAATATCGCCTGGCTGTGCAATATCTGCCGCTGCCTGGATGGTAAGCAATGGGGATCTCTTTGTGCCTGGATTACTATCATTTCCGTTTATGGCAACATGATATTCTTTGGCATTCAAATTAAGACTCATGCTTATTAATAATAAAACGAGAGCTGCTCTGTTCATAATATTACTTTTTAATTAATGATATAATTTGTTGATAAAAGGAAAGCATTCAAAGAACAATTGTTGTAAGAGGGAATCTAAACTCACTATTCCAATCTGGTGATCGCGGATCTCGCTTGTTATATTCATTCCTCAATCCGTTTGACTTCAACAAAATATGCACCGCGTGAGGTGCCGTCTTTATCAAAGAACCATGTCTGAACATCGGCATCACCAGCCTGAAGTTCACATTCGAATTGAACCCCGGTTGCGCCTGGCAATACTTCCAATCGTTCATCTACCTGGTCGCCAATACGTAATCTTGCCTCAGCTGCTGTAAGATCAAAACTTGCCGCCTCAGGTCTTTCCCTTAGGACAAAGTGGTATTTGCCGGGTTCTGAAATTCTTACACTCCATGGGCCATTGGTGGTTGGCCTGTCAAGAATATGTGGCTGGTTCCAGGGTGGCAAAATATTGTCTTCCGTGATCATCCAGTCATGCGCATTCAAAATAACCGGATTTTGATGTTTTGAACCGATATACAAGGGTGTAGTTTCATTGAACCTCTGACTTACATCTTCCCACCATTGGTCATACTCATTGCTTAAACGGTTCGCAATCTCAGGATATTCAGCAATGAGGTTCTCCTCTTGCCCCGGATCCTTGCTGATGTCGTACAATTCCTTGTTATCCACCAGTCTCCAGTTATCTGTCATCACCGAGGTTTGCTTCCATTTGACCGGATTCAGCACCCGCTGATTGTGAACGAAAAGAGTCCGGTCCGGCCAATCCTGATCATTACCTGTTAGCAGCGGAACCAGTGATGTTCCGTCAAGCTGAATATCCTTAGGAACGGGAATATCGCATAAATCGAGCAGGGTTGGCATCATATCAATATGTGCGGTAATCTGATTGACGTCACGCCCACCTTCAATCCCGGCCGGTGGGTAATAGACAAAATTGAAAACCCGGTGACCGCCATCATAATGAGATGCCTTACTTCCCCTCATGCCGGCATTGAAACGTTCCGACCATTCAGCTTGCTGTTCAATTGGATATAAGCGTTCATTCATACATGAACCATTATCGCCCATGAACAGAATAATTGTATTATCCAGAAGGCCCCAATGCTCCAGGCGTTCCATCATTACTCCAAGGTTGTCATCAATATTTGTGATCATCCCCCAGTAGATTCTGAGTTGATCATTGGTATCAACATCCTTATAGATTTGTTTATAGCGTTCCGGGACATGTTGCCGTGTTTGGTGAGCTGCGTTGGTGGAAAGGTAGAGAAAAAATGGCTGGTCCCTGCTCTCCCTGATAAACCTGAGTGCCTCGCCAAACCATACATCGGTGCAGTATCCCTGGAACCTTCTCCAAACACCGTTATCGTTGAAATGATCCTCAAAGTAGTCATTGCCCCAATAATCGGGTGTTTGTCCAACACCGCCCGCATAGTGCACAATAGCATCATCAAATCCCCTGAAACGGGCGCCGTAGGGATAATTATCCCCAAGGTGCCATTTACCGAATATCCCTGTACGGTAACCAGCGTCTTTAAAAACCTCAGCGATAGTTGTTTCATCTTCACGCACCAGGTTTCTGCCGATAATTGTGTGCCACACCCCGACACGTACAGAGTACCTGCCAGTCATCAATGCAGCACGTGTTGGTGCACAGGTGGGATCGACATGAAAATTAGTCAGTCGAACACTCATCTCCCTTAACTGATCCATATTTGGAGTTTTCAGGTAAGGATGACCGTGGGAGGCGATATCTGCATAACCATGGTCATCGGTCATGATCATGATTACGTTGGGTTGCTCCTTTGCTTTAGGTTGAGCCTGACTTGAACATCCTGTGATTAAACCTGTCAAAACAAAACCGGCCAGAAAATAGATAGTTTTCATACTTATAAAATATATTTATTGAACACTCAAAAATAATAAGAACATGATAGAAATCATTCCAGGAGTTCTACAGAGGTATCAATTTCACCCGTTGCAGCTGTATAAACTCACCGGTATTATCTGTGGATACAGGGTTAATTGAAAGCTCCTTAATCCCTGCCGTTTCAACATTCACTACACCGATCTGGTGATCCCGAAAATGATGTCTCTCATCGCCGGTTTTAAGGGCTTCAAAATAGAGCTCCTGACCATCCATTTGTATCAACCCTTCAGAACTGCCTTTAGCATCTGTAAAACTGTAATCCAGTAGAACCCGGTAAAAACCTGGCTCCGTGATTTTAAATCTCCAGTAGACCACATCTCCCTGATCTTTCCATCCATCAATAAAAGAGGCATATTTCCAGTCACCGAATTCTTCGGTCCACCTTGTTTGACTATAATTGGCATTGCCAGAACGATTGGCTGCATAGGCATCAAGTGAAGCCGGATATTCCTCCATTATTGTCATGATATCCGAGATTTCCGGATCACCTTTAACTTCAATTTTTATAACTGTTGCCACAGCATCAGGAGGAATCAACGGTACTTCCAGAAGAAGATCGTTTTCAGAAACAGTATATTTTATTATTTTTAGATC
>JAHYJK010000032.1 GCA_019429225.1 Anaerolineaceae bacterium
TATCAATATTCCAAGAAACCATTACACCGGAAAAGACAACCAGTCCGGTCATAACCAGCATGGCAACGCCAATACCGTCTACACCCAGGTGATAAGATATTCCCAATTGAGGTAACCAGGGAAGGTATTCTATGAATTGATAGCCGGCCTTTTCAATACTATAACTTGCCCAAATAATCAAAGTTGATACAAGCACAAGGCTGGAAGCAGCCAGAGCGATCGGTCTGATCCAACCAGGTTTCTGACGCCCAAATAAAAGGATGATCAGTCCAGCGATTAGTGGGATAAAAATGGTTATACTCAGGATAGGAAAATCCATTCCATCACCTCTTTAGAAGAAAAAATTTACTGCATGATTGATTAAATTCAATATTGATGCCGGCCAGATTCCAATCCAGAGCATCAAAACCATCAACGGAGCGATCACCCAAACTTCCCGAGTACTGATTTCCGGGATCGCCAACCAACGATCATTTCTTGGACCGTGTAAGACACCAGCAATAGCCTTCAGAATATAGACGCCTGTAAAGAACAAACCGATCATGGATAAAGCTGTGGCAAGCGGGAAAATTCCCCAGGCACCTCGCACCACAAGGAACTCAGAGACAAAACCATTCAGTCCCGGTAAGCCCAGAGCTGCCATCGCTGTAAACAAAAAAATGGCTCCGTAGCGGGGAAGAATTGGCCATAAACCGCCCAATTCATCCAACTGACGGGTGTGGGTGCGATCATATACAACGCCAACCAGGAAAAACATTCCTGCGGATGTTAATCCATGATTGAACATTTGAAGAATGGAACCGTTTAATGCAATCGTAGCGCTTTCGATCACTCCTTTGTCTGTTGATTGCCAGGCAAAGGCAGCTGCAGCAATCCCTAAGACAACAAATCCCATGTGATTGATGGATGAGTAAGCCACCAACCGTTTCAAATCTTTTTGTGCAAAAGCTGCTAGTGCACCAAATATGATGGCTGCTGTGGCTAAAACCGCTAATGCGCCTGCATAACGATTTGCCTCGACCGGGAAAAAGGGAATAACCAGTCGAATAAACCCATAAGCGCCTAATTTCAGCAGAACGCCAGCCAGGATCATTGATCCAGCGGTGGGTGCTTCGGTATGGGCATCCGGTAACCATGTATGTACTGGCCAGACCGGAACTTTGATAGCAAATGCCAACACGAAAGCCCAAAAGGCAATCGCTTTAACAGAAGCTAAAGATAATCCTAATGGAATTGCTTTTTGGAAATTTGCTTCGGTTAATGTTGGCCACAATTGATATATTTTTACCAAATCAAAACTTCCGGTTGTGATACCGACTATTTGTATAGAGAGCAGCAGTCCCAGGGATCCTGCCATGGTAACCAGGATAAATTTTAGAGCAGCATAATTACGTTTTGCCCCGCCCCATTGGTTGATGAGAAAATACATAGGAATTAAGCCAATTTCCCAAAACAAGAAAAAGACCAATAAATCCAAGGAAATAAATACACCCAACACCCCGGTTTCCAGGAATAAGAATAGCGCCATATAAGCTTTGACCTGATCTTTGATTCCATAAGAAGCCAGGATGGCTAACGGAGTCAAAATCGTCGTCAGGAGAACCATGGGTAATGAAATGCCATCCACACCAAAATGGAAAGATGATCCAATAGCCGAAAACCAGGGTAAAAATGTTTCGAATTGAAATCCAGGTTGGTTTTTATCAAATTGGAACCACATAAGAATCGATAACAAGAACGGAATTAAGGAACTTCCAAAAGCAACCCATCGAATCGTGTTTTTGTTGGTTGTTGGTACAACAACAACCAGAATCGCTGCCAGGGTTGGAAGTAAAAGAATGTAAAAAAGTAGATTATTTTCCATCATATTTTCCTTAATCAATCCCTAAAACAATATTAAATAGAAGATAAAACCACCCAGCAACGAAAATGCGAGTGCAAGTATCATATAGTCCTGAATCCGGCCGGATTGAGTGACTTTGAGATTGCGTCCGATTTTCCTTGTCCCGGAAGCCAAGTTGTCTCCACCACGGTTGATGACCGGTAAATCGAACCAATATCTGAATTTGTTACCCAACCAGATGCTGATTTTTCCTATTCCATGCAGAAATCCATCAAAGATCTTTTGATCAAAGAATTGATAGACAATTTTTTCAGAAAACCATTCAGCTGGTCGAATAAATACCAATTGATAAAACTCATCGATGTAATATTTGTTTACCAATACTTTATAAAATCCAGAGAGTGACCACTCCAAAGGATCTTTTTCGTTTTCTTTAATCTTGCGATACAGGAGTCCTCCCAGGAATAGACCACCCAGGCTAACCACCAGAGAAGTGACCAACGGGATGGAGCTGTGATGTGTAACCACAGCATGTTCCCCATGCAGCATAGTCCCTAAAAATGACTCAAGCCAGTTAGGCACCAGACCCCCAATAACAGGGAAATATTCTGGTATACCCACCCAACCGATTGTTATGGCAAAAAATGATAATACGATCAATGGAACTGTCATGGTACTGGGCGTCTCGTGAGCATATTTTGCAGCTTCAGTTCGTGCTTTACCAAGGAATACGAGCGAAATTTGCCGCATTGTATAAAAAGCCGTAATAAACGCGGATATTGCCAACACCCAAAATACAATACTGAAGCCCCCATTGAAAGCTCCGGAAAGGATTTCATCTTTGGACCAAAAGCCAGCCGTTATGAATGGAAAACCTGCCAGTGCAAGCCCACCGATAACAAAGGTTGCGAAAGTCTTAGGCATTTTTTTATAAAGCCCACCCATGTTATACATATCCTGAGGATCAATGTGTTCCTGTGTATGTAATACCCCATGCTCCATGCCGTGGATAATCGATCCTGAACCGAGAAATAACAACGCCTTAAAGATAGCATGGGTAACGAGATGAAAAGCGGCGGCAACATAAGCACCCACACCTAAAGCAGCAATCATGTAACCCAATTGGGAGATGGTGGAATATGCAAGTACTCTTTTGACATCTTTTTGGGCAATAGCAATTGTTGCAGCGAATAATGCCGTAAATGAACCAATCACAGCCATCACCAGCATCGGTGTGGTGAGTACTGCTCCTCCGTCCCAACCTGCAGACAGCACCGGAAAGAATCGAATCGCCAGGTATACACCGGCTGAAACCATCGTGGCAGCATGAATCATTGCTGAAACCGGGGTTGGGCCTTCCATTGCGTCGGGCAACCAGACATGCAATGGGAATTGGGAGCTCTTGCCAACTACCCCCATAAATATGAGCAAGCCAATCAGACCAGCCCAGGATAAACCGAGAACAGGCGAGATGGTAGTTGCCAGATTATGGATGACCTCCTCAGAAAATATTACTTCATACTGAAGACTTCCGGTGATCGTGTAGAGAGCTGCCAAACCAATTAACATAAAAACATCGCCAATACGGGTGGTTAGAAAGGCCTTTTGAGCAGCAGCTTTTGCTGATGGTTTAGCATACCAGAAACCGATCAACAGGTAGGAGCATAAACCCATAACTTCCCAACCAATATACAGGGTCAGTAAATTATTGCTGACGACCAATAAATACATAGCAAATGCAAATAATCCAAAGAAACCGAAAAACCTGGCATACATGGGTTCAATCGAAGGAACATGCAGGTGTTTTCCTTCCTGATCTATGATTTCCGCTCCGTGCGGTGGGAGTCCAGGGCGATCATGATCCCCTTCTGGTTGACCAAAATTATGATATCCAACACTGTAAATAAAGATCATTAATATCGTCCAGGAGACGAAAAACAAAGTGATCGTTGTGAGAGCGTCAACCTGCACGCCAATTTTCAACCATGTTTCAGCGGTAGGTAACCAGGAAATTGAGCTGGATAACCCCTTCTCTATGACCTCCTGATTTGTCACTGCAAATATAAAAATGATCATACTGAGCAACCATGAGATGAAAGCAGAACCGATCGCCAATGAATGGCTCAGCCGATTGTTTTTATAGGTCACCAAAAAAATGACAAAGAAAGCCAGCAGCGGAGCTAATGGGATCAACCAGGTGATGAGTTCATAATTCATTGATATCCTCCATTAACCTTTAAGTACATTAATATCTGAAGCAACCACGGTTTTTCGCAGACGGTAAACAGCGATGATGATTGCCAATCCAATTGCTACCTCCGCAGCAGCCGCGATGATCACAACGGCTGCAAATACTAAACCGTTGATTTCTGTGTATCCAAGGGATTGAGAATGATAATGCCAGAAAGCCAGAATATTGACATTGACAGCGTTCAACATTAACTCAATACTGATCAACACAGCCACAGCATTCTTTCGCGATATGGCACCAAACATGCCAATACTGAATAAGACTGCAGCTAAGATCAAATACCAGGAAAGTGGGATCATTTGTTCTCCCCTCCTTTTTTATCCATGGCGATATAAACACCCCCAACCAGAGCCCCTAAAAGTAATAATGACGCAAGCTCAAAAGGTAGAGCATACCCCGCTGGATCCAGTAATCCTTCGCCAAGGACGATGATGCTCTCCTGTCCTTGAAATTCTAAAGGTACCAGTGTTGTATTGAAAACATCACTGCTGGAAAGCTGACTGATGAAAATCACAGCAAATATCAGAACAAGTAACATTACAATGCCCCATGATCGATTAATTTGCATTTCTTCATCGCTCATGATGTTCCTGGTTAACATGATCGCAAAGATCAAAATAATGGCAATCGCCCCGATATAAACAAGGATTTGAACTGCTGCAAAGAAGCTTGCCTCTAATAATGCAAAAATGATCGCCACACCCATCAATGTAACAATTAACCATAAAGCTGCATGAAAGATTTTTCGTAAACTGACCACAAATATGGCGGAGATAATTGTGACCAGAGCAACAAGGATAAAAATAATTTGTAAGGGAGTCACATTAACCTCCTGTTTCCGATTGCGAAAATGGGTTTGTTGGTTGTGCTAAAACTCGCTTCTTAGTTGAGACTACTATCCGCTCTTTTTCTTTTCTAAATTTCTTGACAATCGCAAATCCGGCCACAAATAATGCCACATTAATCACCAATAAGATTAGAACTTGCAGCCATTGATTCGTGTTTTCAATCAATTTTGTTACAAAAGCGACGACGATAAACAAAGCTAAAGCCAATGGTGTCAGAAATTTCCAGGTGATTGCCATCATTTGATCCACACGGTAACGCGGCATGCTACCTCGAATCCAAACTCCCAGGAACCAGACGATGACTGATTTGATTAGTAAATAAACAAAACCCAAAATCGGTATTTGTTCAGCGCCTGGACCTCTCCATCCACCGAGGAATATGGATGAAAAGATCACTGCGGAGGTAAATGCTCTTAAGAAGTCAGCCACATAAAACATGCCGAATTTAAGACCGGAATATTCCATATTAAACCCTGCAACCAGCTCTGACTCAGCCTCAGCCAGGTCAAAAGGTGCACGGCCATTCTCTGCAATTGAAGCCACGAAGAAAATAAAAGCACCTAACGGAAGGAAAAATATGTAGGCAATATTTTGTGATTTGACGATGTCTCCCAATGACATCGATCCAGACAAAATTACTGTTGCCAACAAAACAATTGCCATCGGAATTTCGTAAGAAATCATTTGTGCAGAAGCGCGGAAGGCAGCCAGCATGGAATATTTATTGTTGGATCCCCAACCAGCCAGAATAACACCTAACTCTCCTAAACCACCTACACCAAGTATGAACAGCAAAGCAACATTGAGATTCGATCCTCGAACACTATCGGAAAATGGAACTACCGCCCACAACAAAAGGACTGATGCAACAGAAATAATAGGAGCCAGGTGGTAAGGGATTGGATCAACGCCATCAGGAATAATATGTTCTTTTGTAAAAATCTTTAACATGTCTGCAACGGGTTGGAAAATTCCCCAAGGCCCAATTCTATTTGGACCTAATCTATCCTGCAGTCTACCGATGATTTTTCGCTCAGCCCAAATGAGGATCAATGTAATTAACAAAGCTCCTGTCCCGAGTATCGCTGCACCGATTAGATACACAATGAAGGTCTGCCATTCAGTAGCAACCCCCCAATTTTCTAATAATTGCACAATCCAATTTTCAATTCCAATGATTGGGTCACTTAAAAATTCCAGTATTTTCATGCTTTATCTCTCTTTTGGAATTATTGCCAGGTTAATGCGTCTTTTCGCCACACATATAGATACCCACCCAAAAGGATAAGTATAAATATGATGGCTTCAACTACTGCAAATAATGCTAATTTCCCATATGCAACAGCAAATGGAAATAAAAACACTATTTCCACATCAAAAATTAAGAATATTAGTCCATACAGGTAGTATTGGATCTTAAATTGAATCCAGGTAGGTTTATATGTTTCCATACCACATTCATATACTGAATTCTTAATTTTTGTTGGTTTTTTGGGTGATAAGATACGAGCCAAAAAGATGGCTACTGCTGGTAAAAACATTGCAATGATGAAAAATATACCTATATACAGCCATTGATTTAGCATAAACTCTCCTCAATTTTTTTCATAGCTGTTGATAAATCTCGCCCAACCTACCGACGTAAGTTCATTTTAACACAAAGGATATTTATTGCTTTATTTTTGAATTTGGGAATTTCTTATCAATAATAATAATTAATTATAATAGTTTTTTATTTTTGAATACCATTAAAGACCTTAATTTTTCGAAAAGATCTAAACAGGTAAATGATATTGAAAAAAAAGAAAATGGACAAAATCCATTTAATTGTGCTTACACTTAAACCACGAACAGTTTTGATATTAATGGATAAATTTCTGGTAAAGATCAGTTCTCTTATATTCTCTTTGTCATCACCATCTGGAAAGGTATTAATGTAAATCCAAACAGTTCCAATAACATCCTGATCTGTGGTTGGCTTTATCGCCCAATTCATCATTATGTCTTTCCCCTCAATCATCGGCGTGATGGAAATACCAAGGGGGGTAAGTTCTGCACCTGTCATGACAAAATCAACCTCTAAATTTTGAATTTTTCTGGAGTCAAAATTAGATTGCTCAGTTTTCTTAATCATTAACCCAGATTGAGAATTGTCGTGCAGTAGTTGAATATGGATTTTTTCAGATTGACCAAACCAAATTCGTTCAGGAAGGTTTGATATTAATAGATATTGGTTCGATGCTTCATTTGTGATTTTAATCTCGCTCACCAATCTTGGACTGGGTAAATTAACAATTATCAGCAAGAATAAGAACATAAAGAGTAATAAGATAGAAATAAATGTTCCTTTTTGCATTCGCATTGATTTATTATATCTAGGGAGAAGCGAAATGGGTGGGTAATTAAATTAAAAATGAATCCAAATTTTTGGATGCACTTATTAAGTCAATTCTTTATCCTATGTAAATTTCTACCTTCGTTCCATCTTCGTCATCGACATGGACATACAAGGGTTCATCCTTCTTCAATTGTTGATCAATCGTCACCAATAATTCTTCAATATCCAGACCGGAGACATTCGTAGGCAACTTTCCTTTAAAAAGACGGAGAAAAAAGCCAATTAATTGAAATGGTATAGGAAATGCCAAAAAAATTCTTTGTGGGCTTTCACCTTTGGGTTGTTTTATATTTAAATGGATCCATCTGGCACGTTGTAAAATCCATCCAAAGTAAATCAAAAACACGCCAATGAGGAAAGGTATCCAGGTTAACCAGAATTTAAAACCTAAACCTGAAGTTAAATAATTTTGGTATAACCATGTTGAAGAAAATATTGTCAATAAAACCCCAAATAACAATGGAATAACCCAAAAAACAATAGACCAGGCTGGTTTTTCTTTTGTATCAGAATCTGTTTTCTTATTATTTACGATTTGCTCTTTGTATATCACCTCAGGTTGTTTCTGGATTACAACTTGATTTTCTTCAAATGCAGATAAAAGGTCTGAAGCTTCTTCTAAAGAAATTTCACCCAATTCGACTTTCTTTAAAATTTCCAATCGATTCTGTTCCATGAGTCGTCCTTTTTCTTTAGGATTGTTCCAATGCTCGTAATAAACGATCTGCTTCTTCTGCTGTAATTTTCTTATCCTGTAACATTTGCAAAATCATCATTTTTTCTTCAGTGCTGATCGGTGATGACTTTGGCCCTCTAGGCTGTGGTTCAACCGGGGGGCGAGGAGTACGAGGAGGTCGAGGCATCCCAAATTCTTCTTTGAAGGAAAATTTTCTTTCCATTTTCTCCATAGCTCTTTGGATCTTCTCATCAGCCATTTGCGTTTTCTCACGTATCCTTTCACCTATTTCCCCGTCGATATCAAATAGGTCAGAAAAATCAAATCCACTGCTTTGTAAAGCTCGTGTTTCAAATTTATGCTCAATCTCATTCAAATAAGCTTCATCAGCTGATGCAAAATTCTGATTAATTTCAAAATCAGCTTCTCCATCACTGACTTTTATATTTCCTCCGGCTCTTATTTGAACCGCCTGCTCACCATTTCCAAATTTTTTCTCAAATTTGCCATTGGTAAATTTCTCACTGCTGTCTTGATAATTTATGGATGCTATTCCACCTGCCCTGGCATCAATAACCGTATTATCAAGATCCGTAATATTGAGCTTGATCGATCCACCGGCCCGTAATTGATTTTCATTTCCATCAAATCGATTGGTCATAATTTTTAGATTGCCACCAACAGAAGTGCTAAGACAGATACTGTCTGCTTTGCCAGACAAATTTCCGCCTACACCATTGATGCTCAAAACACCATTTTCAACAATGAAACTAAGGTTGCCACCAACATTACGAATATTCGTACTTGAAGATATATAACCAATTTTACAATTCCCACTGACGTTCTCTATGGTCAAACCTTCTGCAGACTGAATTGAACAATTACCACCCACATTTTCAATTAATATTTTTCCTAAATCGCCCACAGCCTCCAAATTACCATAAATTCTTTCAATAACAAATTGGATATTTTTTGGAACAGATAGGATCAAATAACTTTTAGCATCGATATCCAGAACACCATTATCAAGATTAAAATTACATTCCTTGTTCGCAGGATAGCGGGCTTCCACTCGATCATTTTCCCAACTTCGAACCAAGACACTTTTTTTGCAATTTATCGTAATTGTATTAACATCTTTGAAGGTTGACGTTTCCATATATAACTCCAATCCAATGATTTCTAAAATTAGTTTAGCATAAATTGAAAATTTGTCAATATTATTTTAAATATATTTTAATTAGATTTCAATAATTTTAATATTCGATCAATGATTATATATATTTTTTTATCCATACAACAAATTGCTCAATAATTTTGAAAATATTGAATTTTAAGTACACTTATTAATAATAAATCAACGCAGGAGAAAATTTATGAACTACAAAACCGAGCCATTCAGAATAAAAATGGTTGAACCAATTCGATTGATTTCTAGAGAAAATAGAATTAATGCCATAAAAACAGCTGGATATAATCTGTTCAATTTGAGAGCCGAAGATGTCTTCATAGATCTGCTAACTGACTCTGGCACAGGCTCAATGAGTCAGAATCAATGGGCTGCTATGATGACAGGAGATGAATCCTATGCCGGGGCAAAATCTTATTTTCGTTTTTCGGAGGTTATGCAAGAGATCTTTGGATTCGAATTTTTTGTCCCTACTCATCAAGGTCGCGCTGCTGAGAATATTTTGGTCAATATTTTAGTTAAACCGGGTCAGTTTATTCCTTCCAATATGCATTTTGACACAACCGAAGGGAATATCCGTGCTGGAAAAGCTTTTCCAGTAAATCTTGTCAATGAAAATGCATTCGATCCTTCAAATCTCGATCCGTTCAAAGGCAACATGGACCTGAAAAAACTGCGAGAGTTTATCCAAACAACCGGGCCAGAAAATATACCGTTTGGTTCCATTACGATTACCAACAACGCTGGAGGTGGTCAACCTGTCAGCCTGGAAAATATCCGTCAGGTAGCCGAGATTTATCACGAATATGGAATCCATTTCTTTATTGATGCCTGCCGATTCGCTGAGAATTCATATTTCATTAAACAAAGAGAGAACGGTTACCAAAACCACTCGATCCTGAGCATTGCACAGGAGATCTTCAGTTATGCTGATGGAGCCTGGATGAGTGCTAAGAAAGATGCTTTGGTGAATATTGGTGGATTCCTGGCTGTCAGAGATAATGGCCTCTATCAAAATATTTGCAATGAATTAATCCTCAAAGAAGGTTTTATCAGTTATGGAGGCCTTGCAGGTAGAGACCTGGATGCCGTGGCCGTAGGGCTCCGGGAAGGTCTGGATGAAGATTATTTAGCTTACCGGACCGGGCAAACTGCTTACCTAACTGAGAAATTATCCTCAACTGGCATCCCCGTTATGCAACCGGCTGGTGGTCATGCTGTCTATCTGGATGCAGGGGCTTTACTACCCCATATACCCCCGCATCAGTTCCCCGGTCAAACGCTGGCTGTGGCTCTGTATCTCGAAGGAGCTGTGCGTGGGGTTGAGATTGGATCGGTGATGTTCGCTTACCCTGACCCAGACACAGGCAAAATAATCCACCCACGTTTAGAACTGGTAAGACTGGCTATACCAAGACGGGTTTACACCCAGAGTCATCTGGATTTTGTTGTTCAAACTGCAATAAAGGTTTTCGAACAAAAGAGCAGCTATAAAGGGTATGAGTTCACTTATGCACCGGAATTGTTAAGGCATTTTACTGCCCAATTCAAACCTTTATAAACCTGATTTTTTCGCCTGATCCCAAAAAGCATCCAATTCGTCCAACGAAAAATCCTTCATGGATTTATTCAAATTTTTAACCTGTGTCTCAATATAATTGAATCGTTTCCTGAATTTGAGATTCGTTTCGCGCAATATTGATTCAGCATCAGCACCATACCAACGAATCAGATTAACAATCGCAAATAATAAATCACCTACTTCTTTTAATTGTGATTCTTTATCCGGTGCATTTGCAATTTCATTTACCTCTTCATGAATCTTTTCAATAACCGGTTCAACTTCATCCCAATCAAATCCGACACGAGCAGCTCGATTTTGGATTTCCTGTGATTGCGCTAAAGCTGGGTACTCATTTGGCACGCCGGATAATATCCCGTTTTCTTCTTTGTTTCCATTTTCAGCTCGTTCCGACTCTTTTATCTTTTCCCAATTTGTCAGAACATGATCGACACCATCCACATGGACATGCGAAAACACATGCGGATGTCGTCGAATTAACTTTTCGCTGATACCTTTGATCACATCTGCCATGGAGAACTCCCCATATTCAGAAGCAATTTGAGCATGGAGGACGATTTGTAATAACAAATCCCCTAATTCTTCTCTTAAATGATCAGGGTCTTCTTCATCCAGGGCAGACAATAATTCATACGTTTCGGAAAGTAAATGGGGGCGAAGTGTCTTATGATCCTGTTCACGATCCCAGGGACAACCATCCGGAGCGCGTAAATGTGCTATGATCTCCTGAAATTCTTCAAAAGATGTGTCATTTCCCAATGGTTCCACATATAAAGAAGTCAATATACCGATATGTTTACTTCTATCAATTTCATATAATGGGATGCTTTCAACTTTTTGTTGTTTGGTCCCGGCTGCATGAATTAGTTTTACCGGGTGTTCATCCTCATAAACTTCTAATAATGTTTGTTTCACTTCAGATGCAATCATTCTGGAGTAAATTTGTGAAATCAAAACCGGACGGCTGGGAGGAAATTGTGGAAAATTTGCGTTGCCCACATCAAAAGCATCTATCAGCGTGATACTGCTAAAAGGATCAATTTCTAAGGCAGTAAAGGTAGGTTCCAAAAAACTGACAGCTTCGAAAACTCTGACAGGTATTCCAAGCTGTTTAGCCCGCTGGTAGATTCGCGGCGAGGTTGTTTCAGCCACAAAAGGATGACCTGGTACTGCATAGGTGATCGATTTTCCTTCACTGGCTTTCTCAATGATCGTATCAACAATTTTTTCGTAAACTTCATCAAAATCATTGAATTTTTGATAATACTCATCAAAACTTATGATTTGTATATTCTTTGGAAATCCTCCCACAGCTGGATGCTGAGCTGTCCGCAAATAAATTAAATCTAATTGATTTAATAACTCCCAGGTTTGTTTTGTGAGTAAATCGATATTTCCCGGTCCAAGACCAATAATTGTTATTCCTGTAAAAGATTCCACGCTGTTCACCTGATTATCTAATATTTAATTCGCAATCCTTCGTTGGTAAGAATTCTAACCCAGATTTAATTAACAACACAGAACCTGATTGTAAAACAATTCAAGTTCTGTGATTTTTTTAGTAGAGCTAAAAGAATTAACGTTTTGTATAAGTAGGTGCTTTACGCGCTCTCTTAAGACCTGGTTTCTTACGTTCCTTTACACGAGCATCTCGGGTTAACAAACCAGCTTTTCGGAGTGAGGACAAATAGTCTTCGTTCATTTTTACAAATGCACGAGCTAAACCCAAACGTACAGAATCTGCCTGACCATTAACGCCACCACCACTGACTTTTACTGATACATCAAAACCAGAATTATCTTGATCTACCACATTGAAGGGAGACAGAATTGAATCCATATCACCTAAGCGGCCAAAATAAACATCCAGTGGTTTTTCATTAATAAGAAACTTACCAGAACCAGAAGTAAGTCGAACACGAGCAGTACTCTGTTTTCTTCGGCCTATACCTTCATAATATTGTGCCATAAATCAATCTCCTTTACGCTACAGCTTCAGGTTTCTGAGCTTCATGAGGATGCTCAGCACCGGAGTATATTCGCAGGCGTTTAATTAATTGCCGCCCCTGTTTGGTATGAGGCATCATTCCCCAAACTGCTGCGCGAATAACACGATCCGGATATGTTTCCATTTGGCGGCGCATCGTTACGCTCTTCAATCCACCCGGATAATGCGAATGGTGATGATACATTTTTGTATCTAATCTTTTTTGATCAATATCAAGATCTTTTGCATTGATCACAACAACAAAATCGCCCATATCAACACCTGGTGTATATGTCGGTTTGTGTTTTCCCAACAAATAACTGGCTATTTGCGTGGCCAGGCGTCCGAGCTTCTGACCCTTGGCATCAACCAGTAGCCAGTTCGATTCGGGTGTGCCTTTTATGACATACGTCTTTTCCACGGTCATCCTTTCTCTTAAACAAAAGGGTTTTTACCTTTTTTATTCATCAAAAATTTTATTTTGATATTGAACCTGTACCAAAACTAGCCCATTCGGAATTGCCAATCCTGGCAATTGACCTACTTGATGGTGTACACCATCGCGTAATTGATCTAATGTCCAAACTCCTTGCGCTATCTTTACTTGCAAAAAGACAATTTTCCTAACCATGTGGTAGAGAAAAGCATTTGCCTTGATCTGGAAAAGGAATTCCTCCGGGTGGCTAACCCAATTCGCTTCAAAAATCGTGCGAATTGTATTACCACCTTTTTTGGGAGGTGAGCCGAAAGCCGCAAAATTATGCGTACCAATCAGTTCCTTTGCTGCAAGTTGCAGATCCTGGAATGATACCGGAGGCCATACTCTCCACGCGTAACGATCACGCAATGGATCTCTGGTGGGTTGACAGTAAATGCGGTAATGATAGCAACGGGAAATTGCTTCAAAACGGGGGTGGAAAACCTCATTTGCCACCTTTACCGCATGTACTGCAACATCCTCTGGTAGATTGGCGTTTAATGCTTTTTTTAGGGCTTCTTCTGAGTGTTTCCACTCAAAATCAAACGCTATCACCTGACCTGAGGCATGTACTCCAGTATCCGTTCTTCCCGCTGCAGTGATTGTTTGACCATCCCATCCAATTTTTCTCAGGGAGTTCTCAATCTCTAGCTGCACAGTGCGGGCTTCTCCCTGGCGTTGAAAGCCAAAGAATTCGGACCCATCATAAGCTATTTTGACTTGGTAAAGTGCCATTTCTTCCGGAAATCCCGGAGGAATTATTCTTCCACCAACTCCAATAACACCATTTCAGCGGCATCTCCCAAACGGGGACCCAATTTAAGAACTCGGGTATAGCCACCTTTTCTGTTACTGAAGCGAGGTGCAATATCATCAAATAATTTTTTCACGATTTCGGGAGCATTCCCGAGACGCGCAGCTACCAAACGGCGAGCGTTCACTTTATCAATGTCACTACCTTCGGCGCTATTGCGCGCAACAGTAATTAGACGTTCTGCTTCACCACGAATGGAAGCTGCTTTGGCACGAGTCGTTTGAATTCGCTCATGTTCAAAAAGCTGCCGTATCATAGTTCGGCGTAGTCCTTTGCGTTGGTCAGTTGTACGACCAAGTTTGTAACCTGCTACACGATGACGCATAGTTGCTTACTCCGTCTCATCTTCTTCTTCATCTTGTTGTAGGAAACCTTTTTCAATCATTTTTTGGCGTAACTCATCCAGGCTTTTCTCACCAAAATTGCGAATGGACATCACTGCCTCTTCACCTTTTTCCAGTAAGTCAAGTACATCACCAACAGTGGTTACACCCGTTCGTTTCAACGAATTGAAAACACGAACTGATAAATCAAGGTTCTCGATAGGTGTCTCAGCAGCTTCACTGGTTAATCGACTTCCACCAGTAGGCTCCTGTTCACTACTTACAACAAAAGTTTCTTCAGAAATACCAGAAATGAAGCGTAAATGGTCAATGAGAACTTTAGAAGCTTCACCAAGAGCTTTTTCAGGTTCCACAGTTCCATCTGTCCAAATTTCCAGTTCCAAACGATCAAAATTAGTGCTTTGACCAACTCGGGCAGACCCTACAATATAGTTTACACGTCGAACGGGGGTGTATATTGCATCCACAGGTAATTCACCAATTGGTAAACGACCACTACGATCGGATGCAGGAGAATACCCACGACCACGTTCAACAGTAAAGTCAATTTCTAACCGAGTTTGATTATCATCAACAGTAAATAAATACAACTCTGGATTCACAACTTCCACTTCAGCCGGTACTTGAATATCCGCCGCAGTGACCACACCTTCTCCGCGAACTTCCAGGTGTAAATGGGCTGAATCAGTATCATGCAGAATTAAGTGTAATTGCTTAATTTGAAGCATCACCTGAATTACGTCTTCCCGTACTCCTGGAATGTCGCTGAACTCATGCAGGACATCCGAAATCCGTACGGAAGTGACCGCTGCTCCATCCAGCGAGGAAAGCAGTACTCGGCGTAATGTATTGCCAAGGGTGACACCGTATCCCCTCTCTAGGGGACTGATGATAAATTTACCGTAATTTCTCGCTTCGGCTTCTCGTTCTACTTTCGGCGTTACCATACTACTTAAGGCGCACACGTTTCACCCCTTCCAGATAACTCAGTGAACTCATTTTTATAATTCTCATTACCGTGAGTAATACTCAACAATCAACTGTTCATCAAGGGTGCCATCGATCTCGGCGCGTTCTGGAAAACGAGTAACTTTGCCACTCATTTTACCTAAATCACGATCGAGCCATAATGATGACGCTCTTTTTTCTGCAACTTCAGCCATATCCTTGAAGAAATCAAGTTTAGCTGAACCTTCACGCAATGTCACAGCATCCCCAACCTTTAAGATCATGGAAGGAATGTCAGCTTTAATGCCATTGACGGTGAAGTGGCCATGATTGACCAATTGACGTGCCTGTGCGCGGCTATCTGCCAGGCCAAGGCGATAAACAACATTATCGAGACGTAATTCCAGTAATTGAAGCAAGTTCAAACCTGTCAAACCACGTTTTCTCAAGGCGTCTGAATAATAACGTCTGAATTGACGTTCCAAAACACCATATGTGCGGCGAGCACGCTGTTTTGCACGCAACTGGCGTGAATAGTCGGAACCTCTATCAGAACGAGTCGATTGAGCACGACCATGAATGCCAGGAGCATAATTGCGCTTTTCTAATGCACATTTTGGACTGAAGCAGCGCGCACCTTTTAGGTAGAGTTTTTCTCCTTCGCGCCGACATAATTTACATACCGGACCGGTATATCTTGCCATAACTACCCTCTCTTAATCTGATTTAGACGCGGCGTTTCTTCGGTGGCCGGCAACCATTATGAGGTACCGGTGTAATATCTGCGATTGAACGGACTTTAATTCCCATGCCTTGAATGGCACGGATTGCAGATTCACGTCCAGGTCCGGGACCTTTGATAATAAGATCCACTTCCTGTACACCCATTTGTTGTGCAGTTTTGAGTGCTTGTTCAGCAGCCAAGCGTGCTGCAAATGGTGTGCTTTTACGAGAACCCTTAAAACCCGCTGATCCAGAACTCGCCCAACAAACTGTGTTTCCCTGTAAATCTGATACAGTCACAATTGTGTTGTTGAATGAAGCAAATATATGCACCTCAGCGGTGGATAATTGTCGCTTCACTTTTCGAGCCGAAGCAGAGCGTCTAGCTGTTCGTACGTTTTGAGCCATTTTTCCTCACTAACCTCTTAATTCAGTTCTCAACATCATAACCTGTTTGTATACTGATTGGGTTGCCGCGGTATGTAAGAGGGGTGTTATACCATTCCCAATCAATAATCCAATCAGGATTATTTCTTTGTTGCGCCTCTTCGTCGGCCACGACCAGCTACCGTACGTTTTGGACCCTTGCGGGTACGAGCGTTGGTACGAGTTCGTTGACCACGAACTGGCAGACTACGTCTGTGGCGTAAACCACGATAGCAACCAATTTCAACTAACCGTTTAATGTTCATCTGCACGGCACGTCGTAAATCACCTTCAACAATAAAATTCTTTGCAATGTATTCACGCAGTAAATTTGCATCGTCTTCTGTGAGATCACGTACACGTGTATCCGGGTTTACCCTAGTCAGTGCCAAAATTTCTTTAGCACGTGTAGGTCCAACACCATAAATATAGGTTAAGGCCACTTCAATGCGCTTATTGCGCGGTAAATCTACACCTTCAATTCTCGCCATAAGTCCTCTTAGCCCTGTCGCTGTTTATGCTTTGGATTTTCGCAGATTACAATCAACCTGCCATGTCTTTTTACAATTTTGCACTTTGTGCATCTTTTTTTAATCGATGGTGATACTTTCATCACAACTCCTCAATAACTCGCTAATTTACAGCCAAAGCCGCAATTATACCTCTACTTACATTTTTCGTCCAGGCTTGCTTCCATCCTCCAGCATTGTCAAAATGACAGGTCCGTCTTCGGTAACTGCAACGGTGTGTTCATAATGAGCTGTCAAAGAACGATCAGCCGAGATTACTGTCCATTGATCCTTCAAAACACGGGTTGCAGGGGTGCCAATCAGTACCATTGGTTCCAAAGCGATCGTCATACCTGGACGAAGTAGAATTCCTCTTCCAGGTACTCCATAATTTGGAACCTGTGGACCTTCATGCATTTCTCTACCAACACCATGTCCTGTGTACTCTCTGGTCACGAAGAAACCTTTATCCTCAACAAATTTTTGAATTGCAGAAGATACGTCTCCAACCCGATTTCCAGGTACCATGAGTTTGATTCCAACATACAATGATTCTTCTGTTACCGCCAAGAGTTTACGTGTGAGTTCGGAAACTTCGCCAACAGGTACTGTGATAGCTGAATCTGCTACAAACCCTTCATACACAGTACCACAATCAACCGAAACAATATCGCCCTCTTTCAATACTCTTTTTCCCGGGATACCATGCACCAACTCTTCATTTACACTGATCGTTGTGCTGGCTGGGTATAGATATGCTCCAGGATAATTTAAAAATGGTGAATAAACGCCATTTTTTTTGAGTACGGCATCAGCGGCTTCATTTAATTCTGCAGTTGTAACACCAGGTTGAGTTAAATCCGCAACAGCCTGTAATGCTTCAGCGTTGATTTTTCCTGCTGTTCGCATTATCTCCAGTTCTCTCTTAGATTTAATAGTGATCTGGCGTTCCCATGACATCATCAGGAATTTCTCCTTTGAATTGAATCAAGTAATTGGGAAGAGACTTTCTCAATTGTTTGTGTACCATCAATTTCCAAAAGCAGATCATTCTCTTGATAGTATTCAATTAATGGAGATGTCTGCTCCCAGTAAACATCAATTCTTTTCTTAACAGTTTCAACTTTGTCATCTGCACGTTGATAAAGTTCGCTTTGATCTTTATCACAGATTCCTGGATTGATGGGTGGATTAAATTTTTCGTGATAGACAAAACCACAGGTTGGGCATGTCCACCTTCCACTTAATCTCTCGATCAGAACCTCAGCCGGAACATTAATGTAAGGCACACAATCAATTTCTTGATTTGTTTTACCCAACATTTCGTCGAGTGCTTTAGCTTGCGTAGGTGTTCGTGGAAATCCATCCAACAAAGCTCCTTTACTGCAATCCGGACGACTTAAGCGTTCCTGAATCATCGCAATCGTCACATCATCAGGGACAAGTGCACCTCGATCCATATACGTCTGTGCTAATTTTCCAAGTTCTGTTTGTTTTTTCAAATTCTCTCGAAAAATATCACCAGATGAAATATGGGCAAGATTCAATGTCTTGGATATGATCTGTGCTTGTGTTCCTTTTCCAGCTCCAGGAGGTCCTAGTAATACAATAAATTTTGCCATTAGATTGGTTCCCTAACTAACCTTTGATCAAACTTTCTTCGTAACCGTGTAACTTCAGTTCAGTCTCGATAATATTGAAGGTATCACGCACTACACCTACAACGATCAGCAAACCTGCAGAGTTGATGAGGAACAAACTTGCTCCACTAATACTTTGTGGTAAAAGAAGGCTGACAATGTAAGGTAATACTGCAACCAGACCGAGGAACAAAGCACCTGGAAATGTGATTCGTCGTTGTACTTTTGTTAAATATTTCTGGGTTGGAGCACCTCGTAAGACACCAGGAATTTGAGCACCCTGACGTTTCAGATTGTCACCATAGTTTTGTTGTGCAAAAAGCACATCGGTATAGAAGAAAGTAAACAGAACTACCATCAGGAAAAACATAATTGCATAAGCAATACTCTGTCCATTGAATAGGTTGTAAACCCCGGTTGAGAAATTGGCTACCCAGGTGGCATTGCTATTCATAAAATACGAAGCCAAAATTGCTGGGAATGTAATAATTGATTGTGCAAAAATCAACGGGATCATACCAGCCATATTCACCATTAATGGTAAGCTACTGCGAACTGGCATTGACATGCGGCTTCCAATGCGTCTTCCAGGGAAAAGTACTGGTACATGCCGGCGGCCTTGTTGCACAAACACAATTGCGAAAATGGTTAATACAAGAATAACAATTGTCATAAGGAATAACCACCAGCCATTTGTTTGATCAGCAAACAAGCTCACTAAATTTCTTGGAATTTGAGCAACGATACCCGCAAAGATGATTAATGATAGACCTTGCTTTGGGATACCATACTCCGAAATTAATTGACCCAGCCAAATACCAAACATAGTACCGGCCATCATACTCACTAAAATGGTTAATGTAGGAATTAAATTTCCTTCTGCAAAACCAAACTGAAATGTAAGAACGGATTGACCACCCATCTGTTGAGCCATGGAATTGAAAATATTAATCTGACCAACAGCAGAGAGCAAAGCCATGGGGACGGTCAGAATAACTGTCCAGCGTTCCATCCACTTTTGACCCTCACGTGGGTTTTCTTTCATCTTCGCTTCCAATGCAGGAATGATCGGAACCAATAGTTGGAGAATAATTTGTGCTGTAATGTAAGGATAAACACCCATTGCCAGAATGGAAAAATTAGAAATTGTTCCACCGGAAAGCAAGTCAAGCAATCCTAATAGATTGCCTGCTGCTCCACCCTGGCTTACTAAGCCTGCGATTACCTCACGGTTAATCCCAGGAACCGGCACGTTGGCTGCCAACCGGTAAATTACCAGTAACAGCAATGTCATCAGTAATTTCTTACGAATATCCTCAGATTTGAATAAATAGCGCCAAGCGGACCGTTTCATTTGTTGGTCTCCTTTAATGATTGCTCTCAGGCAATCAATTCCACTTTTCCACCAGCCGCTTCAATTTTTTCTTGAGCGGTTTTTGTTATGCGTTGAACCTTCACAGTCAAAGGAACTGAAATTTCACCACGACCTAAAATAACAACTGGATTGCTATTTTTGTGTAACAAATTCAATTCAGCTAATATTTGAGGTGTGACTTCAGAATTGGCTTCAAATTTTGCCAGTTGACTGAGATTAATTTCATTATATTCAACACGATTTGGTGGGGTGAAACCTTCACCACGCATGAACGGAAGACGGCGGTAGAACGGCAGGTTGCCACCCTGTCGGTACAGGTTGCCACCTACACCAGAACGAGAGTTCTGACCTTTAGTTCCTTTACCGGCTGTCTTACCCTGACCCGCAGAGATACCACGCCCAACTCTCTTGCGAGATTTTCGCGATCCTTCATTGGGGATAAGATCATTCAGTTTCATTCTTCCACCTGCTCTTCAATTTTTACAAGATGATTCACTTTAGACAACATACCACGAATGGTTGGGTTATCTTCCTGGACCACCGATTGATTCATTTTTCTTAAGCCTAATGCACGAACAGTTGCTTTATGGCGTTCGGAATAGCCAATTGCACTTTTCACCAACGTAATTCGTAACATTTTTTTCTTTTCTTCAGCTTTTTTCCTAGGCATTCTTCCTCCGATCCCAGAAAGGCAACATTTCCTTCACGGATTTTCCGCGGCGAGTTGCTTCCTCTTCTGGTGATTTTAATTGATCCAGAGCGTCGAATGTAGCCTTTACAACATTGAGTACATTAGCACTTCCGAGTGACTTGGTTAAAATGTCTCGAATTCCAGCGGCTTCTAATACAGCGCGTACACCACCTGCAGCGATAACACCAGTTCCACGTGAAGCAGGTTTCAACATTACTTTAGCACCAGCTACTTTACCATTAACAATGTGTGGGATGGTTGTGCTGTAAACTGAAACGGATCTCATGTTTTTATGAGCACGTTCAGTTGCTTTTCGCATTGCATCAGGTACTGCGTTTGCTTTACCTACACCGAGACCAACACGACCATTATTGTCACCAGCTACAACCGCGACACGGAATTGGAATCGACGACCACCTTTTACAACTTTGGCCACACGGGCGATTTCAATTACGCGTTCATCATACTGTTGTTCCATACTAAGAAATTCTTTCTTTTCCATATGTCAGGCCCTTTCTTTTCCTAAAACTCCAAGCCAGCCTCGCGGGCTGCCTCTGCGAGGGCCTTGACTCGGCCGATGTAGCGAAAACCACCGCGATCGAAAACGACTTTAGTGATCCCTTTTTCTTTCGCACGTTCTGCCACCAGCTTACCAACCAGGCGAGATTTTTCAGTCTTGGTTTTACCGTCAACCTGATCACGCAATGCATGATCAATACTTGAAGCAGCGGCCATTGTATGACCAGCAACATCATCAATCACCTGGGCGTAAATTTCTTCACTGCTGCGAAAAACTGCCAATCGAGGGCGTTCTGCATTACCACTGATATATTTACGCACACGTGCATGTCTTCGCAAACGTTGTTCTTTACGACTCAGCTTTGCCATTTACGTTCACCTATTCTATTTCTTTCCAGATTTACCAGCTTTACGGCGAATGCGCTCACCCTGGTAGAATAAACCTTTACCTTTGTAAGGCTCTACTGGGCGGATTTTGCGAATATTTGCCGCAACCTGACCGACCTGCTGTTTGTCGAATCCCATCACTTTGATTAAGCCTGCGCGGGTATCAACTTCAAAGCTAATACCAGCTGGTGGCTCTACTTCTTTTGGATGAGAATATCCAACATACAGCATCAGGTTCTTACCATTCAATTCGGCGCGGTAACCAACACCTTGAACCTGTAAAACAACGGTGAAGCCTGTGCTTACACCTGTTACCATGTTTTGAATTAATGCCCGGGTCGTTCCATGCAAAGATCGATATGTTGCTTCTTCAGCCAATCGGGAAACAATAATATCATCACCTTCACGTTCAATTTTGACTTCCGGATTGAATTGATATTCCAATTCACCCTTGGGTCCTTTGACATGAACATGCAAGCCATTGATTTTGACTTCCACACCAGCCGGAACGGTTACCGGTAAACGTCCTATACGCGACACTTCCTACCTCCTTGACATTCAGGGTTACCAGACTTTACAGAGGATCTCACCACCAACATTTAGCTGGCGAGCACGTTGCCCTGTCATCACACCTTTTGGTGTGGAAAGAATGGAAATACCCATCCCTGAGAGTACCCAAGGAATGTCTTGTTTCTTTGTATAGTATCGGCGCCCTGGGCGGCTAACACGCTCAATCCCTGAGATCACCGGTCGTCTGAAACGACGTTCACCAACATATTTCAATTTGACTCTCAACGTAGCCAAATAGGGCTTTTCACCTTCAACCACTTCGTAGTCCTCAATGTAGCCCTCTTCCTTCAGGATTCTTGCGATTTCAACTTTCACTTTTGTATTTGGCATCGCAACTGCTGCCTGTTGGATCATCAAACCATTGCGAATACGTGTCAGCATATCGGCAATTGGATCGTTAACACTCATGCTAATACCTCCACTTGAGAACTACCACGATGATTTCTTTACGCCTGGAATTTGACCTTCCAGCGATAATTCGCGGAAGCAAATACGACACAGACCAAATCGACGAATAAATCCACGCGGGCGACCACAACGAGCACAGCGATTACGCACCTGCACGGAGAATTTTCGACGTTTTTCACGATATTCCATACACTTCTTTGCCATATTATTCCTTTCTGAATGGCATGCCTAACAAGCCTAATAATAGTCGAGATACATCATCGGATTCTGCGGTAGTTACAATTGTGATTTCCAATCCACGAACTTTGTCGACTTTATCAAAGTCAATTTCAGGAAATATTAATTGTTCTCGTAAACCAAGTGTATAGTTTCCACGTCCATCAAATGAATCGGGGGAAATACCACGAAAGTCACGCACACGGGGAAGTGCGATGTTTAATAAGCGATCTAAGAACGCCCACATGCGATCTCCACGTAAGGTCACTTTTGCACCGATTTCTCGACCTTCACGAAGCTTGAAAGCAGCAATACTTTTAGAAGCTTTGGTAACAACTGGTTGTTGCCCGGTAATCGTTTTCAAATCGTTTACTGCTGCGTCGAGGGATTTGGGATTATCAAGTGCTTCACCCATACCAATATTGACAGCAACTTTACTGATTCGAGGTAATTCGTTCGGGTTTTTTAAACCTAATTCCTTCATCAATACAGGCACAACTTCGTTTTGATACTTTTCTCTTAATGCATTCATTCTCTAACTCCCAGTCGGCCTATTCATCAATTAAGGCATTGCATTTTTTGCAAATTCTTGACTTCTTCTCACCCTGGTCTGAAATTCCAACACGGGTTGGTTTTCCACATTTTGGGCAAATCAACATCACATTAGAAATATCAATAGATGATTCGAAGCGCACCATACCAGGGTTAATGGTTCGTCCTTGTGACTGAACTTGTTTTTGATGTTTGCTGCGCAGGTTAACACCCTGCACCACCACACGTTTATCTTCAGTCAAAACTTTAATGACCTCACCCTTTTTACCTTTATCTTCTTCACGACTTGTAATAATGATTACTGTGTCGCCTTTACGAATTTTTGTACTCATTGGCTATACTCCTACCATTTTCCTAAAGAACTTCCGGAGCCAGTGAGACGATCTTCATAAAGCCTTTTTCACGTAATTCACGTGCAACAGGCCCAAAGATACGGGTCCCTTTTGGATTCTGCGTTTCGCCATCAAGAATTACGGCGGCATTATCATCAAACCGGATGGTAGAACCATCTTCACGACGCCATTCTTTTGCACAACGCACGATTACTGCTTTGACAATATCACTCTTCTTCACAGAACCTTGCGGTGCAGCTGATTTTACTGTCGCTACAACAATACTTCCAACTCTGCCATAATGAACCACTGAACCACCCATCACATGGATAACCAGAAGTTCCTTTGCTCCGGTATTATCAGCAACTTTTAGTCTCGACTCTTGCTGGATCATACCTATTCTCCTTCAACAATCTTTCCAGCATCAGCTGGTTCTCCGGTACGACGGATAATCGATTGCACAACCCAGCGTTTTTCTTTGGAAAGCGGACGGCTTTCAACAATTTCGACCTTATCACCAACACTGCATCCTAATTCATCATGGGCTTTGAAGCGTTTTTTGCTATGCACCACTTTTTTGTAAAGAGGATGACGAAATGTGCTTGTAACTTCAACAATCACGGTCTTCATCATTTTATCGCTGGTGACAACACCGGTTAATCGACGTCGACTATTCATGCTTCACCTTCCTTAGCTCGTTCCAGCTCTCGCTCATGAAGAATTGTCTCCAATTGCGCGACCTGGCGGCGAACTCTTTTTAATCGACTCGTATCTGTTAGCTGACCAGTAACAACCTGAAACCTTAAGTTCATTAATTCCTGGCGTGTATCATCGATACGGCTTCGAATTTCCTCATCGGACATGTTTCGAATATCAGCTGTTTTCATTCTTCTTGCTCTCCTACTGTCTCTTCAGTGCGGCCAACAACTTTTGTCTTAATTGCAAACTTGTAACTAGCTTGTTTTAAAGCGTGCAAGGCTGCTTCTTCCGGCACTCCAGCCAACTCGAACATTATGCGACCTGGTCGGACAACCGCCACCCAGTATTCCACATTACCCTTACCTTTACCCATACGGGTTTCAGCTGCTTTCTTGGTATATGGCTTATCAGGGAAGATTCGGATCCATACCTTACCACGTCGCTTCATATAACGCACAATCGCTCTACGGGCAGCTTCGATCTGTCGTGCTGAAACATAACCAGGTTCAAGAGCCTGTAAGCCAAATTCACCATTCAGCAGCTCTGCTCCTCGTAATGCTTTTCCGCGCATACGACCACGCATTTGCTTACGCCATTTAACACGTTTTGGCATCAACATAGCAATTATTTCTCCTTACTACTCACTAACGTATACGCCTTCGGTGCGTTCGAATTTCTCTTCCGCCTCGGGCAAAACGTCGCCTTTGTAAATCCATACTTTGATACCGATTTGACCGTAAGTAGTCAAGGCTTCATAACGGGCGAAATCAATGTCTGCACGCAAGGTCTGCAATGGAACGCGACCTTCTCGCAGCCAGACTGTGCGTGCCATTTCAGCCCCAGCCAATCGGCCAGATACCTGAATTTTGCAGCCTTTACCGCCCTGTCGAATTGCCTGGCTAATCGCACGTTTCATGGCGCGACGATAAGCAACACGACGTTCAATTTGTCCGGCAATATTAACCGCGACCAGGAAAGCATCCAGATCGGGATTTTTAATTTCTTTGATATCCAAATCTACTTTTTGCCCGGTTAAGGTTTCTAAATCACTTCGGACTTTTTTGACATTTTCACCTTTACGACCAATCAAAATCCCTGGTTTGGCTGTGTGAACAATCACACGAATTTTACTTGGGAAGCGTTCGATCTCAATTCGAGATACGCCAGCCTTCACCGAGTATTCCTTCAACATCTTACGAATTGCAAGATCTTGATTCAAGTGCTCGCCATATTTATTATTTTTTGCAAACCAACGAGCGTCCCAGGGCTGAATGATGCCCAATCGGTAACCTATCGGATGAACTTTTCGACCCATATTTTCTCCTACATTTCCTTTGTTAGCTAATGATCGGTCCTGGTTTATTGCCGTTCACGTAAGACCACATTGACGTGCGATGTTCGACGTAAAATCGGCTTAAACCTACCACGGGCACCAAATCGACGCCAACGACGTGTTGGTGCTTCATCTGCGGTGATCATATAAACAAATAAGTCATCCCGGCTAATACCGAAATTTTCTTCCGCGTTGGATACTGCTGAGGTCAACAATTTTTCTACAGGTTTTGCTGCACTTTTTTGCAGGAATTTCAGTGTATTGATTGCGTCCACTACAGGTTTTCCACGTACAGTGTCCACCACGAGGCGAACCTTCTGCGCAGAAATCGGTAAATAGCTTAATTTTGCACTAATGTCAGTTGCCATATCTTATCTCCCTTTTGAAGATTTTTCAGCAACGTGACCGCGGAAAGTTCGGGTTGGTGCAAATTCACCTAAACGATGACCCACCATGTTCTCGGTTATGTAAATCGGAACATGTCGGCGACCATCATGGACTGCGATTGTGTGTCCCAGCATTTGTGGGAAGATCACACTCGCGCGGCTCCAGGTACGGACCACCTTTTTTTCTCCACGGGCATTCATTTGCTCAATTTTCTTTAATAATTTTGGCTCAACAAATGGCCCTTTTTTCAACGATCGAGACATAATTATCCTCTCAAACCTTTAGCATCTTTCTATCCGCGTTTACCGCTTGAACGACGACGAACAATGTATTTGCTCGTTGTTTTATTCCGGCGGGTCTTGTATCCCAATGTTGGTTTACCCCACGGAGTTTTAGGTCCTGGCATACCAACAGGTGAACGACCTTCACCACCACCATGTGGATGGTCCCT